>JAUYGN010000105.1 GCA_030690545.1 Solirubrobacteraceae bacterium
CCGCGTGCTGGTGCCCGCCTCGAAGATCGCGTACGTCGAGATCGGCCGCGAGGTGACCGGCACGGTCGGCTTCCGCAGCTGACCGCAGCCGCTGGCAGGGGGCCCGGCCGGCGCACCGGAGGTCGGCTCAGCTCGCGAGGCCGAGGTCGGCCATCCGCTGGGCATGGGTCTCGGTCAGCCGGGTGAACATCCGGCCCACGGCCGCGAGGTCCATCCCCGGCCGGTCGACACCCCCGCTGAGGAGCGCCGAGAGCGCGTCCCGATCCGCGGCCACCCGCTGCGCCTGTGTCAGCGCCTCCCCCATCAGCCGCCGCCCCCAGAGCGCCAGGCGACCGCCCAGCCGGGGATCGGCCTCGATCGCCCGGCGTACCCGGTCGACGACGAAGCCGGCGTGGCCGGTGTCGCTCAGCGTGTCGATGATCAGCTCACGCGTGCCGGTGTCGAGGAAGGCCGCGATCTCGCGGTAGAAGTCCGCGGCCAGCGCATCGCCCACGAACGCCTTCACCAGGCTCTCGTACCAGTCCCGCGGGGCGGTGTGGGCGTGGAAGGCGTCGATCGGCGCACGGAACGGCGCCATCGCCTCGAACGGGTCGACCCCGAGCTCGGAGAGCCGGTCGCGCAGCCGGTTGAGGTGGGCCAGCTCCCGACAGGCCATCGTCGCGATCTCCACCTTGTCCTCGAGCCCGGGCGCCGTGCTGGCGTCCTCGGCGAGCCGCTCGAAGGCCGACAGCTGGCCGTAGCCGATCGCGCCCAGCAGGTCGACGACGGCCGCGTGGTACTCCGGGTCCGCGAACGCGCCCGTGCCCGATTCGGTCATGGCCGCAGCGTAGGTCATCGACCGCGACCGGACTCCGGCGGCGATCGGCGCTACGATGGGCTCCGGACACGTCCTCCAGCGGCGCCTGAGGGTGCCCGCCCGCGCGTTGCTCGCGGGCTCGGACGGCCAGCACCCTCGCGGTGGCCCGGAGTGGGACGCCGCCCGTCACATCTTCCGAGAGAACAGGCAAGCTCCTGACCACCTTCCGAGACCTCGGGGTCCACCCCGAGATCGCCGACGCCCTCGAGCGCGCCGGCATCATCGAGCCCTTTCCCATCCAGGAGATGACGTTGTCGGTGGCCCTCATGGGCACCGACCTCATCGGACAGGCCCGCACCGGCACCGGCAAGACGTTGGCCTTCGGCATCCCCGTCATCCAGCGCAGCGTCGCTCCCAAGGACCCTGACTACGACCAGCTCGCCGCTCCCGGCAAGCCGCAGGCCCTCATCGTCGCCCCGACCCGCGAGCTCGCGCTCCAGGTCTCCAACGACGTCAAGCTGGCCAGCGCCGACCGCGGCATGCGCGTCCTCACCGTGTACGGCGGCGTCGGCTACGAGCCCCAGCTCGAGGCCCTCGCGTCCGGCGTCGACCTCGTGGTCGGCACCCCGGGCCGCCTCCTCGACCTCGCCAACCGGCGCTCCCTGGACCTCTCCCACGTCAAGGCACTCGTCCTCGACGAGGCCGACGAGATGCTCGACCTCGGCTTCCTGCCCGACGTGGAGCGGATCCTCGCCAAGACCCCCGAGACCCGTCAGACCATGCTGTTCTCGGCCACGATGCCCTCGGCGATCGTGACCCTGGCACGCCGCCACATGCGGCACCCGATGAACATCCGCGCCGAGTCCTCCGGTGACAACCAGCTGGTGCCGGCCACCGCGCAGTTCATCTACCAGGCCCACGACCTCGACAAGCCCGAGATCATCGGGCGGATCATGCAGGCGGAGAACTCCGAGAAGTTCATCGTCTTCACCCGCACCAAGCGCCAGTCCCAGCGGATCGCCGACGACCTCGCCGAGCGTGGGTTCCCCAGCAGCCCCCTGCACGGCGACATGCAGCAGGCCGCGCGCGAGCGGGCCCTGGCGAAGTTCCGCGAGGGCGGGCTCAAGGTCCTCGTGGCCACCGACGTCGCCGCCCGCGGCATCGACGTCTCCGGCGTCTCCCACGTCATCAACTACACCTGCCCCGAGGACGACAAGACCTACGTGCACCGCATCGGCCGCACCGGTCGCGCGGGCGCCACGGGCACGGCGATCACCTTCGTCGACTGGGCCGACGTGACGCGGTGGAAGGTCATCAACAAGACCCTCGACCTGCCCTTCGACGACCCGCAGGAGACGTACTCGACCTCCGAGCACCTCTTCCACGACCAGGGCATCGCGCCCGGCACCAAGGGCCGCGTCGTCCCGGAGAAGCCGGCCGAGCCGCGCCGCTCAGGCGGCGACCGGGACCGTGGCGGTCGCGACGGTGGGGGCCGCGATAGTGGGGGCCGCGATAGTGGCGGCCGCTCCTCCGGCGGCGACCGTCCGCGCCGGGACCGCGGCCGTTCCCGGACCCGCAACGGCCAGCCGCCTGCCGAGGCAGCAGCGCCCTCCGGTGGCGAGCAGGCCGAGGGCTCGGACGCCGCGCCCCGCCGGCGCCGGCGCCGTCGCTCCGGCGGCGGTCAGGACAGCTCCGCGGCCACCGCCGGCACCGACTGACCCAGGCACCGCGCAGGACCCCGGACGGCACCGCCGTCCGGGGTCCTCGCACGTTCAGCCGGTGACGACGACGGGGGTGCCGACCGGCGCGAACCGCCACAGTGCCCGGGCATCGGCCGGCGCCTGACGCACGCAGCCGTGCGAGAGCGGCGTGCCGAGGTGCGCCCGGGTCTGCACGCGCTGCCCGCGGTGCACGGGGATGTCGTGGAAGCCGATCGCGGCCCGTTCACCGCGGGCGAAGCGGACCATGTACTCCATCGTCCCCGAGTCGTCGATGCCGATCGCGTGGCGCGAGCGGGACCAGACGGCGTACCGCCCGGCGTCGAGGTTGTCGGTGAGACTGCCCGAGACGAGGTAGGTGCGTCGCACCCGGTCCCGACCGCCCGGGCCGACCCCGACGAGCCAGACCCGCTGCCGTGCGCGGTCGAAGACCACGCGGCGCCCGGTGCCGCTGCGGGCAGGCAGCGCCGTGCCGGAGACGGGCGAGGGCTGCACCGTCGCCGGTCCGGCGACCCGGACCGGATTAGTGGCCGGAGCCGGAGCCGGAGCAGGGCGAGGGGTCGTCACGGCCGGCGCCGGAGGTTGCTGCGGGTCGGCGTACGCCGGCTCCGCCCCGCCCGGGGACAGCGCGCCGACGGCGGTGAGCACCACCACCAGGGTCACCACCGACGAGATCGACGCCAGCGTGACCGGGGCGTGGAGGGGGCTGCGGCGGGGGCGCGTAGCCCGGTGCCGCCCGACGGCCATGGCTAGGACGCGGCCGCGGCGCGCCGCACGAGGTTGGCCGCGACCTCGCGGTAGGCCTCGGCGCCGCGGTGCTTGCGCGACGTGGCGAGGATCGAGCGCCCGGCCGCGGGGGCCTCGGCGAACCGGATCGACTTCGGGATGGGCGGCTCGATGACGTCGAGCTCGTAGGTCTCCGAGATCGTGTCGAGTACGGCGCGGGCGTGGTTGGTGCGGCCGTCGTACAGCGTCGGCAGCACGCCCTCGACCCGCAGCGTGCGGTTGGTGTAGCGGCGCACGTCGTGGACGGTGTCGAGCAGTTGGCCGACGCCACGGTGCGAGAGCGTCTCGCACTGGAGCGGCACCAGCACCGAGTCGGCGGCGGTGAGCGCCGCGACGGTGAGCACCCCGAGCGAGGGCGGGCAGTCCAGCAGGACCCAGTCGTAGTCGGTCAGCTCGTCGATCGCCATCCGGACGACGTGCTCACGACCGGTGCGGGTGAGCAGGTCGGCCTCCGCGCGGGCGAGCTCGATGGTGGCCGGCAGCAGGTCGACGCCGTCGTCGGTCGCGATGACCACGTCGACAGGGCTCTTGCCCTGGGTCAGCACGTGGTGGACCGAGATGTCGAGGTCCTCGGGGTCGATGCCGAGGGAGAAGGTCAGGCAGGCCTGCGGGTCGAGGTCGACCAGCAGCACCCGGTGGCCGAGCTCGGCCAGGGCGGCGCCGAGGGAGGCGACGGTGGTCGTCTTGGCCACGCCGCCCTTCTGGTTGGCCACGGCGAGGACCTGCGGTCGAGTGCTCATCGCCGCCATTGTGCACCACGGGACCTCACCGACACCCCGTCCCTGCCACACTGCGGTCATGGCGAGCACCCCTCCCCCACCCGCCCCACGCACCGCAGTCGTCACCGGCCCCACGGCCGGCATCGGCCGGGAGCTCGCGCGCCAGCTCGCGCCGTCGTACGACGTGCTGGTGCTAGTCTCCCGGACCCGCGACCGGCTCGAGGCGGTGGCCGAGGAGCTGCGGGCTGCGCACGGCGTCACGGTCGAGGTGCTGGTGGCCGATCTCGGCGTCCGCGAGGACGTCGACCGGGTCGCGGAGCGGCTGGCCGACCCTGCCCGACCGGTGCACCTCCTGGTCAACAACGCCGGCTACGGCCTCAAGCACCCCTTCCTCGACAACGACGTCGCGACCGAGCAGGCGATGCTCGACGTCCTCGTCACCGCCGTGCTCCGCCTCTCGCACGCCGCCCTCGGCCCGATGGTCGCGCGCGGGGAGGGTGCGGTCCTCAACGTCTCGAGCGTCGCCGGCTACCTGCCGCGCGGCACCTACAGCGCGGCGAAGGCGTGGGTGACCTCGTTCAGCGAGTGGGCCGACCTGACCTACGGCCCGCAGGGCGTGCGCTCCATGGCACTGTGCCCCGGCTTCACCCGGACCGAGTTCCACGCCCGCATGGACGTCTCGCAGGGCTCGGCGCCTGGCTTCCTCTGGATGGACGCTGAGGACGTGGTCCGCGAGGGTCTGCGGGACCTGGAGCGCGGTCGCCGGATCTCCGTGCCGTCCCGGCGCTACCGGGCGATCGTCATCGCGCTGCGGTACGTGCCGAAGCCGGTGCTCGCCCGGCTGCAGGGCATGGGCCGGCGCTAGCCCGACACCCGCTGGCCCTGGGCCCGACCACCGACGAGCCCCGGGGTGTCCCGACCGGCCGCGTCGGCCGCGGCCGACGCCGCGGCGAGCAGCCGCTCGAGCTCCTCTGGGTGGGTGGTGTTGCAGCCCAGGTCGTGGTCGACCTTGCCGGTGCCGTGGTGGTCGCTGGAGCCGGTGACCACCAGGCCGAGGTCGCGGGCGATGGCCCGCAGCTCCTCGCGCGTCTGCGGGTCGTGGTCCTGGTGGTCGACCTCGACCCCGGTCAGCCCGGCCCGCCCGAGATCGGCGAACGCTTCCGCGTCCAGGCCGTGGTCGTCGTGGCGGCCCCAGGGGTGGGCCAGCACGCTGACGCCGCCGGCGTCGCGGAGCAGGCCGATCATCTCGACCAGCGGCGTGGCGTAGCGCTGCACGTACGCCGGCCCCGACGGCCCGAGGTAGCGCCGGAACGCCTCCTCACGGTCGGTGACCACGCCGGCCACCACCAGGGCGTCGGCGACGTGGGGGCGGCCGCTGGCCGCAGCGTCCCCGGAGACGGCGTGCACGTCGTCCTCGGTGACGTCGATCCCGAGGCCTTGCAG
Organism: Solirubrobacteraceae bacterium; assembly: GCA_030690545.1. Lineage (GTDB taxonomy): Bacteria > Actinomycetota > Thermoleophilia > Solirubrobacterales > Solirubrobacteraceae > CADCVQ01. The sequence continues at coordinate 5,463 of JAUYGN010000105.1, forward strand.
CTTGGCGACGATGCCGGGCATGCGGCCGGTGCGGCCCGCGAGGATCCGGTTCAGCTCGTCGGCCAGCCCGGTGTGGGTGGGGTCGGGCAGGTAGCCGAGCAGGTGCACCCCGCGGCGCTTGTGCCGGCAGCTGATCTCCACGCCGCGCACGAGGGTGATGCCGTGCTCCTCGGCAGCGCGAGCGGCCTCCTCCCACCCGTCGGTCGTGTCGTGGTCGGTGAGCGCGACGACATCGAGCCCGGCCGCGGCCGCCTGCTCGACCAGCACGGCCGGTGGGCTGGTGCCGTCCGAGCGCGAGCTGTGGGTGTGCAGGTCGATGCGCATGGGGCCACCGTAGTGCCGGTCACCCGTGCCGATCGCCGGCGTCACCACGCCGGCGGGCTGCCCCCGAACGGCATCTCCAGCAGGTGCGGACCGAACCCGGCCACGTCGGCGAGGATCCAGTCGTCGCGCAGCAGCAGCGCTGCGGACGCGGGCCGCAGGACGATCCACAGCCAGCGGCCCTCCGCCTCCCCGGCGAAGACCGAGCGGTCGAACTCCACGTCGCAGGCGCTGGTCGACACCGGCCAGAGCGGCACCGTCTTGGACCCGAGCCGCACGCGCACGGCAGGACGTCCGACTCCGACCTCGCCCCCGGGGTCGTCGTGGCGGGTCCGCGCGACGCGCCGCCCGAGGCCGATCCCGGCCTCCTCGGTCACCACCGTCACCTCCACGACGCCGTCGAGGTCGCTGCTCCCGGCGCAGGTGCTGACCGTGGCGCGCGCCCCCGGCGGCGGCCCCTCGCTGGTGGCCGTCCCGTCGGCGTCGGTCACGACCCCGAAGTCGGTGATCGACCAGCCCGGGCTCATCGGCCACGGCAGGTAGGTCGGGAACTCCCCCGCCCGGGCCAGGTGGTCGACGAAGGCGCCGTACGTCGCACTGGCAGGCCGCCACAACGGGGGGACCGGCCCGTGGTCGGTGCACCGCCAGGCGTGGGTGTCACCGCTCCGGTCCTCGATGACCGGCGCGGCACAGCGGGGACAGCCTGCTGCGAGCGTCACAGCAGGAGACTAATGCTCAGGAGCCGTCGGCGCCCTGGGGTCCGGGCCAGTTCTTGTCGGCCTGCGGCACCGGACGCCCCGGCTGCTCGCCACCGCGCGCCGTGAGGTAGCTGTCCTTGGGCACCATCACCTTGCGGCGGAAGAGACACACGACCTTGCCGTCCTGGTTGTAGCCGATCGTCTCGACGTGCACGACGCCCCGGTCGTCCTTGGACTTCGACTCCCACTTGTCGAGCACCGTGGTCTCGCCGTACAGCGTGTCGCCGTGGAAGGTCGGCGCGACGTGGCGCAGGGACTCGACCTCGAGGTTGGCGATGGCCTTGCCGGAGATGTCGGGCACGCTCATGCCCAGCAGGATCGAGTAGACGTAGTTGCCGACCACGACGTTCTTGCCGAACTGGGTGGTCTCCTCGGCGTAGTGCTCGTCGAGGTGCAGCGGGTGGTGGTTCATCGTGAGCAGGCAGAACATGTGGTCGTCGAACTCGGTCACGGTCTTGCCGGGCCAGTGCTTGTAGGTCGCACCGACCTCGAACTCCTCGTAGCTGCGTCCGAACTGCATGCGTTCTCCTGTGCTCGTGACCGACGGGTACGGCGCCCCATCATGCCAACCGGGACGCCCCCCGCAGCGGGGGGCGTCCCGGGTGAGACGTGCTGGTGCGGCGCTGGCGAGGGGTCAGGAGCCCCCGCCGCCGGCCTTGCGCCGGTGCATCTTCGTTCCGGCGTCGAGCACCTCCGGCCCGTGCGCCTTCTCGCGCGACTCCGCCGGGTGCGCGACCCCGGGGTCGTTGCCCTTCTTACGCTCCAGTGCCTCACGCATCTTGGCCTTGATGTCGGCCGGCCCCTTGGACCCCGTCGCCTGGTCGTCCGCCATGGCATGCCCCTTCCCGTCGTCGAACCCCCACCCTGGCAGCGGCACGGGCGGGCGTCGAGGGGTTATCCCCCACCGTCGGTGACGGGATCCCACCGGCAGGGCGGTCCGTGTGGCTCGGCCGTACCCAGGACGCGCTCCGCGACGGCTCCGCCGTCGGAGGTGGTGAGGGTGACCAGGAAGGCGTGCGGAGCCCCGGGCTCGGCGACGACCTCCGCGGGCACCGCGCGGGCGAACTCCAGTGCTGCCCCCAGCCGCTCCCAGCGGGCGGGCTGGTCGGGCCAGGTGTAGGCCGAGAGAGCGGTGCGCCCCTCGGTCGTGGTCGGGTCGACGGGGTGGGTGTCGCACCCGTGTCGCTCGGCGACGACCAGGTCCGGCCACGCCTCCCCGGGGTGGGCCGACCACGCCGGGTCCAGGGTGAGCGCGGCGTCGGCCAGGACCTCCCGGAAGGCCGCCCACCCCGGCTCCTCCTCCCAGACGCCCCCCCCGCTCGGGAAGTACGCCGCGAGCGCTCCCGCCCGGCGCTCGAGGACCAGGCGATGGACGCTGCCGAGCAGCCGCAGCGCCAGCGCGTCCGGGCCCCGGAGGTCGACGTGGGGCTCGAGCAGCGCTGCCGTGGGACCCCCTGCCTCGAGGTCGTCGGCGAGCCGTGCGCAGAGCGCGGCGTACATCGGCGAGCCGAGGGCTGCGCATGCCTCTCCCTGCTCACGGAGGTGGGCAGCGGAACTCACGTCGACCCCCGCTAGCCCGCAGTCCCGCCGGCCGTAGAGTGAGCGCCCATGAGCCATCTTCCGTCGCCTCGGGGCGTCCGGACCTCCCTCGTCGCCCTGGCGACCGCGCTCGCCCTCACCGGCTGCGCCGGCGACGAGCCGGCCGCTGCCGAGGATCCCGCCGAGGCCACCGACTCGCCGAGCATCGCGATCAGCGAGGAGCCGGAGCCGACCGACGACGGGTGCACCACCACCGAGGCGGCCGCGGACCAGGCGGTCGGCAGCGGCTACGCCTTCGACGCCCCGGAGGGCTGGGACGACGCCACGGCTGCCATGCAGCAGATGTTCCCGCAGGGCGACCTGGCGTACGCCGACCAGACCGACGTCGCCGACGGCTTCGGCGACAACGTGAACGTCATCGTCTCGGAGGGCACCGGCCTGACCGAGCTCGACCCGGTGCGTGACCAGCTCGCCGACGAGCTGGCCAGCATCGCGACCGGCGTCGAGCCCCGGGAGGACCGCGAGGTCGGCTGCGCGCCGGCGATCCAGCAGAGCGCGGCCGGGGACCAGCAGGGCATCGCGATCGTCTTCGACCAGCTCGCGGTGCTGCGCAAGGGGGACCTCTACGTCGTCACCTTCACCCACACCGCGGACACCGCCGACGACGTCCGGCAGGACGCGGTCGACACCGTGCTCGACTCGTGGCGGTGGACGAATGCGGGCTGAGGTCTCCGACCGCGGGATCGTCCTCGGTGAGGCGCTCGACGAACCCGTCGACATCCTCTTCGGCGACGACCGCGTCTGGTCGTTCAACCCCGCGCGCGACGGCGCCCGCCAGGGACGCGAGCTGATCGTCGGCTGGCCGGGGTCACTGGCCGAGCGGCTCGACGGCGTGACCCCCGTGCGCCTGGTGGTCCACAACTCCGGCGAGGAGCTCTGGCGCGCCGACGAGGTGCGCTTCGGGAGCACCGACCGCGCGCTGCGGCTGCGGGACAAGGACGGCAACCCGCTGGCGGTCGACAAGACCGGTCGTCTGCAGCGCACCTTCACCACCACCGACTCCGACTCCCGACGCCACCTCGTCGAGGCCACCGCACGCGTCCTCGACGACCTGCGCGACGTCTGCGGTCTTGACGCCTACCTCGCCTACGGCTGCCTGCTGGGCGCCCGGCGTACCGGCGCGATGATCGGGCACGACTCGGACACCGACGTGGCCTTCCTCAGCAAGCACACGCATCCCTTCGACATCATCCGGGAGTGCCGCGCGGCCGAGCTGACGATGCGGGAGCGCGGCTGGTCCGTGGCGCGGATGTCGAGCGCGAACTTCAAGGTCTGGGTGCCGCTGCCGAACGGCGCGCGCGCCGGGGTCGACGTCTTCGGGTCCTTCCACGTCGGGGACCACTTCCACATCATGGGCTCGCTGCGCGGCCGACTCCCGCGGGAGGCCATCGTGCCCTTCGGCACGATTACCCTCGAGGGCGTCGAGATGCCGGCTCCCCGCGACGTCGACGCGTTCCTCGCCTACACCTACGGCCCCGGCTGGAAGGTTCCCGACCCGGCCTTCCACTTCGAGCACCCGCCGGAGAACACCACCATCATGAGCGGCTGGTGGCGCGGGGCCCGACGGGGCCTCAAGGGTTGGCAGACCTTCTACGGCGGCTCCCAGGGCCGCAAGGTCCCGAACCGCCCCTCGCTGTTCGCCGGGTGGGCTGAGGAGCGGATGGCCGCCGACCGCGCCGCCCGTGAGGCCGCGGGCACCGTGAGCGACGGCCCCGACACGGTGGTCGACCTCGGCTGCGGCAACGGCCGCGACTCGGTCTTCCTGGCCGGTCAGGGGTACGACGTCCGGGCCTTCGACTACTCCAGCAAGGGCCGGGCCCTGGCCCGTCGCCTCGCCCGGCGGCGCGGTGTCACCGTCCGGCTCACCGAGCTGTCGGTGGCCTCGCCCCGCGATGTCCTCCTGCGCGGGGCACAGCTCGCCCACGAGCCCGGGGTCCGGCACGTCTACGCACGCGGCCTGCTCGACAACCTCGAGCCCTCCGCGCGCGAGGACCTGTGGCGGTTCTGCGCGATGGTGCAGCGCCGCGGCGGGCTGACGTTCCTGGAGTTCCGCACCCCCCGCTCCCGTCAGGAGCCCAAGCACTTCGGGCCGCGCAAGCGGCAGTACCCCGCACCCGCCCGGGTGCGCGCCGAGATCGAGCGCCGCGGCGGCACCGTCGTCGAGGTGCTCAAGGGTCGGGACCTCGCCCCGCTGGGCAAGGAGAACCCCTACATCTGCCGAATGATCGTGAGGTGGCACTGATGGCCGCGAACCAGTCGAAGCCGAAGACGGGCCCCGGCCTGCGTGCGCGGGTCGCCCGCCGGGCGAACGGTCCGAGCAACGCCGAGCTCGCCCGCCGGGTGTCGGCCCTCGAGGAGGCCGTGACCGAGAGCCGGCGGCTGAACCAGCGGCTCTCCGAGGTCCTCGACGTCGTGGCCGAGGTGCTCGTCCCGGCGGCCGACCGCGACGAGGAGAAGCTCCGCGCGCTGCTCGCGCGCATCGAGAAGACCTACTGAGCACACCGCTGACCAGCCCCTGCCGGTCGATCCGCCGGTCGGTGCCTGTGCGTGCCCGTGGGGCACGCACAGGCGACCAGGTCAGCTCAGCTTGTAGTCCTTGAGCAGGCTGCGGCTGATGATCATCTTCTGGATGTCCGAGGTGCCTTCACCGATGAGCATGAACGCGGCCTCGCGGTAGAGGCGCTCAATCTCGTACTCCTTGGAGTAGCCGTAGCCACCATGGATGCGGAAGGAGTCCTCGACGACCTCGTTGCAGTACTCCGAGGCGAGCATCTTGGCCATCCCGGCCTCGACGTCGTTGCGCTGACCGCGGTCCTTGAGCCGGGCGGCCTTGACCATCATCGCGTGGGCGGCCTCGACCTTGGTGGCCATCTCCGCGAGGCGGAACGCGACCGCCTGGTGCTGGGCGATCGGCTTGCCGAAGGCCCTGCGCTCCTGCGAGTAGCGCAGCGCGAGCTCGAGCGCGCGCTGGGCGATGCCGACGCCGCGCGCGGCGACGTTCGCGCGACCGACCTCGAGCGCGTCCATCATCTGCTGAAAGCCGCGGTTCAGCCCGGCGTCCTCGCCGCCGAGGATGTTCTGCGCCGGGCAGCGGTAGCCGTCGAAGATCAGCTCGGTCGACTCGACGCCCTTGTAGCCCATCTTCTTCAGCGGCGGCGGGACCGTGAAGCCGGCGTACTCGCCGCTGTTGACCGAGACGCCCGGCTCCTTCTCGGCGATGAAGCAGGACATCCCCCTGTAGGGCGGGTCGGCCTTCGGGTCGGTGCGCACGAGCGTGAAGACGATCGTCGAGCGCAGCCCGTTCGTGACCCACATCTTCTGGCCGTTGAGCTCGTAGTCGCCGCCGTCGAGCTTCGTCGCCGTCGCCTTGATCGCCTGCACGTCGGAGCCCATCTCCGGCTCGGACAGGCTGAACGCCGCGCGGCACTCCCCCGTCGCCATGACCGGGAGGTACTTCTGCCTCTGCTCCTCGGTGCCGAACTTCATCAGCAGGTAGGAGCCGATGAAGTGCGTGTTGACGATCCCCGAGATCGAGATCCAGCCGCGCGAGAGCTCCTCGACGATCATCACGTACGTCGTCAGGTCGAGGCCCATCCCGCCGTACTCCTCGGGGATCGTGACGCCGAACAGGCCGAGCTCCTTCATCTGGTCGACGATGTCCTGCGGGAACTCGTCCTCGTGGTCGAAGTGCTCGGCGTTGGGCAGGATCTGCTCGTCGGCGAACTGGCGGACCATCGCGATGATGTCCTTCTGCTCGTCGGTGTACTCGCTGTACGGAACAGGCGCCACGGCCATGACGAAGATGCTACCGGCGCCCGTCGGTCCGCAGGCACCCATCCGCCGGCGTCGGTCGTCGGCGCGGACGGACGGACGGACGCGTTTGCGTTGTGTTGCGTTGTTGCGTACGACGCGATCGTGCGGCGCGGTCGTCGAGCCGCGATGCGACGCGCGACGCATCGGTGGTCGCCTTCCGGGGTACGCGAAGCACATGAGCACTTCCTACTCCTTCACCGTGACGAGCCCGAAGCCGGCCGATGAGGTATTCGACTACATCGCCGATCTGCGCAACCTCCCCGAGTGGGACCCGGAGACCGAGGCCACCGAGCAGGTGAGCGAGGGCGACGCCGTGCGCGTCGGCGCGACGTTCCGCGTCGACGTACGCAGGTTCGGACTGACGGCGAGCTTGAACTACGCGCTCGTCGAGCTCGAGCACCCGCGCCGGATCGTGGCGCGTGGTACCTCGAACGCGGTCGACGGGGTCGACACGTTCACGATCAGCCCGACCGCCGACGGCGGGTCGGAGGTCGCCTATGCGACGGAGATCGAGCTCAAGGGCGTCAGCAAGATCGCCAAGCCGATCGCCGCCGCGATCACGAACCGCTCGGGAGAGAAGACGCGCGCGGGCTTGGAGCAGACGCTCAACCGCGCCTGACGATCGCCGCCGCGCGCGCTCGCGCCCGTTCGCCCGCCTCGCTCATGGTGAGTCCGGCGGTCGAGGCCCTAGTCATCCGCTTGCGAGGCCCTAGTCATCCGAGGCCCTAGTCATCCGCTTGCGATCCGCGCGCGCGGCTCACCGACCAGATGACCAAACCCAGGAGCCCGGCCAGCGCGAGCGGCGCCAACGGGTTGACGAAGAAGAGCTCGGTCGCCGGCGCGCCGGACGACGAGGACGACATCTCCGCGACGCCGGGGACGCTGAAGCCGGCGCCGGCAACGAATCCGGTGACGACGGTGACGACGGTCGCGACGAGGGTCAGGACGAGACCCCAGCCGAGTGATCTGCGCAGGCTCATTGGCGCATCTCGGGTCGAGTCCACCGCGTCGATGCGTGGTGACCGAGCCGATCGCCGTTGTGGCGATCGCCTTTCGGTAGCAGCCGATCCTGCGACATCGCAACACCTCCAAGCCGTTGCTTCGTCGTTCGACGATCGCGTACCCGTGTCGACGACGGCGAAACGGCCGACCTGCCCGGTGACCGCCACCGGGGCACCGCGCGCGCATCGACGGTCCTGCGCGTCGCGCCGGGCGCTTGCAAGACTGCCCGTCGCAATGGGCAACTTCGCCGTCGACGTCGTGGAAGGCGCTCCCAGCGAGCGGCTCGCGATCGTCGAGCTCGCGCGCGACGGAGGGCGCCGCGAATGGTCGTTCGGCGACGTCGCGCGGGCCGCGCAGGCGCTCGCCGCGCGGCTGCACGCGCTCGGCGTGCGGCGCGGCGACACGGTCCTGACGCTCGTCGGCAACCAGCCCGACTGGGTCGCGACGACGGTCGCCTGCTTTCGCCAGGGCTATGTCGCGCTGCCCTGCAACGAGCAGCTGCGCGCGCACGACCTCGCGCTGCGGCTCGCCGTCTGCCCGCCGGCGGCGGTCGTCTGCGACGCCCGCAACGAGGCCGTGCTGACGCAGGCCGGCTGGGCGGGCCCAACGATCTTCGTCCCGGGCGTCGCGCAGTGGCCCCAGCCCGAGCCCGCGGCGCTGCCACCAGCCGCCGCCCTCGATCCGCTCGACCCGTGCCTGATCACGTTCACGAGCGGCACGGCGGGCGAGCCGAAGGCGGTCGTCCACGCCCAGCGCTATCTCGCCGGGCAGCGCCTGCAGGCCGAGCACTGGCTCGCGCCGCGACCCGGCGAGCTCGTCTGGTGCACGGCCGCCAGCGGCTGGAGCAAGTCGGCGCGCAACGCGTTCGTCGCGCCGTGGATCCGCGGCGCCGCGGCGCTGCTGCACGACGCGCGCTTCGATCCCGCCGAGCGGCTGGACCTGATCGAGCGCGAGGGCGTCGGCGTGCTCTGCATGGCGCCGACGGAGTACCGCGTGATCGCCAAGCGCGCGGCGCTGCGCCCGCTCGCGTCGCTGCGCGGGCTCGTCGCCGCCGGCGAGGCGCTCAACCCCGAGGTGCTGCGCGCCTGGCAGGAGGCGACCGGGCTGCAGATCCGCGACGGCTACGGCCAGACGGAGACCGGCCAGCTCACCGGCATGCCGCCCGGCGAGCCGGTGCGGCCGGGCTCGATGGGCCGCGCGCTGCCCGGCATCGGCCTGGCGATCGACGACGGCGAGCTCGTCGCGGACCCCGCGACCGTTCCGACGTTCTTCCTGCGCTACGCGGGCGAGCAGGACCGTTCCGCATCGACCGAGCGATGGCGCACCGGCGACCGCGTCACGCAGGACGAGGACGGCTTCCTGTACTTCGAGGGACGCACCGACGACGTCATCATCTCCGCCGGCTACCGGATCGGACCGTTCGAGGTCGAATCGGCGCTCGTCGCGCACGACGCGGTCGCCGAGGCCGCGGTCGTCGCGGCGCCCGACGACGAGCGCGGCGCGATCGTGCGTGCCGTCGTCGTCCTGCGCGACGGCTTCGCGCCATCCGACGACCTCGCCCGCGCGCTGCAGGACCACGTCAAGCAGCAGACCGCGCCCTACAAGTACCCGCGCCGCGTCGACTTCGCGGCCGAGCTGCCGAAGACCGCCAGCGGCAAGGTCCGGCGAGCGCTGCTGCGCAGCGATTGATCTCAGGCGCGCGGCGCCGTGGCGCGCTCGAGCAGCCGACCGATAGCGCCTACGTCGTCGAGCTCTCCGGTGGCCACGCTCATCACGAGGGAGTAGGCCTCGTCGTTGGACAGCGTGAGCCGCAGACCGTTCATGCCGTAGAAGGCGATCGTCGCAGCAAGCGCGAGGCGCTTGTCGCCATCGACGAGCGCGTGGTTGCGTGCAAGCGAATGCAGCAGGGCGGCGGCCTTCTCGTGGATGCTTGGGTAGGCGTCGACCCCGAAGGCAGTCGCTCGCGGTCGGCCGAGCGCCGACTCGAGCAGCCCGTGGTCCCGCACGACAGGGGCGATGCCGAGGGTCCGCTCAGCGACATGCAGCAGTCCCTCGTGATCGAGGAAGATCATTCGCCAAGGCGCTTGAGCGCCTCGGCGTAACGCGGTAGCTCCTCGTCGAGAACCTCGTCGATCAGCTCCCGGCTGCTCGTACGATCGACGTATTGGCGCACTGCATCGCGCGCGACCTCCTGCATCGAACGGCCCTCGCGCTGCGCGCGCGCGCGCAGCGCAGCGCTCTCGTCGGGCGTCAACCGCAGCGTCATGGCCATGCGGGCGATGATACCAGCACAGATACCGCTGTCAGCCGGTCGGCAGCGCGACGATCGCGTCGATCTCGACCTGCGCCCCCTTCGGCAGCTCGGCGACGCCGACCGCGACGCGCGCCGGCGGATCGGCGGGGAAGAACGTCGCGTAGACCTCGTTGACCTCGGCGAACGCGCCGCCGAGGTCGGTCAGGTAGATCGTGCAGCGCACGGCGTCTGCGAGCGTCGCGCCGGCCGCCGCGCAGACGGCCTCGAGGTTCTCCAGGCAGCGTGTCGCCTGCTCGGCCGGGGTGTCGCCGACGAGCTCGCCGGTCTCGGCATCGAGCGGGATCTGACCGGAGCAGAAGAGCAGCCCGGCAGCGCTGACGGCGTGGCTGTACGGGCCGACGGCGGCCGGCGCGCCGAGCGCGGTGATGGGCTTGTGATGCTGCGACACGGTGTGCTCCTCGACGTTGGGCAACGCTGACCGGCCGCAAGACGCTATCGCTACGTTTGACCAATGGCCAACGCGCTCGCCGGCGAGACGTCGCCGTACCTCCTGCAGCACCAGCACAACCCGGTCGACTGGCAGCCGTGGGGCGAGCGCGCGCTGGCGCGAGCGCGCGACGAGGACCGCCCGCTGCTCGTCTCGATCGGCTACTCGGCCTGTCACTGGTGCCACGTGATGGAGCGCGAGTGCTTCGAGGACGACGAGATCGCCGCGCTGATGAACGAGCTGTTCGTCTGCGTCAAGGTCGACCGCGAGGAGCGCCCGGACGTCGACGCGATCTACATGGAGGCCGTCCAGGCGATGACCGGCAGCGGCGGCTGGCCGCTGAACGTCTTCATCACGCCCGAGCAGGTGCCCTTCTATGCCGGAACGTACTTCCCACCGACATCAGGTCGCGGCATGCCGAGCTGGCCGACCGTGCTGCGCGCCGTCGCCGAGGCGTGGGACTCCAAGCGCGAGGAGATCCGCGCGCAGGACGAGGCGATGGCGGCGCGGCTCGGCGGCGCCGCTCAGATCAAGCCGGCCGCGGGACCGCTGAACGCTCAGATCCTCGACGACGCCGTCGTCGAGCTGCGCTCGCACTACGACTCGATCAACGGCGGCTGGGGAAGCGCGCCGAAGTTCCCGGCCGCCTCGACGATCGAGTTCCTGCTGCGCCGCGGCGAGCGGACGATGGCGCTCTACTCGCTGCGCTCGATGGCCTCGGGCGGCATCCACGACCAGATCGGCGGCGGCTTCGCCCGCTACGCGGTCGACGCGACGTGGACGGTTCCGCACTTCGAGAAGATGCTCTACGACAACGCGCTGCTGGCGCGCGCCTACCTGCACGGCTGGCAGGTCAGCGGCGGCGCCGACGGCGGCGACCCGATCCTGCGCCGCACGGTCGAGGAGACGCTCGACTGGGCGCTGCGCGAGATGACCGGGCCGGAGGGCGCGTTCTACAGCGCGCTGGATGCCGACTCCGAGGGCGTCGAGGGCAAGTTCTACGTCTGGAGCCTGGAGGAGCTGCGCGCCGTCCTCGGCGACGACGCCGATGCGGCGATCGCCTGGTTCGGCGCCAGCGAGGACGGCAACTTCGAGGGCGCGAACATCCTCGAGTCGCGCGGGCCCGAGCCCGAGCCGGAGGTCCGCGAGCGGATCCGCGCGGCGCTGCTGGCCGTCCGCGTGCAGCGCGTCTGGCCGGGCCTGGACGACAAGCGCCTGACGGCCTGGAACGCGCTGATGATCAGCGCGCTGGCCGAGTCCGGCGCGGTGCTCGAGCGCGACGACTACATCGCCGCCGCGCGCCGCGCCGCGGCCTTCGTGCTCGACGAGATGCGCACCGCCGACGGTCGCCTGCTGCGCACCTACAACGCCGGCGAGGCGAAGCTCAACGCCTACCTCGAGGACCACGCGTTCCTGCTCGAGGCGCTGCTGACGCTCTACGAGGCGACCTTCGAAGCGCGCTGGTTTCAGGCCGCGCGCGCACTCGCCGACGACATGATCGAGCGCTTCGGCGACGCCGAGCGCGGTGGCTTCTTTCAGACCTCCAGCGACCACGAGCGGCTCGTCGCGCGGCGCAAGGAGATCGACGACTCGCCGATCCCGTCGGGCCAGTCGAGCGCCGCCTTCGGGCTGCTGCGCCTCGCCGCGCTGACCGGCGAGACGCGCTACGAGCAGTGGGGAGCCGGCGTCCTGCTGCTGTTCGGCGACCTGCTGCGCCGCTCCCCGCTGGCCTTCGGGCACCTGCTGCAGGCACTCGACTTCCAGCTCGCGGCGGTCCGCGAGGTCGCACTCGTCGGGGCGGACGGGACGGACTTCCGCGCCCTGCGACGGGTCGTGCGCAGTGCCTTCCGGCCGCACCTCGTGCTCGCCGGCGGCGACGGCGAGCACGACGGCGGCGTGCCGCTGCTGGCCGGTCGCAGCGCCCGCGACGGCGCCGCCACGGCCTACGTCTGCGAGCGCTTCAGCTGCCAGGCTCCGGTCACCGGCCCCGCCGAGCTGGCCCGCCTGCTGGCGCCGACGACCTGATCCGTGCCTCGTGACGCCGTTGCAGCTCGCGCGAGCGGCACATGACGTCGCGCAGGAAGGCAAGCTGGCCGGCGTCGTACTCGGCCAGCAGCGCGCGTCCCTCCTCGCCGAGCGGCCCGTAGAGCTCGCGCGCCAGCTCGCGCGCGAGCGCCGTCAGCTTGACGCGCACGCGCCGGCGGTCGTCCGGGTCGGGGGTCCGGCGCACGTAGCCGGCCCGCTCGAGGCGGTCCAGCAGCGTCGTCACCGAGCCGCTCGTCAACCCCAGCGCGCTCGCGATCTCGCCGGCCGTCGAGCTCCCGCGCTGATCGAGCACGTCGAGGCAGCGCTGGTCGGTGAGGTTGACGCCGAGCCGCTCCGCGGCGGCGTGGTCGAGCGCGTCACGGGCGCTTCCGTCGGCCCGCAGCGCTGCGATCACCTCGCCGATCAGCCGCCCGCGCTCGTCATCGATCATGCGTCATGGAGTGATCCATACCGCTGATTGCCTTGACAGTCAAGGGAATCGGCTGTAGGAAGTAGCCGCATGTCCTCACTGCTCTCGCTCGCCGCCGGGCGCACGGCCAAATGGGTCCTCGCCACGATCTGGCTCGTCGCGATCCTCGGCTCGTTCGCCGCCGGCCTGCCCGACAAGTTCAGCGACGCCGAGGAGAACGAGTCGACCTCGTTTTTGCCCGGCGACGCCGAGTCGACGAAGGCGCTGGAGATCACCGAGCGCTTCCAGGGGGGCGAGCTGGCGCCGCTCGTCATCGTGTACCGCCGCGAGGGCGGGCTGACGGCCGCCGACAAGGACAGGATCGCCTCCGACCGCGCCGCGCTCAACGCGCTGAGCCTGCGCGCGACGTCGCCGTTCGGCGCAGCGCAGGAGTCCCCCGACGGCGCGGCTGCGATCGTCCAGGCGAACATCACCGGCGACGGCGAGGCCGACACGATCCTCGATCCAGTCGCCGCCGTCCGCGAGCGCGTCAGCGACCCCGGCGGCGGGCTCGAGGCGAAGGTCACGGGGCCCGCCGGCTACGCGGCCGACCAGATCAAGGTCTTCGAGAACATCGACGGCACGCTCGTCGGCGCGGCGCTGCTGCTCGTGCTCGTCCTGCTGGCGATCATCTACCGCAGCCCGATCTTCCTCTGGATCCCGTTGCTGGCGATCGTCTTCGCCGAGCTGGCGACCCGCTCGCTCGGGTTCGGGCTGACCGAGCTCGGCGTGACGGTCAACGGCCAGTCGTCGGCGATCCTCTCGATCCTCGTGCTCGGCGTCGGCACCGACTACGCACTGCTGCTCGTCGCGCGATACCGGGAGGAGCTGCGCCGCCACGAGGACAAGCACGAGGCGATGGCGCTCGCGCTGCGCACCGCGGGCCCGGCGATCTTCGCCTCCGGCATGACGGTCATCGCCGCGCTGCTGTGCCTGACGCTGGCCGACGTCAACGGCACCTCTGGCCTGGGTCCGGTCGCCGCCCTCGGGATCGCCGTCGCGATGCTCGCGATGCTGACGCTGCTTCCCGCATGGCTGATCATCTGGGGCCGTCGCGCCTTCTGGCCACGGATCCCCGTCTACGGCACGGAGGGCGTCGACGAGACGCACGGCGCCTGGCGGCGCGTCGGCGACCGCGTCGCCCGCCGGCCGCGCAGGGTCTGGATCGGGACCATCGCGCTGCTGCTCGTGCTCGCGACGGGCCTGCTGAACTACGACAACGGCCTGACGAGCGGCAACGGCTTCCGCGACGACGTCGAGTCGGTCGCCGGCCAGGAGCTGCTCGCGCAGTCGTTCACCAGCGGCGCCAACGCTCCGACCGACGTGATCGTCGCCGACCCGGCACGCGTCGAGGCGGTCAGCGCGGCCGTCACCGCCGTCGACGGCGTCGATGAGGTGCGCGTGGTCCAGCGCGGCGCCGACGGCGTGCTGCTGGCCACGGTGCTGGAGCCCGATCCGTTCTCGACCGAGGCATTCGACCTGATCCCCGACATCCGCACCGCCGCCAAGCGCGCGGGCGGCGAGACGACGCTCGTCGGCGGCGGCACGGCGGTCGAGTACGACCTGCGCGTCGCGTCGGCGCGCGACAACGTGGTGATCGTCCCGGTCGCGCTCGCCGTCGTGCTGCTGATCCTGATCGTGCTGCTGCGGGCGCTCGTCGCGCCGCTCATGCTGATGGGGACGGTGATCCTCTCCTACGCCGCCGCGCTGGGCGTCGGCGCGGTCGTCTTCGACGTGATCTTCGGCTTCCCCGGCAGCGATCCGTCGCTGCCGCTGTTCGCGTTCATCTTCCTCGTCGCGCTGGGGATCGACTACAACATCTTCCTGATGGCGCGCGTGCGCGAGGAGACGCTGCGCTACGGGACGCGCGAGGGGATGCTGCGCGGGCTGGCGGTGACGGGAGCGGTCATCACATCGGCCGGCGTCGTGCTGGCGGGCGTCTTCTCGGTGCTCGGCGTGCTGCCGCTCGTCTTCCTCACGCAGATCGGCTTCGTCGTCGCCTTCGGCGTCCTGCTCGACACGTTCGTCGTGCGCTCGGTGCTCGTGCCGGCGCTGACGTTCGACATCGGGTCGAAGATCTGGCTGCCGTCGAAGCTCGCCAAGCACGAGCCGGCAGCCAGCCCGCCCCCGCCCCCGCCATAGCGCGAGCGCTCGCCGGCGGACGGCGCGGCGCCGCTGCGGCTACGCCGCGTCGTCGAGCCGGCGCAGCTCGGGCTCGTCGAGCTCGAGCTCGGCCGCGTCGACGTTCTCCTGCAGGTGCTCCAGCGAGCCCGTGCCGGGAATCGGCAGCATCACCGGCGAGCGCGCCAGCAGCCAGGAGAGCGCGACCTGGCCGGGCGTCGCGTCGTGCGCGCGGGCGATCTCGGCGACCGGCCCGCCGGGATCGGCGAGCTTGCCGGCGGCGAGCGGAAACCAGGGAACGAAGCCCAGCCCATCGCGCTCACAGACCTCGAGCACGTCCTGCGACGACCGGTCGGTGAGGTTGTAGCGGTTCTGGACCGTGACCACGTCGACGATCGAGCGCGCCTCGTCGAGCTGCTCGACGGTCACGTTGGAGACGCCGATGTGGCGGATCTTGCCCTCGTCCTGAAGCTCGGCCAGCGCGCCGACGGACTCCTCGTAGGGGACGTCGGAGTCGGGTGCGTGCAGTTGGTAGAGGTCGATCCGCTCGACGCGCAGGTCGCGCAGCGATTGCTCGCAGGCGGCGCGCAGGTGCTCGGGACGCCCATTGCGCGTCCACTGGCCGGGTCCGCTGCGCTGCATGCCGCCCTTCGTCGCCAGCAGCAGCCCATCGGCGTACGGATGGAGGGCTTCGGCGATCAGCTGCTCGCTGATGTGCGGGCCGTAGCTGTCGGCGGTGTCGATCAGGTCGATGCCCAGCGAGACGACGCGTCGCAGGACGTCGAGCGCGACGTCGCGGTCGCGCGGCGGACCCCAGACGCCGTCGCCGACGATCCGCATCGCGCCGAAGCCGAGCCGGTGGACCTCGAGGTCACCGCCGATCGTCAGCGTGCCGCTCGCTCCGACGGCGCTCATCGGGAGCGCGCCGCGAGCGAACGGGGTGCATCTGCCAGCGGACTGCTAGAGGACGGGGAGATAGCGGTCCAGCTCCCACTGGCTGACCTGGACGCGGTAGTCCTCCCATTCGCGGCGCTTGATCTCGACGTAGCGGTTGAACATGTGCTCGCCGAGCGTGCGCAGCACGAGCTCGGACTCGGAGGTCAGCTCGATCGCCTCGCCGAGCGTCTCGGGCAGCTGCTCGATGCCGAGCCGGCGCCGGTCGTCGGGCGACAGGTGGTAGAGGTTCTTCTCCATCGGCTCGGGCAGCTCGTAGCCCTTCTCGATGCCCTCCAGGCCGGCGTGCAGCAGCGCGGCGAACGTCAGGTACGGGTTGCAGGCCGGGTCAGGGCAGCGCAGCTCCATCCGCGTCGCGTTCTCCTTGCCCGGGTGATAGAGCGGCACGCGCACGAGCGCGGAGCGGTTGCGGCGACTCCAGGCGACGTAGACGGGCGCTTCGAAGCCCGGCACGAGGCGCTTGTAGGAGTTCACCCACTGGGCGAAGATCGACGACATCTCGCGCGCGTGCTTGAGCTGGCCGGCGATGAACGCCTTGCCGACATCCGACAGGAAGTACGGGTCGTCGGCGTCGAAGAACGCGTTCTTGCCGTCGCGGAAGAGGCTCATGTGCGTGTGCATGCCCGAGCCGTTCTCGCCGAACATCGGCTTGGGCATGAACGTCGCATGCCAGCCGTACTTCATCGCGTACTCCTTGACCGTGATGCGGTAGGTCATGCAGTCGTCGGCCATCTTCATCGCGTCGGCGTAGCGCATGTCGATCTCGTGCTGGCTGGGACCGACCTCGTGGTGGGTGTACTCGACGTGGATGCCGAGCTGCTCGAGCGCGAGGACGGTCTCGCGGCGCACGTCCGAGCCGGCGTCGAGCGTCGTCAGGTCGAAGTAGCCGCCGTTGTCGAGCACCTCGGTGCCCTTGGAGTCGCGAAACAGGAAGTACTCGAGCTCGGGCCCGACGTTGAACGTGTCGAAGCCGAGCGTCCCCGCGCGCTCCAGGGCGCGCCGCAGCACGTGGCGCGGATCGCCCTCGTAGGGCGTGCGCTCAGGCGTCAGCACGTCGCAGAACAGGCGACCGACGCCCTGCTCCTCCGGGCGCCAGGGCAGGATCGCGAAGGTCGACGGGTCCGGCATCGCGAGCATGTCGGACTCCTCGATCGCGTTGAAGCCCGTGATCGACGAGCCGTCGAAGCCCATCCCACCCTCGAACGCGTCGTCGAGCTCGTCGCGATTGATCGAGAACGACTTCAGCTGACCGAGGATGTCGGTGAACCAGAGTCGGATGAAGCGGATGTCGCGCTCGGCGACGATCGCCTTGACGTCGTCGGGCGTCTGTGGACGGTCGTCGGCGGTCATGCGCTGGAGCCTAGTCCAGCCGCTCGCCCGCTGGATTGTTGCGGAGGCATTACGCCAGCCAGCGTCGTGCCCAGCACTCGAGCTCGTGGACCGCTGGCGCGAGCGCGCTGCCCTTCTCGGTGAGCGCGTACTCGACGCGCACCGGCCGGCCGGGACGGACCGTGCGAACGACGACGCCGTGGGCCTCGAGCTCCTTCATCCGCTCTGACAGCAGGCGATCGGAGAGCTCGGGCACGGCGGCGGCGATCTCGCCGAAGCGCAGCCTGCGGTGATGGATCAGGACGCTGACGATCGCGCCCGTCCAGCGACGCCCGATCAGCTCGACCGCCTGGTGGTAGTACGGACAGCAGGTGGAGTGCGACTGCACCGTCGTGACGACGACGGTCGGCTGCGGCGTCGTGCTCCGGGCCGGCCCTTCCTCGGGGACACCCATCGGTGTCAGGCGGCGCGCAGCGACCGGGTGTCCTCCACCGAGCCGTCGACCGGCACGTCACCCGCGACGTTGACCATCGCGGTGAAGCGCTCGAGCGCGACGTAGGCGATCGCTTCAAGGATCTGCTCGTCGCTCCAGCCGTGCTCGCGGGCCTCCTCGTGGAGGTGCATCGGCGGGCGGCCGGGGCTCTCGACGACGGCCTTCAGGAAGCGCAGCAGCGCGGCGGCGCGCTCGTCCCTGGAGGCGAAGTTGCGTGCGAGCGAAACCTCGTCGAGCGCCAGCCCCGCCTGTCGGGCAGTGCGGCTGTGCAGCGCGATGCCCGGCTGCGAGCCGTGGTGCTGGGCGACGGCGAGCGAGATGCGCTCGAGCGTCGGGACGTCGAGCTCACCGCGACGCAGCTCCGAGCGAAAGCGCGCGTAGCCGCGCAGCGCGGCGGGCGACCCGGCGAGAGCGCCGAGGAAGTTCGGCAGCTGGCCACCGGTCGCGAGGGCACCGCGCAGGACGGGCACCGAGCCCTCCGGCGCAGTCAGGTCGTCGTGGATCTGGAATCTGCTCATCGGTGTCTTCATGGAGATGCCTTCTGGGGGGGATGGCGGTGGATCAGCGTCCGTGCCGCTGAATGGCTTACTTGTCGTAAGTGTAGGTCGCGGACCACGCTCGCACAAGGCCTGACCAGCCAGCTCAACGAGTTCTACGCACGAGACTTAATGCGGGCTCAGGCGCGCATATGGATATTGCAAGGGCCTGCCCGATGGGCGACCACCGCAATCGGCCGGCCGCGCGGCGATCGGTCCGGCGCGATCAGCGCGCGATCACGGACGCGTCGGCGGTGCCGACGGCGACCAGGATCAGCACGAGACCCATCAGCAGCGCCCAGAGGGCGAGCCTGTCCGGCCGTGGCTCGGCGCGCGCGATGGCGCGGCGCGGCTGCCGGCGACGATCCAGTTCGATGCGCGATACCGCAGGCGCGGACACCGCATTGCCGCGAATCTCGATCGTACGTCGGGCCGGGACCGAACTGCCCTTGGAGTGCGGACCGCGACGCGCGATCGGCGCCGGTCGCGCGATATCGGCGCCGGCGTCGGCGTGACGCCGCTCGGCGGGGTCGGCGTGACGCCGCTCGGCGGGCGTCCCATGGCCACGCTCGCCGGAGTCCGCCCGACGGCGCTCCCCCGTCTCGACACCATCGTGCTCGGCTGGCGCCTCGAGGCTCCCCCGTGCGTGCGACGCACGCCGCTCGGCGACGTCGGCCCGGCGGCGAGCCTCGTCGGTGCGGTCGTAGACGTCCCGGAGATGTTCTACATCGGCCCACCAGGCGTGGGCCTCAGTGTGTGCCATATGGGGTCTTGTCCTCTTTCTGGGGAGGCCTACGGGGTTAGCTGACGGGCTCGCGCTGAAAGAGAGTCGCGCTACGCCGAAGCTGCTCGGCGATTCGCCCCTGCGTGTGGTTCCCCCGCTCTTCGAGCCCTTACGGCCTCGAAGATTCGGCGATCTGACGGCGGCATCGTAGCAGTGATCGATTTCCCTGCATATGTGCAGTGTTATGAAGACTGCGGACGGAATCGCGGACGTTGCGGGTTCGCGGTGCGAATGCGTGGCCGGCGGTTGATGCTGAAGCGGGGTGGGATCGGGGCGTACCCGGGGCCCGAGGCTGGCTCAGCGGCCGGCGACGTGCTCGATGTACTCGGCGACGTGCCTGGCCTCCTCGCCTTCGATGAGCAGCGCCGGCATCTGGCTCTGCCCGCGGGCGCGGCCTTCTTCGATCGCGTTGATCGTGAGCCCCGCGGTGGGCGCGAGCACGTCGAGGTCCGGTCCGACGAGGCCGACGGCGTTGGCGTCGTCGAGCATGTGACAGGTCGCGCACTTGCGATTGAACACCTCGCGGCCGTCCTTGTGCTCCGCGGAGAGCGTCTCTCCGCTCGGCCCGGCCGAGGCCTGGTCGCTGAGCATGACGGCCGCCGGAACGACGAGGCCGAACAGCGCGATCGCGGCGGCGACCGCGAACTCGGCGGCATGCAGTGGGCGACGACGTCCGGCTTCGAGCGTGTCGCGTACGCCGCGCGGGCCTCCGCGCATCGCCACGAAGAAGACGCCGAGTCCAAGGGCGATGAAGAACGAGAGAAAGAGCGTTGCCGCCATGCGGCGGGCAATTTACTCGACGGGGACGCGGTAGCGCGTCAACGTCCGGCGGCGAGCGGTGCGAGAGCCATCAGCGCCGCCGTCCGGCACCGAAGTTCATGACCGGCGGAGCGACCGCACGAAAGTCGTCTGTCCCGGTCGCGGCGAGCTCCTCGGATCCGCTCGCGGCCGGCTGCTGCAGCCCGGCCCGGCGCGCGAGCTCGACGGCGTGGGCGTCGCCGGCCAAGCCGGTGATCAGCGCGAAGTCCTCGACCCGTGCCGTCACGCGATCGTCGACCTCCAGGCGGGTCACGCTGCGCGCGACGATGTTGATCGCTCCGCCAGCCGAGGCGTGGCGCTCGAGGCGACCGTCGACGACGGCGAGCGGCTCGGTGCGCACGGTGAGCCGTTCGCGCTCGTAGATCTGCGGCGAGACGATGACGTTGACCGTCCCGTGCTCGTCCTCGAGCAGCAGGAACGTGATGCCCTTCGCGGTCTCCGGCCGCTGGCGCGCGATGACGAGGCCGCCGACGCGCACCCGCGCGCCGTGCGGCAGATGCTCGAGCGCGCCGACGTCGACCGCGCCTGCGGCCCGCAGGCGCGGACGCAGCAGCCCGATCGGGTGCGTCGAGGCCGTCAGCCCGGTCGTCGCGTAGTCGGCGACCATCGCCTCCCAGGCCGACAGCGGCTGGAGCTGCGGCGCCGCGGGCAGGTCGAGTGCCAGCGCGAGCTGGACGCCCTCGCGCCCGCGCACGGAGGTCCCGGGCGCCGTCACCCCGAGCTGCCACAACGCGACGCGGCGATCGCCACCGGCGAGCGCGTCGCAGGCCCCCGACCAGGCGAGCTTCTCGAGCGCCGCGCGACCGGCGCCGGCGCGCGAGGCGAGATCCTCCAGCGAGCGGAACGGGCCACCGGCGCGACGCGCCTCGACGAGCACCGCGACCTCGTCGGCACGGGCGCCGAGCACGTAGCCCAGGCCGACCCGGACCGCGCCTTCCGCCGTCACCGTGCAGCCGACCTCGCTGGCGTTGACATCGGGGGCGAGCACCGCGATGCCGCGTCGCTGCGCCTCGTGGACGAGCGCGTCGGGCGGATAGAAGCCCATCGGCTGCTCGTCGAGCAGCGCGCAGAGGAACTCCGGCCCGAAGTGGACGCGCAGGTACGTCGACTGGTAGGCGAGCAGCCCGAAGGCGACGCCGTGCGCCTTCGGGAAGCCGAAGCCCGAGAAGCCCGCGACCATCGCGAAGACCTCCTCGGCGAGCTCTTTGGTGACACCGGGATGCGTGCGGATCGCGCCCTCGACGAAGCGCTGGTGCTCGGCCTCGATCGCCTCCTCGGAGCGCTTGCGGCTCATCGCCCGGCGCAGCCCCTCGGCCTCCCCCACGCTGAAGCCGGCGAACGCCTGCGCGACCTCGAGCACCTGGTCCTGGAAGATGATCGTCCCGAGCGTGTCGCGCAGCGGCTCCTCGAGCGACGGGTGCAGGTAGGGGATCTCGAAGTGCTCGTCGGCGTTCAGCCGCTGGCGGCGCTCGATGTACGGGTTGACGGCGCCGCCGACGATCGGCCCGGGACGCACGATCGCGACCTGGATCGTGATCTCGGCGAGGTCCTTCGGTCGCGTGCGCCGCAGCGAGCCCATCTGCGCCCGCGACTCGATCTGGAAGACGCCCGTCGTGTCGGCGTTCTGGATGCATTCGTACGTCGGCTTGTCGTCGAGCGGGATCCGCGACAGGTCGACCACTTCGCCGCGACGGGCGGCGATGTGGTCGACGCAGCGCTCGACGGCCGAGAGCATCCCGAGGCCGAGCAGGTCGATCTTCAGGAATCCCGCGTCGGCGCAGGAGTCCTTGTCCCACTGCGCGATCCGGCGGCCCTCCATCGCGGCGGGGACGAGCGGGACGCAGTCGATCAGCGGGCGCGTCGCGACGATCATCCCGCCGGAGTGCTGGGAGAGATGGCGCGGCAGGCCGTAGGCCTCCCGCGCCAGCTGCACGAGCCAGGCCCAGCGGCCGGTCCGCCGGCGTTCGCCGAGCGCGCTGTCGATGTCGCGGTCGACGTCGCGCGAGGACCAGCCCGCGCTGCCGCGCGCGACGCGCTCGATCTCTCCGGGCGGGAGGCCGAGCGCCTTGCCGAGCTCGCGGATCGCGCCCCGTGCGCGGTACGTCGGGAAGGCGGCGACGAGCGCCGAGTGCTCGTCGCCGTAGACCTCGTGCACGCGCGGGATGAGCTGCTCGCGGATCTCGCGCGGGAAGTCGAGGTCGATGTCGGGCAGCGCCTTGAGGTCCTCGTGGACGAAGCGCCCGAGCTGGAGCTTGCTCTCGATCGGGTCGACGTGGCTGAGGCCCGTGAGATGGCAGACGATCGAGGAGACGCTCGAGCCGCGTCCGCGACCCGGTGGCAGCGACGCCCGCGCACTGTCACGCCCGCGGACCTGCACGGCGATCTCGCGTGCGAGCTCGAGGATGTCGTGGTGCAGGACGAAGAAGCCCGCCAGCCCGAGCGAGTCGATGACGCGCAGCTCCTCCTCGAGGCGGATCCGGGCCTCCGCGCGGTACGTGCTGCCGGCCGGGTAGCGGTCCTCGAAGCGTGCCTGGCAGATCTCGGCGAGCGTGTGCCCGGCGGCCGGGTCGGCGGCCCCGGGATAGCTGTAGCCGAGGTCGGTCGCGAGGTCGAACGTCAGCGTCTCGGCCAGTCGCCCCGACTCCGCGACGGCCTCGGGATGGTCGGCGAAGCGCGCCGCCATCGCCTGCGGGGTCGTCAGCACGTGGGCGTGGTTGCCGCGCCGCAGCGGCTCGGAGGCGTCGAGCGTCGTGTGCTCGCGGATCGCGACGAACGCGTCCTGCAGCCGCGCCCGCGCGGGCGTATGTGCGTGGGCGTTGCCGGTCGCGACGGTCGCGACGCCGAGCCGCTCGGCGAGCCCCGCCAGACCGCGATTGAGTGCCCGGTCGTGACGCGCCAGCGGGCGCTGCAACTCGACGCGGAAGGCGTCACGGCCGAAGATGCCCAGCAGCCGGCGCATCGTCGGCTCGTCGCGGACGCCGCTGCGCGCGCAGCCGCTGAGGCAGACGAGCCCCTCGCGGTGCGCCTCGACGTCGTCCAGCGAGACGGCCGGATCAGCGCGATCGCGCCCGCGCCCGTCGCGCGTATGAGCATGGGCGCGGGTCAGCAGGCGGCAGAGGCTGCGCCAGCCGCTCGCGTCGCGGACGAGCAGGGTGAGGTGGCGTCCGTCGCCGAGCGTGACCTCGGCCCCGTGGATCGCCCGCAGCCCGAGCGCCTTCGCGGCCTGCGCGAACTCCATCGCGCCCGACAGCGAGTCGTGATCGGTGAGCGCGAGCGCGCCATGGCCGCGGTTGACCGCCGCCGCGGCGAGCTCCTCCGGCCGGGAGGCGCCGTCGAGAAACGAGTAGGCGGAGTGGCAGTGCAGCTCGACATAGGTCATTGCGAACACATGTTCGCACGAGCGCCGGTCGCCGTCGACCCGCACGCCACGGCTGTCGTTGCATCCGGTGACGGTCGGCGTCACGACGGCACGCAGTCGAAGCGGGATTCCCACAGGCCGCCGGGCGGGCGTGAGGAGGCCTCGAGCAACCGGCTGCGATCGGACGTGTCCTCGATCTCGCCACCGAGCCGCACGCCGAACGCGACCCCCACGCCGACGCCGGTGGAAGAGCTGTCCGTGCGGTAGGTGCGCACGTCGAGGAACGCGCGATCGCGGATCGCCGCGCCGAGCGCCCCGACCGCCGCACCGCTCGTCGGGTTGCGACGGAAGTTCGCCCAGGTCGCGGCGGCGAGCGGGTCGCGCAGGTCCAGGCGCGCCGCGAGCTCCCAGCGGCGCCCACCGCCGCGCGCCGCCGACCCCGTCGCATCGCTGGTCACCGGCGATGACGTCGCGTTGCCGCCCGGCCCCTCGATCGTCAGCGGCAGGGTCGTGCCGGCGGCCAGCGCTCCCCCCGCCAGGACCGCCAGCTCGATCGGGCGGCGGTCGCGGTCGAGCGTCAGGGCGAACGTCGTCGCGCCCCGGGCCGTGCCGGCCGGACCGCCGATCGCGACCTTGACGGCGCCCCAGCCCGACGATCCCGCGTCGAGCGAGAGCGTCACGTTGCCGGTCCGCCGGTCATGGCGCGCGCCGATCATCGCCGTCGACAGCCGATCCAGCGAGGCTCCCACGCGCGGGCCGCCGATCCCGGCCCGCACGGCACCCTGCACGCCGCCCTCGACGACGTCCTCGCGGACCGGCGACGGTGGCTGGCGACCATCGCGGATCGCCCGCATGAAGGTATCGGCCTCGCGATCGTCGCGGGCGACGAACACGCGGCCGCGGGCGAGCACGCCCTGCAGGCCGGCGCGCGCCTCGCCGGAGCCGCCGACCGCGCGACGCTTCGACGTCACCCGCAGGCGACCGCCGATGCCACCTTCGGCGCCCGCGGCGTAGCGCCGCGCGACCGTCAGGCGAACGGTGCCGTCGGACATGCGCTCGCGCAGCACGTAGCGGTCGCGGTCGAGGCGCACGACGAGCAGGTTGAGCGCGATGTGCTTCGTGTCGCGCGTGCTCGCGACGATGCACGGACGCGCGCGCTCGTCGGGGCACGGGCCACCGGTGACGACGCACAGCGCGTGGCGAACCTGGCCGACGACGGCATTGACGATCCCCGGCGCGCCACCGGCCGCCAGTCCGAGCGCCACGGTGAAGAGGACGGCCAGGACGGCGATGAGCGCGACGTAGTCGAGCGTCGCCTGACCGCGGGTCGAGCGCATGGCAGCGAGGCTGCCGCACGACTCGTGACGAATCTACGCGCGTTCGTTCGGAAAGAACCCCAACTTCGTGCCGGAGGTCGCGCGCGATCCGGGCAGCCGGACGTAGCTGCGGCCGTTGCGCGCTTCGTCGGCCGCGACGACGCGCTCGATCAGCAGCGCCTGCGCGAGCCCGACGAGCAGGCAGCCGAGCGTGATCCGCAGGCCCGCGTCCCAGCCGACGGCGCCGATGCCGAGCTCGCCGGGCGCGACGAACAGCGCCGTCAGCACGACGACGACGAGCGGCGGCTTCCACAGCGCGGTCGGCTGACCGGTCAGCTGCCCGCCGGACGTCGTGACGGGCTGCGCCTCGCCGAGCCAGCGGCGCACGAAGATCGGCCCGGCCACGGCGAGCACGACCGCGACGAAGACGATCTGGATCGCCGTGCTCGCCGCGCGCTCGCTGGCCTCCGCGACGAGCGCGAGCAGCAGCACGCTGGCGAGCCCGCCGGCGGCGGCGAGGACGGCGCCTTCGAGGCGCAGGCGCTCGCGGTAGGTCGGTGGCGTCGAGGGCACCTGCCCGACAATACGGCCGCGAGGACGGGCGCGATCACGCGGTGCGGCCAAGGACGTCGCGGCAGGCGGAGCGATCGCGGCTCGCTCGCCTCGGTCGGCTGCCGCGTCACGCGTGTGCTCCAGCGGCCTCGACCAGCACGCGGAAGCGCGCCTGCCTGGCAGCCTGTACTCGGATACCGAGCACGAGCTGCCAGCCTCGCGGAGCGAGGACTGCGCGTCGCGGGCTCAGCTCAGCGCTGGCGATACCAGCGGCGCTCCTCGAGCTCGCGAAAGACGACGACGTTGCGCCCGCAGACCGTGACGATCTCCCAGTAGCGGCGGCGCAGCGGCCGCTCGGTCCACCAGCGATCCTCGATCAGCCAGCTCTCGCGGACGGCGTCGACGGCGCGCCCGTCGACCTCGAGCGGAACGCCGGCGCCGTCGGCCCGCACCCGGACGGGGCGCGGCTCGGCGATCCGCCGCGGGCCGGGGCTCATCGTGCCGGCCCCCGGCGGACGGGGCCGACCTCGAACGGCGCCAGCACGACGCGCCGCTCGGGCACGCGCGAGTCGGGGTCGATCTCCAGGACGCGCAACGCCGCGTCGGGGCCGGCCGCGGCGCGCAGCTGGCCGACGGCCTCGCGCAGGCGCTCGTCGCGGCGCGCGGCGCCGTCGTCGAACAGCGCCCGCATG
>JAUYGN010000109.1 GCA_030690545.1 Solirubrobacteraceae bacterium
GGCTCGGCGGCGGCCCGCGCGCGGCCGGCGAGCACGCGTGCGACGGCGCCCGGACCGGCGTCGATGACGTCGCCGTCGCGGATCGCGGGCGAGCTGTGGCAGAAGCCCAGGCAGACCGTCTCGGCCAGCGACACCGTGCCGTCGGCGCTGCGCTCGCCGAGCTTCAGCCCGTCTCCGAGTCCCTCGCGCAGCGCGTCGACGTGGGCATCGGCGGTCGCCGCGAAGCAGGCCGTGCCGGTGCAGACGCGCACGTGGCGGCGCCCGCGCGGCGCGAGCAGGTCGTCGTAGAACGTCGAGACGCCGTGCACGGCGGCCTCCGGCAGCCCGGAGCGCTCGGCCGCGCGGCGGCGGTCGTCGTCGGTGATCTCGCCGTGCTCCTCGACCGCCCGCTTGAGCACCTCGAGCGCTGTCGGCGCGCCGACCTCGTGGTGGCGGCGGACGATCTCGACGAGATTGCGCGACATCAACCGCACACGATGGCGCCGACCGGCCGGCCTGTCCACCTGCATCGACCGATCGCGCCTGATCGCTCGACGCAGCGCGGTCTCAGCAGACCCCGCCGGCCGCGCATTCCAGCGGCGTTCCGGTGACCCAGGCGACGACGAGCGACATCGCGACGAGGAAGAGCATCCCGTAGAAGGCGATCACGAACGCGCTCGCCGGCTGGTCTCGCTCGATCCCCGCGAGCGACTTGAAGACCCTCATCGCCACCTCCCCGAAGCGTCGCATGCTCATCGTCCTACGCGCGCGTGGAGGGATCGGTTCACCGGCTGGGCCGTCACAACTTCAGGGCTCGCGGCACTCTTGCCTCGATGAACGACGCCGACGAGTTCGCCGAGCTCTACGAACGGGAGGCCGAGACCGTGTTGCTGTTCGTGACCCGCCGCACCCTCGACGCCGAGGTGGCGCTCGACATCACGGCCGAGACGTTCGCGCAGGCCTTCCGCGGGCGGCGCTCGTTTCGCGGGACCTCGCAGCCCGAGCAGCGCGCCTGGCTGTTCACGATCGCCCGTCGCCAGATCGGCCGCTACCTGCGCCGCGGCCATGTCGAGCGCCGGGCGCTGCGCGACCTCGGCGCGGGCTGGGCTGAGCGTTCGCGCGCGCCCGGCGCGCAGCATCCGTGCCGACGAGGGGGCGCCCGCCGACCGGGACCAGCGATGAACTCGGTCGTGCTCAGGCGACGCGGACGGCCTCGCCGCCGGTCTCGACGAGGTCGCCGCGGTGCAGCTGGCGACCGCGGCGCGTCTCGGGCTCGCCGTTGACGCGGACGAGGTCGTCCTGCACGAGCTCGCGCGCCTCGGCGCCGGAGTCGGCCAGGCCGGCGAGCTTGACGAGCTGGCCGAGGCGGATCATGTCGCCGCTGATCGGCACCTCGCGTGGGGCCGGTGTCATGCGACGGCGTCCACCGCGCGCCGCAGCCGCGCGAGCCCGGTGGCGATCTCGGCCGGCACATGCGTCGTGAACGACAGCCGCAGCGTGCGCGGGTCGGCCTGCAGCGCGTAGAACGGGTGGCCGGGCACGAACGCGACGTCGTGCGTGAGCGCGGCGCGCAGCAGCGCCGAGGCGTCCCAGCCGTCGGGCAGCCGCCCCCAGACGAACATCCCGCCCTCGGGCCGATTGAACTGCGATCCCGCCGGCAGGGCGCGTGCCAGCCCGTCGAGCAGCGTGTCGCGACGGCCGCGGTACTCGTCGCACAGGCCTGCGATGTGCGCGTCGAGGTCGGCGCTCTCGAGCGCCGTGCGCGCGGCGACCTGGTCGACCGTCGAGGTGTGCAGGTCGGCCGCCTGCTTGGCGATCGTCAGCGGGCCGAGGATCCCCGCCGGCGCGCGCAGCCAGCCGATCCGCAGGCCCGGCGCGAGCACCTTCGACAGCGACGAGATCGTGACGGTGCGGTCAGCCGCGCCGGCATGCGACCCGATCGGCGCCAGCGGAGCGCCGTCGTAGCGCAGCTCGCCGTAGGGGTCGTCCTCGACGATCCACAGCCCGTGCTCGGCGGCGATCTGCGCCAGCCGCGCGCGGCGCGCGGCCGGCAGCGTGCGCCCGGTCGGGTTCTGGAACGTCGGCACGACGTAGAGGAACTTCGGCGCGTGCTCGGCGATCAGCGCCGGCAGCGCCTCGGGATCGAGCCCCTCGTCGTCGCAGGGCACGGGCACGAGCCGCGCGCCCGCGAAGCCGAAGCACTGCAGCGCCGCGAGGTAGGACGGGTTCTCGACGAGGACCGCGTCGCCGGGATCGAGCAGGACGGCGGCGAGCAGGCCGAGCGCCTGCTGCGAGCCGGTCGTGACGAGCAGCTCTCCGGCGTCGCATGGCAACCCCCGCCCGCGGAACCGCTCGGCCAGCAGCGCCCGCAGCCGCGGATCGCCCTCGGTCGACGAGTACTGCAGCGCACGGGCGGCATGTGTCGGCGCGAGCGCGCGGGCGAACGCTTCTGCGACGAGCTCGGCGGGGAACAGCTCGGGCGCCGGCAGGCCGCCCGCGAAGGAGATCATCGCGTCGCGCTGGGTGAGCTCGAGGATGTCGCGGACGGGGGAGGAGCGCACGTCGCCCAGGCGCGCGGAGAGCTGGGGCGGAGGCGTCGCCATCGCCGTCATGATGGCGTGTGGGCTCCGGCGCCGAGGAGTTCCTGCGTCCGGCGGGAATCCGAACGTTGCTACCGTCTTGGGCACGGACAGCGCCGCTGTCCATGAGGTTCTTGTCTTGAGGGTGCGCTCCAGCGCGATTTCGGGCCAGTCGAATCTCCCGAAACGCCTTTGCAAGTAGGAGCCATATGCCCCCCCAGCAGTCTTTCGCCGACCTCGGCGTGTCCAATGTCGTGTCCGCCGCGCTCACCAAGCGCGGGATCACCTCGCCCTTCGCGATCCAGTCGCTCGTCGTGCCCGACGTCCTCGCCGGCCACGACGTGCTCGCCAAGTCCCCGACCGGATCGGGCAAGACGCTCGCCTTCGGCGTGCCGCTCGTCGAGCGCCTGCAGGCGACCGATCGCCGCCCGTCGGCGCTGATCCTGGCGCCGACCCGCGAGCTCGCGCTGCAGATCGTCGACGACATCTACGAGCTCGCCCACACCCGCGCGCTGTCCGTCGCGGCCGTCTACGGCGGCGCCGGCATCCAGCGCCAGATGGAGAAGGCGCGCCGCGCGCACATCATCGTCGCGACCCCCGGCCGCCTGGAGGACATCCTCCAGCGCCGCGCGATCAGCCTGCAGCACATCAAGATCCTCGTCCTCGACGAGGCCGACCGGATGCTCGACATGGGCTTCCGCCCGGCCGTCGACCGGATCGTCGCGCTGACCCCGCGCACACGCCAGACGCTGTTCTTCTCGGCGACGCTCGAGGGCGACGCCGGCAAGATCGCCGGCGCCTACACGAGCGACGCGCGCCGCCACGAGCACGTGCCGGCCGTCGACCACAAGGCCGAGACCGTCCACCGCTTCGTGCGCGTCGCGCACGAGGCGAAGGTCGACGCGCTCGTCAACGAGCTGAAGGACGCCGAGCGCGGGCTGACGATCGTCTTCGTGCGCACGAAGCGCGGCGCCGACCGGCTCGTCAAGCGCCTGAAGGACAACTACGTCACCGCCGTCGCGATGCACGGCGACAAGTCGCAGTCCCAGCGCGAGAAGGCGCTCGCCCGCTTCGAGCGCGGCGAGGTCGACACGCTCGTCGCGACCGACGTCGCGGCACGCGGGATCGACGTGCGCGACGTGACGCACGTCATCAACTACGACGCCCCCGAGGACCGCGACGGCTACGTGCACCGCATCGGCCGCACAGGCCGCGCGGGCCGGGCGGGGATCGGCGTGACGTTCGTGCTCGGCGACCAGGCGCGCGACATGAGCCGCATCGCGACCGACCTCGGCCTGCACAAGGAGTTCTCGCTCAGCGGCCTGCCGACGAGCACCGGCGGTGGCGGCGGACGCTCGCAGGGCGCCAACGGCTCGCGCGGCGGACGCCCGCAGGGGCGCCCCGGCCGGCGCGAG
>JAUYGN010000112.1 GCA_030690545.1 Solirubrobacteraceae bacterium
GCCGATCTGGTCGGCGAACTTCTGCGTCACCGGCGCGCCGCCGATGATGACCTTCGCCTTCGCGCGGAGGCCGGCGGCCTCGAGCGCCTCGACGGTGTCCTGCATCGCGGGCATCGTCGTCGTGATCGCCGTCGCGAGCGGCCCGGCGCTGCAGCGCGACGACTGGCGCGCGGCCGTCCGCGCGCTGGGGCCGATCGCCGAGCCGCGACTGATCGTCGCCACGCCGCCGTCCGCCCTGCGCCCGCTGCGCTACTACCTGCCAGGCCTGAAGCCGGCGATCCCGCCGACGTTCACGACCGCCGAGATCGACCAGATCGCGCTGCCCGAGCGCCGGCCGGGCGAGCGCCCGCAGCCGCCGCGCCCGGCCCGGCCGGCCGCCCCGACGCCGAGCTACGCGCTCGCCGAGCGCACCGACGGCGAGACGTACACCGTCCTGCGCTGGCAGGCGCCGGCGCCGCTGGCCGAGCCGCTCGTCCCGCTGCCGGGGCTCGACGGCGAGCCCGGGGCGCTGCTGACGGTCACCCCGGAGTGAGCGCTCGGCAGCCGCACGATCGCCGTGCCGGCGGTGCGATCGCGGCAAAGTTGACGCCCCCGTCACGTTCTCGCTAGGCTCCGTCGAGCGATGGCTCCGCCCGCCCGTGATCCCGATTGCGACTGGCTCGTCGTCGGCTCGGGATTCGGCGGCAGCGTCGCCGCGCACCGGCTGACCGAGAAGGGCTACCGCGTCGCCGTGATCGAGTCCGGCCGCCGCTTCGCCGACCACGAGTTCCCGCGCACGACCTGGGATCTGCGGCGCTACTTCTTCGCCCCCCGGCTCGGCCTGCGCGGCATCTTCCGCCTGTCGCTGTTCAAGGACGTCTCGGTGCTCAGCGGAGCCGGCGTCGGCGGCGGCAGCCTGGGCTACGCGAACACGCTCTACCGGGCGCGCCCGAGCTTCTACGGGGACGCGCAGTGGGCCGGCCTGCAGGACGACTGGGAGGCGGCGCTCGAGCCGCACTTCGACGAAGCCGAGCGGATGCTCGGCGTCACGACGGTCGCGACCGACGACCCGGCCGACGACCTGCTGCGCGACTTCGGCCGCCACATCGGCGCCGACGAGACGTACGCCAAGACGCGCGTCGGCGTCTTCTTCGGCACCCCCGGCGAGACCGTCGCCGACCCGTTCTTCGACGGTGCCGGCCCGGCCCGCACGGGCTGCATCGGCTGCGGTCGCTGCATGGTCGGCTGCCCGGTCGGCGCGAAGAACACGCTCCCCAAGAACTACCTCTGGCTCGCCGAGCACGCCGGCTGCCGGATCATCGCCGAGCGCGAGGTCGTCGACGTCCGCCCGCTCGGCGCGCCCGACGGCTCCGACGGCTACGCCGTCACGACCGAGCGCACCGGCGCCTGGCTGCGCAAGGACCGCCGCACGATCACGGCCTCCAACGTCGTCCTGTCCGCCGGCCCGCTCGGCACGAACAAGCTCCTGCAGCGCTGCAGGCACAACGGCTCGCTGCCGGACGTCTCGTCGCGGCTCGGCGAGCTCGTGCGCACGAACAGCGAGGCGATCCTCGCCGTCACGGCGCCCGACGACAGCGTCGACTACACGAAGCGCGTCGCGATCTCCGGCTCGATCTACCCCGACGCCAACACGCACATCGAGACGGTCAGCTACGGCCACGCGGGCGACTCGATGAGCCTGCTGCACACGCTGCTGGTCGGCGACGGCACGAAGGTCACGCGGCCGCTGAAGCTCCTCGCCGCCGTCGTGCGCCATCCCGTCCGCTTCGCGAAGCTGTTCGATCCGCGCGCGTGGTCGCGGCGGACGATCATCCTGCTCGTCATGCAGACGCTCGACAACGCGATCGCGCTGCGCCCGCGACCGGGGCGGCGCGGCACGATGCGCCTGCAGACCGAGCAGGATCCGGAGAAGCCCAACCCGACGTTCATCCCGGTCGCCAACGAGGCCGCCGAGTGGATGGCCGAGCAGATCGGCGGCGTCCCGCAGAGCTCGGTCCTCGAGGCGCTCGCGAGCATCCCGACGACGGCCCACGTCCTCGGCGGCGTCGTCATCGCCCGCTCGCCGCAGGAGGGCGTCGTCGATCACCGCCACCGCGTCTTCGGCTACGAGAACCTGCTCGTCTGCGACGGCTCGGTCGTGCCGGCGAACGTCGGCGTCAACCCGAGCCTGACGATCACGGCGCTCGCCGAGCGCGCGATGAGCTTCATCCCGCCCGCGCCCGCCGCGGCCGCCGGCGCCGGCGAGGCGCAGGCCGTCCTGGCGGCCTGACCGGCCGCGCTCGCGGGCCGGGTTACCCTGAGCGTGCTGTGGCGACGGCAGACCCCCCGAAGCCGAGGATCATCCAGCGCCTCGAGGCCCAGCGCGAGCGCCATCGCCAGCGCTCGTTCCTCGTCCGCGTGCTGTACACGATCGTCGGCTTCACGGTCCTGCTCGTGGGCCTCGCGATGGTCGTCCTGCCGGGCCCGGCGCTGATCGTCATCCCGATCGGCTTGGCGCTGCTGTCGCTGGAGTTCGCCTGGGCCGAGGGCATGCTCGAGCGTGCGCTGGAGCACGCCGAGCGGGCCAAGCACACGGCGCGCCGCACGACCACCAGGCAGCGCGTCCTGATCGCGCTCGCCGTCGCGCTCGCGATCGGCGGCCTGATCGCGTGGGCGATCTTCGGCGACATCCCGTACGTCTCGCTGTAGGTGGTACGCGCGGTGGAGGGGTCTTCGCCTCGGCGTCCGCGATTTGGACGCCGACGCGAACACCCCCTTCCGGCCAGCGGCGACCGCGCTGTCAGAGGGTGACGCTGCCCGCGACGACGACGCCCTCCCGCGCGGCCCGCAGCGCGGCGTCGGCGACGGCGAGGTCCTGGATCGCGAGGCCGGTCGAATCGAACAGCGTCGTGGCCTCCGGGCCGCTGCGGCCGGGCGCGTCGCCGGCGAGGACGGCGCCGAGCGCCGTCACCCGCTCGCGCGTCACGAGCCCGGCGGCGACCGCGCCGGCGAGCTCGCCGCCGTGCGAGGCCTGCTCCCACTCGTCGCAGGTCAGCTCGCAGGCGAGGACCGCGTCGACGCTCGCCTCGGCCTTGCCCGAGCCGTCGGCGCCGAGCATGTTCAGGTGCTGGCCGGGCCGCAGGTCGTCGCGCTGCACGACGACGGTCGCGCCCGGCGTGACGCAGCAGACGACGTCGCAGGCCAGCGCCGCCGGCAGCTCGCCGACGCGCCAGCCATGCCCGAGCTCGTCCGCGAGCGCGGCGGCGGCCTGCGCGCGCGGGTCGAAGCAGACGCCGTCGTCGTAGCCGGCCGCCGCCATGCAACGCGCCGCCCAGGCGCCGTGCAGGCCGCAGCCGACGATCCCGACCGTGCGGGCGTCCGCGCGGGCCAGCGCGACCGCGGCGACGGCGGCGACCGCCCCGGTGCGCAGCGCGGTCACGGCGCGCGCGTCGAGCAGCGCCAGCGGCACGCCGGTGCGCGCATCCGACAGGCAGACGACGCCGCTGACGGTCGGCAGCCCGCGCGCCGGGTTGCCGGGGAACGAGGTGACCCACTTGAGCAGCGCGAGCTCGCCGCCGCGCGCCGGCATCGCGCGGAAGTCGCCGTACGGCGGGCTCGTGAGGTAGACCTTCGATGGCATCACCCAGTCGCCGCGGTGGTGGCGCAGGAAGGCGTCGCGCGTCGCCTCGATCGCGGCGGCCGGCGAGACGGCGGCCAGCACGGTGTCGTGGTCCAGCACGGCGAGCTCGGGCACGAACGGCAGGCTACTCGCCGTGCGACGGCGCCAGCAGACGCGCGGGGACGCGTGCCGGCGCGCCCCCGCGCCGTCGTCCGCGGGAGCCGGCCCTCCCTCACGAAGGAGGGCCGGATGCAGACAATGCAGACCAGATCTCTCCACAATATTTCCTCAAACCCGACTGGAAATGCGCTGTATCATGCGCTGCTCGCCCTGTCCGCCACCACGGAGCACTGAGACCCCTATGCAGCGAACGACTGCCAGCGGCCGCCAGGGGACGCTCGAGAACCCCGAGGTTCGCGAGGACGTCCCCGGCCACGTCATCCCGATCCTCGAGCGCGAGTTCGACGACTTCGACACCGAGTCCCAGCGCTACCTGCGCGAGGAGATCGAGGAGACGGAGTTCATCAAGTTCCGCCTCAAGCAGGGCGTCTACGGCCAGCGCCAGCCCGCCGTGCAGATGATCCGCGTCAAGCTGCCGATGGGCGGCATCACGCCCGAGCAGCTGGAGTCCTTCGCCGACGTGATCGAGAAGTACGTGCCGCTCAACAAGGGGCACATCACGACGCGCCAGAACATCCAGCTGCATCACATCCCGCTGCCCGACGCGGCGGCCGCGATCCGCGAGCTGTCGGACTCCGGGCTGTCCTCGCGCGAGGGCTGCGGCAACACCGTGCGCAACGTCACCGGCGACCCGTGGGCCGGCGTCTGCGAGGACGAGCTGTTCGACCTGACCCCGTACGCGGGCGCCTACGTGCGCTACTTCGTGCGCCACCCGACGACGCAGATGATGCCGCGCAAGATCAAGACCGCGTTCGAGGGCGCGCCCGGCGCCGACCGCTCGCTGACCGGCATCCACGACATCGCCTTTCTCGCGCGCGAGCGCGACGGCGTCCGCGGCGTCGAGGTGCGCGTCGGCGGCGGCACGTCGATCATGCCGCGCGTCGCGCCGACGCTGTACGAGTTCGTCGGCGTCGACGACGGCGAGTACCTGAAGGTCGCCGAGGCCTGCTTCCGGATCTTCGACCGCACCGACTTCCTGCGCGTCAACCGCGCCCGCGCGCGCATCAAGGTGCTCGTCGACAAGGTCGGGATCGACGCCTTCCGCGAGATGGTCGACGAGGAGCTGCAGGGCGACTGGGTCGCCGAGCGCGACTTCGACGTCGCCGGCCTGCGCTACGACATCGACGAGCAGGAGCTCGCGCCGGCCCCGCCGGACAGCTTCGCCTCGCCGAACGGCGACCTGTCGGAGTTCGAGCGCTTCCGTGCCGACAACGTCCAAGAGCAGCGCCAGGCCGGCTTCTCGACGGTGCACGTCAAGGTCACCCGCGGCGACCTGGAGCCCGACCAGCTGCGCGCGATCGCGAGCATCGTGCGCCGCTACAGCGGCGGCTTCATGCGCACGACCGTGCACCAGAACTTCCTCCTGCGCTGGGTCCGCGACGAGACGATCTACGAGGTCTGGCAGGCGCTCGACGAGATCGGCCTCGCCGGCACCGGGCCGGACAAGATCACCGACGTCGTCTCATGCCCCGGCACGGACTCCTGCAAGCTCGGCATCACCTCGTCGA
This sequence comes from Solirubrobacteraceae bacterium, assembly GCA_030690545.1. GTDB lineage: Bacteria > Actinomycetota > Thermoleophilia > Solirubrobacterales > Solirubrobacteraceae > CADCVQ01. Next base: position 5,287 of record JAUYGN010000112.1, read on the forward strand.
TGGGGCTGAACGCCGCGCTGCAGCAGCGCCTGGAGGAGATGCAGATCACCGATCCGCTGACCCGCGCGCTGCACATCAAGATGAGCGGCTGCCCGAACGGCTGCAGCCAGCACCACATCGCGAACATCGGCTTCTACGGCGCGTCGATCAAGGTCGGCGAGCACACGATCCCGGCCTACGTCGCGCACGTCGCCGGCAACTTCGAGGGCGGCGAGATCGTCTACGGCCAGCGGCTGAAGGTGCGCCTGCCGGCCAAGCGCGTGCCCGACGCGGTCGAGCGCTGGCTGCGCTGGTACGAGGCCGAGCGCGACGACGGCGAGCACTTCAACGCATTCACCGCCCGCGTCGGCACGAAGGCCTTCGAGGACAAGGTCCGCGACCTCGCGATGCCCGTCGACTTCGGCCTCGACACGATGACGACGTTCATCGACTGGAACCGCGACGTGCCCTTCAAGGTCGTCCGGGGCGAGGGCGAGTGCGCGGTCTGAGCACCGACGTCGCGGGATCGCTGAGCGAGACCCTGCGCCTCGCCGCCGTCCACGAGCGGCTCGTCTTCCTGTGCTCCTTCCAGAAGGAGGAGTCGGTGATCCTCGACGAGCTGCTGGAGATCGCGCCGCAGACGCGCGTCGTGACGATCGACACGGGCGTGCTGTTCGCCGAGACGCTCGCGACGTGGCGCGCGTTCGAAGAGCGCTTCGGCGTGCGGATCGAGGTGCAGGAGGCGCTCGGAACCCCGCCCTGGACCGGCCCCGAGCACTGCTGCGGGACGCACAAGGTGGCGGCCCTCGAGCGCGCGCTCGAGGGCGCCGACGCCTGGATCACCGGCCTGCGCCGCGAGCAGGGACCGACGCGTGCGAACACGGAGCTCGTCGAGGTCGACGAGCGGCGCGGTCAGATCGCGAAGTACAACCCGCTCGCGCTGTGGACCGAGCGCGACCTCTGGCAGCGCATCCACGAGCGCGGCCTGCCCTACCACCCGCTGCACGACGAGGGCTACTCGTCGATCGGCTGCGCGCCGTGCACCCAGCCCGGCGGCGGGCGCGAGGGTCGCTGGGCGGGCACCGACAAGTCCGAGTGCGGACTGCACGTCTGATCGCATGGGTCCCGTGACCGCCCGCCTGACGCACCTGCAGGAGCTCGAGTCCGAGGCGATCCACGTCATGCGCGAGGTCGCGGCCGAGCTGTCCAAGCCGGTGTTGCTGTTCAGCGGCGGCAAGGACTCGATCGTCCTGCTGCGGCTCGCCGAGAAGGCGTTCCGGCCGGGCCGCTTCCCGTTTCCGCTGATGCACGTCGACACGGGCCACAACTTCCCCGAGGTGATCGAGTTTCGCGACCGCCGCGTCGCCGAGCTCGGCGAGCGGCTGATCGTCGCCTCCGTGCAGGAGTCGATCGACGCCGGGCGCGTCTCCGAGGAGACCGGGCCGCGCGCGTCGCGCAACCGGCTGCAGACGACGACGCTGCTCGACGCGATCGAGCAGCACGGCTTCGACGCCGCGTTCGGCGGGGCCCGGCGCGACGAGGAGACCAGCCGGGCCAAGGAGCGGATCTTCTCGTTCCGCGCCGCCGGCCACCGGTGGGACCCGCGGGCCCAGCGGCCCGAGCTGTGGAGCCTCTACAACGCGCGGGTGAATCCGGGGGAATCCATCCGGGTGTTCCCGCTCTCCAACTGGACCGAGCTGGACGTCTGGCAATACATCCTGCGCGAGGACATCCGCATCGCGGACCTCTATCTGGCCGCCGCGCGGCCGGTGGTCGAGCGCGACGGGATGCTCATCATGGTCGATGACGAGCGCCTGCCGCTGCGTCCCGGGGAGACGCCGGAGATGGCCAGGATCCGCTTCCGCACCCTGGGCTGTTATCCGCTGACCGGCGCGGTCCGCTCGGAGGCCTCGACCCTGGCCGAGGTGATCCGGGAGATGCTGCTGGCCACGACGTCGGAACGTCAGGGCCGGGCCATCGACCACGACCGGGCCGCCTCCATGGAGACGAAGAAGCGGGAGGGCTATTTCTGATGGCCCAGGACTCCACCTACCGTCCCGACGCGCTGGCGGCCGGGGACATCGACGCCTTCCTGGCCGCGCATG
>JAUYGN010000116.1 GCA_030690545.1 Solirubrobacteraceae bacterium
GCGGAGCCGGTCGATCAGCGCGTTGGAGATGGCGGCGCCGCGACGCGGGAGGGGCGCAAGGCCGTGATGCGCAGTCGCGTGATCTTCTGGATGGCGGTGCTGCTGCGCTGTCAGCGCCTGACGGGCGAGATCCGACAGCACCTGGCCTGCCGTGCGTAACGCATCACTCCTGCTCGGTGGCCGCGCCACCCGGCCGGCTCCCACCGCTCGGCAGCACCGGCTTCAGGCAGCCGTCAGCGTGGCGTGATCCTCGTGGCGGTGGCCTTGAAGCTCGCGATCACGCGTCTCCCGGGGACCAGGCCGAGCTCGGCGAGGGACTCGCGCGTGACCTCGGCCGCGAGTGGCTGCGGCGTGAGCAGGCCGACGCGAACGCGCCCGCCGATCTCCGTCACCGACACGACCTCGGCCGCCAAGCGGTTGCGCGTCGAACCGTGCGCAGCTTCGCCGGCCGGCTCGATCGTCACCTCCCAGGGAAAGATGCTGGCGGCGACGGCGCCTTCGGCGTGGTCGGTGCTCGTCAGCTCGCCGCCACCGTCGAGCGTCACCCGCGTGACGCCGTCGTCGCGCCACGCAGCGCCGGTCAGGACCACCGCGCCGGTGAAGTCGGCCACGAACGCCGTCGCGGGCGCCGCGGCCAGCTCGGCCGCCGTGCCCTCCTGCACGACCCTGCCGCCGTCGATGACGCCGACGCGGTGGCCCAGGGCGGCCGCTTCGACGAAGTCGTGCGTGACGAGCAGCGCCGGCACGCCGACCTCGGCCAGGATCGCCTGCAGCTCGCGCGAGGCGGCGGCGCGCGTGCGGGCGTCGAGCGCGGACAGCGGCTCGTCGAGCAGCAGCACGCGTGGCGTCCTGGCCAGCGCGCGCGCCAGCGCGACGCGCTGGCGCTCTCCTCCGGAGAGCGTTTGCGGCCGCGCGTCGCAGAGGGCCGCCATCCCGAAGCGCTCCAGCAGCTCGAGCGCGCGCTCGCGGCGCGCGCGCCTGGGGACCTGACGCATGCTGAAGGCGACGTTCTGCCATGCGGTCAGGTGCGCGAAGAGGGCGTACTCCTGAAAGACATAGCCACAGCGCCGCCGATCGGGCGCCAGGTCCACCCCGCCGTCCGTGTCGAGCCACGTCTCCTGCGCGCAGCGGACGCGACCTTCGCGCGGATGCAGCAGACCGGCGACGATCCGCAGGATGCTGGACTTGCCGGCGCCCGACGGGCCGGCCAGCGCGACGCACTCGCCCGGAGCCACCTGCAGCGCGACCTCCAGCTGCAGCGCGCCGAGCGTCGTGCGCGCCTCAAACGCGAGCTCCGCCGACACCCCCCACCGCCTCCGCGCCGCGCACGAACTTCACCGACAGCAGGATCGCAGCCGATACCACCACGAGCACCGCCGACAGCGCCAGGGCATCGGGAAACTGCACCGAGAAGCGGTCGTAGATCGCCAGCGGCACGGTCTGGGTGACCCCCACGAAGGAGCCCGCGAACATGATCGTGGCGCCGAACTCGCCCAGCGCTCGGCCGAGGGCGAGTGCGGTGCCGGCGACGAGCCCGGGCATCGCGGTGGGGATGACGACGCGGACGAACGCCTCGGCCTCCGAGGCGCCCAACGTCCTCGCCGCATCGACGACCGTGCGATCGACCGCGCCGAACGACGCCATCGCCTGGCGCACGTAGAACGGCGACGCGACGTACGTCAGCGCGACGACCACCGCCGCGGTCGAGAGCGAGAAGCTGACGCCGATCGGGGCGAGGATCCCCGACGGCCCGATCGCCGCGAGCAGGCCGATGCCCGCCACCGCCGGCGGCAGCACGAGCGGCAGCTCGACGAGCGTGATGACGGCCGAGCGCCCGCGAAAGCGGCGCGTCGCGAGGAAGTAGGCGGCCGGCGTGCCGGCGGCGAGGATCAGCGCCAGCGCCATCATCGTCGTCTTGGCACTCAGCCACAGCGCCTCCCGCACGACGGGCTCACCCAGGCTGGCGATCAGCTCCCGCGGACTGGTGCCGACGAAGATCGCGATGATCGGCAGGACGAGGAAGAACAGCACGACCGCCGTGACGAGCCCGATCAGCAGCGGGAACCACGCGCGGCGACGCTCCTCCGCGCGTGGCCCCCGGGCCGATCGTCCGCGGCGCCTGCTCGCCGGGTGCGACGCTGCGGTCAAGCGGCCGGCGCCGAACCGAAGCCAGCCTCGCTCAGCGCCTGCGCGCAGGCGCCTTCAGTGACGCTGTCCAGATAGGTCTGCGCGGCCTCGGCGTTGGGCGCCCCGTCGACGATGCCGCCGCCGTAGACGACGGTCGGCTGCAGCTCCTCGGGCAGCTCGATCGCCTTCAGCGCCCCGTCGGTGGCCTCGACGTCCGTGTTGTAGGTGAAGCTCGCGTCGGCGGCGCCCTGCGTGAGCTTGCCGATCGCGCTCTTGACGTCGGGCTCGTTGGAGCGCACGTTGTCGAGGATCGCCTTGGACTGCGCGTCGCCCAGGCGCGACAGGACCTCGCGGGTGTAGGAGCCGAACGGCACCGACTCCGAGCCGAGCACGACCGTGACGCCGTCCTCGCCGAGATCGTCGATCGAGGTGATGTCCGAATCGGAGGGCACGGCCAGCACGAGCTGGTTGGTGGCGTACTCGACCGGGTCGCTCAACAGGCCCTCCTTCGCGAGATCCTCCGGAATCGTCGTGTTCGCGGCCAGGAAGACGTCCGGCTTGACGCCCTGGCGGATCTGAGCGGCGAGCTCGTCGGAGCCCGCGAAGGACATGCTCGGATCGACGCCGTCGACGTCGTTCTGACACGCGTTGAGCGCCTCGGTCAGCGAGGCCGCGGCGGAGACGATCACGCGCTGCGTCTCGCCTGCACCGCCGGCGTCGTCATCGTCGCCGCAGCCGGCGACCGCCAGCACGCCCGCCATCAAGATCGAAGCAACCCACCGAAACCGCGTCCGTCGCGCCATTGTGTCTCTCTCCCGCGTCGTTGGCACTGGACCACCTATGCGGTGCATAGATGATCGCCCGCTGGCCCGGGAGCGTAGCGACTTCACGCGACCGGGCAAGGCCTGCTGCTCGCCGCGCAGCGCCGATGACCGTGTCGCGTGCCTGCCCGCGTCCGGCGTCCGCGCCCTGACGCACCACGCCCTCCACGCACCCCTGGCGACCGGGCGGGTCGAGCTATTCAGCCCTGACGGGCATCACTCGACCCGCTCCGCGGCTCACCGCCCTCAGACGTGCGGCAACGTCCCGGCGACCCATTCCGGCGGGCCGTCCTCGGGATGCTCCTGCTTCCAGATCGGCGCCTGCGACTTGACCGCGTCCAGCAGCGCGCGGGCGCCGGCGAACGCTTCGCCGCGATGGGCCGCGGAGGCGGCGACGACGACGCTCGGCTCCATCAGCGCGACCGTGCCGGTGCGGTGCGAGACGGCGACCGCGGCGAGGCCGTGCTCGGCGACGACGGCCTCGGCGAGCTGACGGATCTTCTCCTGCGCCATCTCGAGGTAGGCCTCGTACTCGAGCGTCGGGACCTCGCGCGTCGTGCCGCAGAACACCACCGTCGCCCCCGTCGAGGGATCGGCGACGAGCCGGCGCAGGGCCTCCGGGTCGAGCGACTCGCCGGTCACCTCTGCGAGGCGGACCTCGCCGGCGCCGCCGCTAACCGGCGGCACGAGCGCGAGCTCGTCGCCCTCGACGAGCGGATGGTCGGGCGTGACGTACTCGCGCGCGACGGCGGTGACGAACGGCGCGGCGACGGGCAGGCCCGCGAGCGCGCCGCTGCGCAGCTCGGCGATCGCGTCGGCGACGGTGGCGCCGTCGCCGAGCCGCAGCGCCAGCGTGCCGGCCCCGGCGTGCTCGCGCAGGCTGGCGAAGAGTCTCACGGTAACGTCCATCCCCGCCATGCTAACCGCCGCGATCCTGACGATCTCCGACACGCGCTCCGCGGGCACGCGCGAGGACACGACGACCGCGCTGATGGTGGCGCTGCTCGAGCAGATCGGCATCGAGATCGTCGCGACGCGCCTCGTGCCCGACGAGCGCGAGCAGATCGCGGCGGCGATCGTCGAGCTCTGCGAGGACGCGAACCTCGTGCTGACCTCGGGCGGCACGGGCCTCGCGCCGCGCGACGTCACGCCGGAGGCGACGCGCTCGGTGATCGACCGCGAGGCGCCCGGCATCGCCGAGGCGATGCGCGCCGAGACGGCGCAGTTCCAGCGTCTCGCGTGGCTGTCGCGCGCGGTCGCGGGCACGCGCGGGCGCACGCTCGTGATCAACCTGCCCGGCAACCCGAAGGCCGTGCGCGAGTGCCTCGGCGTGCTCGAGCCGATGCTGCCGCACGCGCTGAAGCTCAGCTCCGGCGCCGACACGCATTGACGATCCTGCGCACCCGGCTCGTCTGGCTGGCGATGCGCCTCGTGCCGTGGCGGCGGATGGCCGGCTGGCACGCGCGCGGCCTGCTGCGACCGCTGACCTTCGTCCTGCTGCGCGGCGAGCTGTCGGTGCTCGGCGGGGCGGCCGTCGGCACGCGCCTGGGCGCGGCGGCGTTCGAGCCCTGGGGCGCGCAGGCCTACGCCGTCCTGACCGGCACCCACGAGCTGCAGGTCCAGGAGGCGCTGCGACGCACGGTCGGCCCCGGCGCGGTCGTCTGGGACGTCGGCGCGAACATCGGCGCCTTCAGCCTGCTCGCCGCGCGCACCGTCGGCCCGGCCGGCCGCGTCGTCGCGATCGAGCCCGACGCGCGCTGCGCCGCGGCGGTCGCCGACAACGCCGCGCGCAACGCGATCGACTGGATCGACGTGCACCACGTCGCCGCCGCGGCGGCGACGGAGCCGACAGAGCTCGTCGTCGTGCGCGACAGCCTCTGGACGCGGCTGGCGTCGATCGGCGGGCACGAGCACGAGGTCGAGCGCCGCAGCGTCGCCGGCTACGCGCTCGACGACCTCCCGGCGCCGGCGCCGCTGCTCGTCAAGATCGACGTCGAGGGTGCCGAGCTCGACGTGCTGCGCGGCATGCGCCGGCTGCTGGCCGAGGTCCGGCCGGTGATCGTCTGCGAGATGCACGGCACGAACGCCGCCTTCTGCGAGGCGATCGGCGCCGCCGGCTACGACGTGCTCAACCTCGACGGGCCCGAGCCGGTCGCGCAGGCCGGCGTCAACGTGCACGCGCTGTGCGTGCCCGCCGGCCGCCTGGCAGCCTGAGCCCGGGCGGCGCCGGCGCGGGCCTCACGGCACGAAGCGATCGGACGACAGCCCGGCGCGCTTCGTGAACGGGCTGTCGAAGACGCCGTCGGGGTCGAGCCGCGCGCGCACCGCGAGCCAGTCGGCATGGCGCGGGTACATCGAGGCGACGAAGCCGTGGCTGCCGCTGAGCGTGTTGAGATGGCCCCAGTGCGGCCGTCCGCCGAGCGCGTAGAGCGCCTCCTCGTAGGCCTTCAGCAGCTCGATCCCGCCGTCGTTTCCGTTCAGCCCGATCAGCTCGATCATCATCGTGTCGCGCCCGTTCATCATCGACAGGTGGGCCGGCGAGGCCTTCACGAAGCGCAGCGCAATCGGCGAGCTCTGGTAGACGCGCCCGAGCTCGCGGCGCTCGCGCGCGACGCGGAAGATCGTCTCGACGGCCTCGATGTGGCGGCCGTCGATCGGCACCCCGATCTCGCACGAGTACGCCGGCAGGATGTTCGCGGCGCCGATGTTGAAGACCTTGAAGCTGACGTTGTCGTAGCGCTTCTTGACGAGCGCCCGCAGCGAGGCGAGCAGCAGCTTCGGGGCCAGCGACGGCCTGAGGTCGAGCAGCAGGTTGATGACGTGCGGCGTGAGCGGGAAGAGCGCGGCGGCCTCGACGAGCAGGTTGCGCGTGCGCGCGTGCCAGAGGCGGTGGCGCGGATCGTCGATCGTGTCGCGCGTCGTGACGAGGAACGGGTGGGCGTAGCCGTCGTCGTACGGGCTGAAGGCCAGCTCGTAGTGCTCGTGCGCGTCGAGCACCGCGCCGTCCAGCAGGTCGGCCCTGACCTTCGCCCAGGGATGCAGCTCGCGCACCTCGCGCAGGAAGAAGCGCTCGCGGACCTCGACGAGCGCGCTGCAGATGACGCCCATGCAGCCGATCCCGACGCAGACGGCATCGAAGACGTCGTCGTCCTGCACGAGCGTGCGCTCGCCGCCGTGATGGGCCTCGTACGCGGCGCGGTCGGTCGGCCCGCCGGCCGGCTCGATGCGCTGCACGCTGCCGTCGCCGACGACGACGTCCAGCGAGCGCAGCGCGTCGTTGAGCGGGCCGAACGCGATCCCCGAGCCGTGCGTCGACGTCGCCGTCACGCCGGCGATCGTCTGGTGGTCGTAGCCGCCCATGTTCGACAGGCCCATGCCGTTCGCGTCGAGGTAGGCGTTGAGCTCCTTGATGCGCGCGCCGGCCTCGGCGCGCACGAGCCTGCGCCGCGTCCACTCGGGCGCCAGGAAGTCCGGCTCGGGCGCGGGCACGCGCGCCATCCCGGTCGGCTCGAGCAGGAAGCCCTCGGTCAGCGCGACGTCCGACCACGAGTGACCCGAGCCGACGGCACGCACCGGGACGCCGCGCTCGCGCGCGAGGCGCACGATCGCCTGGACGTCGGCGACCGTGCGTGGCTCGTAGATCCGCAGCGGATCGATCCGCTGGTTGCCGAGCTGGTTGCGCCAGGTCCGGCGGACCGCGAACCGCATGCCGTCGGCGCTGGCAGCCGGACCTCGAGCCGACGACGATCGCGTCGTAGCGCGCCGCATGGGAGGCGAGCCTAGCCGGGTCGACGGCGCCCGTGGGTGCACGGCGTCACACGCGCGCGCAGATAGCTCTCAGCGCACCACAGCGGGCGAATGCGGCTCGCCCGACGGGGTGTCCGGCGCGGATCCGGCGGGCCGACCAGGACCTCGTCGGCTGCGCGGCGAGATCAACGGCTGGCGCTTCACGAAGCCCGTCGACGTCACCTTCGAGGGCGTCAAGGTACAGCGCGGGCAGGACTGAGCCCGCTCGCCGGCCGGTCGACCAGCAGGTACGCGGCGAAGCCGACGAGGGCCGCGACGAACAGCACCGAGCCCCACGTGCCGAGCGTGTCGGCGATCACGTGCGAGAGCGCGAACCCGGCGACGTAGAGCACGACGAGCGCCGCCGTGCGCGCCGCCCCGGCGGCGCGCAGCCAGCGCAGCGCGCACCAGCCGCAGCCGGCGATCAGCACGATCGCGCCGAGCGGGCGCACGCCGGTCGCCTGCGCGACGGCGAAGCCGAGCAGCAGCGAGCCGGAGGCAACGGGCCAGGTCACGGCGGCAACGGTACCTGGCCGGCGGTCCGTTGGCCGCGATCGGCACCAGTGGTCGCTCTCCGCACCTACGGAGGCGTCCACTAGGATGGCGCCCGGCGATGCGAGGCACCCGGTGATTCGGGGCGGCCTTCGCCACTGTGACCGGGGAGCGAAGCCATCGGGGCCACTGGACGGCGACGTCTGGAGAGGCGGGCCGAAGACGATCCGGAAGTCAGGGCACTCGCGGCGCCGGCATTTCCACGAGGGGGACTGGAGCTTGATGTGACGTCCAGCGCGCCTGATGTGCGCAGCCGACAGGATCGCTGCCCCGGGGTGCTCACCCTGCACGAGGCGGCTGACGGCTGGCTGGCTCGCGTGCGCCTCCCCGGCGGCCGGCTGACGAGCCAGGCGCTGGGCGTGCTCGCGACGGTCTGCGAGCAGCACGGCAACGGGCTGATCGACCTGACCGCGCGCGCGAACCTGCAGCTGCGCGGGCTCGGCACAGGTGCCGGCACGCAGCTGGCATCGTGCCTGGCGGCCGCCGGCCTGCTGCCGTCCGTCGCCCATGACCGCGTCCGCAACGTGCTGGCCAGCCCGCTGGCAGGACGCGGGCCGCGCGCACTGGACGAGATCGACGCGGTCGTCGCCCTGCTCGACGAACGGGTCTGCGCGAGCGAGGCGCTGCACGACCTGCCGGGACGCTTCTGCTTTCTCGTCGACGACGGCAGCGGCGCGATCCGCGAGATGGGGCCCGACGTGACGCTTGCGGCGCGCGGCGGCGGGCGCTTCGGCGTCGCGCTCGACGGGCGCGCGCTCGAGTTCGAGGGCGACGGCGCCGCCGCCGTCGACGTCGCGGTCCGCGTCGCCGAGGCGTTCGTCGCCGCACGCGGCGACGCCTGGCGGCTGTCGGAGACGCCGGGCGGGGCGGCAACGGTCGCCGCCGCGCTCGGGCTCGCCCTGACCCCCATGACCCGCGCGGTGCGCACGCCCGCGATCCCACCGGGCGCCGTGCAGCAGCGCGACGGCGGCGTCGCGCTGACCGCGCTCGCGCCGCTCGGCCAGCTCTGGCCCGCGCTGCTGCGCGAGCTCGCGCGCCTGGGCGACGACGTGCGCCTGTCGCCGCGGCGCACCCTGACGCTCGTCGACCTCGATGCCGGCCGCGTCGACGACACGCGTGCCGCGCTGACGGCCGCCGGGCTCGTGCTCGAGGACGACTCGGGCTGGGTCGGTCTGACCGCCTGCGCAGGAGCCGGAGCCTGCCCGCGCGCCCTGGCCGACGTCCGCGCCGCCGCCTCGGCGCGCGCGGCGACGCGTCGCGCGAGCGATCCGCCCGAGCACTGGGCGGCATGCGAGCGGCGCTGCGGGGAGGCGCCGGGAACGCCGGTCGCCGTCGTCTGCAACGCCGACGACGACGTCGAGGTGCGCTTCGACGCGCGCACCTGGAGCGTGCCGACGCTCGAACAGGCCGCCGGGCGCCTGACGCTGGAGGCGGCACGGTGATCGCCTACGAGCGCAACGGCGCGGCGATCTACCGGCGCTCCTTTCAGACGATCCGCGACGAGACCGACCTGACCGGCCTGGAGCCGATCCTCGAGCGCGTCGTCGTGCGGATGATCCACGCCTGCGGGATGGTCGACCTCGTCGCCGACGTCGCCGCGTCGGCGGGCTTCGGCGCGGCCGCGCGCAGCGCGCTGCGCGGCGGCGCGCCGATCCTCTGCGACACCTCGATGGTCGCGGCCGGGATCACGCGCGCGCGCCTGCCGGCCGACAACGAGGTCGTCTGCACGCTCGGCGAACCGGGCGTCGCCGAGCTCGCGGGCACGCTGGGCACGACGCGCAGCGCGGCCGCGCTGACGCTCTGGAGCGAGCGCCTGGACGGCGCACTCGTCGTCGTCGGCAACGCGCCGACGGCGCTGTTCGCGCTGCTCGAGCTCGTCGAGTCGGCGCGGGCGGGCCGGCCCGCGGCGGTGATCGGCGTACCGGTCGGCTTCGTCGGCGCCGCCGAGTCCAAGCTGGCCCTGGCGCAGCACGCAAGCGGCCTCGAGCACCTCGTCGTGCACGGCCGTCGCGGCGGCAGCGCGATCGCCGCCGCCGCCGTCAACGCGCTGGCGCAGGACGCCGAATGAGGACGCGCGATCGCATGACGCAGGCGCAGCCCGCGGCTCGTCGGCGCGCGCGATGAGCGCGGTCGAAGCCGGGCGGCTGTTCGGCGTCGGCGTCGGCCCGGGCGACCCGGAGCTCGTGACGATCAAGGCGCAGCGGATCATCGCCGCCTGCGACGTCGTGGCCTACCCCGAGAAGCGGCCCGGCAGCTCGGTCGCGCGGCGCGCGGCGGCGCCGTCGATCGCCGACGGCTGCGAGCAGCTCGCGCTCGTCTATCCCGTGACGACCGGCGAGACCGACCATCCGGAGGGCTACGAGGGCGCGCTGCGCGACTACTACGACGACGGCGCGGCACGGATCGCCGAGCGGCTCGACGCGGGACGCGACGTCGCGGTGCTGTGCGAGGGCGACCCGTTCTTCTACGGCTCCTACATGTACCTGCACGAGCGCCTGGCGAGCCGCTACGTCACGCAGGTCGTGCCGGGCGTGACGGCGTTCAGCGCCGCCGCAGCCGCGGCCGGGACGCCGCTTGCCAAGCGCGACGACGTGCTCGTCGTCGCGCCGGGCACGCTCGCTCCCGACGCGCTGGCAGCCCACCTGCGCGGTGCCGACGCGGCGGTCGTGATGAAGCTCGGGCGGCGCTTCGGCGCTGTCCGCGACGCGCTGCGGCTGGCCGGCGACGGCGTCGCCGAGCGCGGGATCTACGTCGAGCGAGCGTCGAGCGCCGGCGAGCGGGTGCGCACGCTGGAGGACGTCGCCGGCGACGACGTTCCGTACATGGCGCTCGTGCTCGTCCCGACGGCCCGTACCGCGCCCGCGGTGCGGGCGCTACCCGCTGCGCAGGACGCGCCCGTGGCCCTTTCCGCGCCGGACCCCGGCGCCGCAGACGGCTGGCTCGCGGTCGTCGGACTCGGCCCGGCCGGGCCCGATTGGCTGACGCCGGAGGCGAGCGCCGCGCTGGCGGCGGCCGACGAGCTCGTCGGCTACGGCCCCTACCTGGACCGCGTCGCGCCGCGCGCCGGCCAGCGCCGCCACTCGAGCGACAACCGCGTCGAGCTCGACCGCGCGCAGCACGCCCTCGAGCTGGCCGCCGGCGGCGCGCGCGTGGCGGTCGTCTCGTCCGGCGATCCGGGGATCTTCGCGATGGCGAGCGCCGTGCTCGAGGCCGTCGAGGCCGGCGGCGGGCGCTTCGCGGACGTCGAGCTGCGCGTCGTGCCGGGGCTGTCGGCGATGCAGGCCGCGGCGGCCCGGGTCGGCGCGCCGCTGGGCCACGACTTCGCGGTGATCTCGCTGTCCGACCAGCGCAAGCCGTGGGCGATCGTCGAGCGCCGACTGGAGGCCGCGAGCGCCGCGGACTTCGCGCTGGCGCTCTACAACCCGGCCTCGCGCACCCGTCGCGAGCAGCTCGAACGTGCCCGCGAGGTGCTGCTGGGCGTCCGCGCCGCGCAGTGCCCAGTTGTCGTCGCGCGCGACGTCGGCGGCGCGGCCGAGTCGGTGACCGTCTCGACGCTCGCCGCGTTCGACGCCGCAGCGGTCGACATGCGCACGCTGCTGCTGGTCGGCTCCTCGACGACGCGCGTCATCGGTGGGCGCGAGGGTCGCGAGCTCGTCTACACGCCGCGCAGCTACCCGGCGTGATCGAGCCATGCGAGCACCTGCTCGACCGTCGGCACGGTCTCGACGTCGGGACGCGGCGACCGTGCGACGATGACGACCGGCAGCCCGCGCCGGCGCGCGGCGGCGAGCTTGGCCTGCGTCATGTCGCCGCCGGAGTCCTTCGTGACGAGCACGTCGATCGCATGATCGTCGATCAGCCGCAGCTCGCCGGCGACGTCGAACGGGCCGCGGTCGAGGATCAGCTCGTGGCGTGGCGGCAGCGCCGCGGCGTCGGGCGCCTGCACGCAGCGCACGAGGAAGAACGCGTCGGTGATCGCCGCGAATGCCGCAAGGCCCTGGCGGCCGGTCGTCAGGAAGACGCGGCGACCCGCCGCGGGCAGCAGCGCCGCGGCCTCGGGCAGCGACGCGACCTCGCGCCAGTCGATCGCCGGGTCGCGCGCGAACGGCGGCCGCTCGAGGCGCAGCAGCGCGGTCGCGGTCCGCGCGCAGGCCTGCGCCGCCGACCACGACATCCGCTCGGCGAACGGATGCGTCGCGTCGACGACGGCGTCGACGCGCTCGTCGCGCAGGTAGGCCGCCAGCCCGTCCGGACCGCCGAAGCCGCCGACCCGCACCTCGCCGACCGGCAGCCGCGGCCGCGCGATCCGCCCGGCGAGCGTCGAGATGACGCGCTGCTCGCCGCGATCGTGCAGCGCGGCGGCGAGCGCGCGCGCCTCGGCGGTCCCGCCGAGCACGAGCACGGTCCGCCGCGCCATCGCGTCAGGCACCGGGCATGAGGCGCATGCTGCTGATCGGGATCGGCGCCGGCGACCCGCAGTACGTCACGCAGCAGGCGATCGGCGCGCTCAACGAGGTCGACGTGTTCTTCGTGATGGACAAGGGCGAGGAGAAGGATGACCTCGTCGCGCTGCGCCGCGAGGTCTGTGAGCGCTTCATCGAGGACCAGTCCTACCGGATCGTCGCCGTCCGCGATCCCGAGCGCGACCGCACGACCGGCGCCTACGCGGCCGCGGTCGAGGACTGGCGCCGCGAGCGCGCGGAGATCTGGGAGCGACTGATCGACGAGCAGCTCGGCGAGGACGACGTCGGCGCGATCCTCGTCTGGGGCGACCCGGCGCTGTATGACTCGACGATCGCGATCGTCGACGGGCTGCTGGCGGCGGGACGGGTGCGCTTCGAGGTCGAGGTCATCCCGGGGATCAGCGCGGTCGCCGCGCTCTGCGCGCGCCACCGGATCGCGCTCAATCGCGTCGGCGAGGCGGTCCACATCACGACCGGCCGGCGGCTGGCCCGCGAGGGGCTGCCGGCGAACGCCCCGGACGTCGTCGTCATGCTCGATGCACACTGTGCGTTCATGCAGACCGCCGACACCGACACCGACATCTACTGGGGCGCCTACCTCGGCACGCCCGACGAGATCCTGATCGCCGGCGCCGTCGCCGAGGTCGGCGGCGAGATCGAGCGCGTGCGCGCGCAGGCGCGCGAGCGCAAGGGATGGATCATGGACACCTACCTGCTGCGGCGGCGGCGATGACGGAGTCGATCGAGCGCGAGCCGGCGTCCGGCGGGCCCGGCCTCGCGGGCCATCTCGCGTACCTGCAGGCGGCCTACGCGAAGATCGGCGAGGCACGGGACGGCGGCGATCGCGCCACCGCCGGGCAGGCGATCTACGTCGCCGGCGAGCCGGGCAGCGGCCGCACGACGCTGCTGCGCGACTTCGCCGCCGCGCTGCACGAGCAGGCCGCCTCGGAGCCGGACGCGGCTCCGATCGTGCTCGCCGGGGGCTTTGACGACGGGCGCTTCGTCGCCTCCGGCGAGGGCGGCCCGGCGCCGGACAAGGTCATCGCGATCGTGAAGAACGTCGTCGCGCTGTCCGACGCGCTGCACCCGTATGCCGAGCTGCTCGGCCAGGTGCTGTCGCAGGGCAGCGCACCGCTGGAGCTCGTGCGCAGCCTGTTCGGCCGATCCGAGCGCCTCGGCCCGACCGAGCTGCTGCCGCGTCTGCTGGGAGCGCTGACCTCCGAGCGCCGCGTCGTGTGCCTCGTCGACGACGCGGACCGGGCGCCGGGAGGCCTGTGGGACGACCTCGTGCTCGCCTTGGCCGACGCCGTCGCCGACGACCTCCCGCTGCTGCTCGTCCTCGCGCTGCAGGGCCCGGCGCGGATCGGGCCGCACGAGGACGCCGAAGCCGACAGCCTCTACGTCGCGCGCCGGCTGTGCGAGCGCGGGCCGGCGCGATGGCATCCGCTCGCCCCGGTCTCGAGCAGCGAGCTGGAGGCGTGGACCGGGCCGGCGGCGCCCGACGTGCTCGCCGCGCTGCTCGACGTGACGCGCGGTCGGGCGGCGTGGGCGGCGCTGCACTGGGACCATTGGCGCGCGCAACGCGTCGTCGTCGAGGACGGCGAGCGCGCGAGCTGGCACTTCGCGGCCGGCGGGCGCGAACGGGCGCAGGAGCCCGTCGACGACGTGCTCGGCCGCCGCATCGCCGCGCTCGTCGACGACGAGGGCGCGCGCGATCACGCCCGTGAGCTGCTCGTCTGCGCGGCGCTCGAGGGGCGCACGTTCACCGCTGCCGCCGTCGCCGCCACGCTCGGCCGCGATCGCGACGAGGTGATCGACCTGCTCGACGACGCGCTCGCAGTCGATGACGACCGGCCCGCCGGGCTCGTGCAGGAGGTCGGCTCGATCACGATCGACGACGAGACGGGCAAGCGTCACCTGTGGCTCTATCGCTTCGTCGAGGAGCTGGACTGGCTGACGCTGCACCACCACCACGGCGCCGCCGAGGCGCTGCGGCGCGAGCAGGCCGGCACGCTGGCGGCCGCGCTGGGCGCGCTGTACGGCCGCCAGATCGAGCGCGTTGCGGGGACGCTCGCACGCCTGTTCGCGATTGCCGGCGAGCCGGATCCGGCGCGGTTGTTTCAGCGCGTGGCGGACACCGGCACCGACGGCGAGGTGCTGCTGTGGCGAGGGCGCGCGCTCGTCGACGGCACCGACCCGGAGGATCGCGCCGATCGCCGGCGAGCGTCGCAGACCCTGATCGCCGCGGCCGGCGAGCTGTTCGCATCGGGGCCGTCCGACGATGGCCTGCGCTTCGCGCAGCAGGCCCACCGCCTGGCTGTGCTGCGCCGCGACCAGGCCGATGCGCTCTACCTGACCGGCGTGCATCACATCAACCTCGGCGACTACGAGGAGGCGCACCGGCAGCTCACCCGCGTCCTCGCGCTGCGCCGCGAGCTCGGCGACCGCGGCGGCGAGGCCGACACGGGTCACACGATGGCACGAGTCGACATGGAGCAGGGCAAGCTCGACCGCGCACGCCAGGAGCTGACGGCGGCGCTGGCGATCTGTCGCGAGCTCGGCGACCGCGACGGCGAGGCCTCCATCCACCACAGCCTGGCGAGCATCTACGCCGATCAGGGCGCGTTCGAGCAGGCGCGCAGCGAGCTGGACGAGATGCTCGAGATCGGACGCGCGCTGGACGACGCCGAGATCGTCGCACTGGCGTCGCAGGGGCGCGAGGCGATCGACGAAGCGCAGCGACAGCAGGCCGCCGATGACGATGGCGAGCCGCCAGTGCGTGCATGAGCTGCGCCCGGCCTACCCGCATGACACGATCAACGCCCTCGCCTTGTTGCTGCCCGCACACGAGCGGGTCGTTCTACGGCGGGCGGCTCGCTGAGCTCCGCGACCGCGACGTGCGCCTCGTCCGCCGATCGCGCGCTGTCGGCGAGCCGAACGCGCTCGTTCAGCGCGGCCGCTCGGCGTCCGGCGCCCGCTCGCGGGCGGCGGAGTAGAGATGGCTGTCGCAGAAGCCCGGCTCGCTCAGCGCCGGGCCGACGACGATCACCGCCGTGCGGCGGACGCCGGCGGCGCGGACCTGGTCGGCGATCGTCGCGAGGGTGCCCCGCAGGACGATCTCGTCAGGTCGTGAGGCACGCGCGACGACGGCGACGGGGCCGTCGGCGCCGTAGTGCTTCGCGAGCCGCGGAGCGAGCTCGTCGATCGCCTGGACGGCGAGGTGCAGGACGAGCGTCGCTTGGTGGGCGGCAAGCGCGTCGAGCTCCTCGCCGGGCGGCATCGGCGTCGCCCGCCGCGCGTGGCGTGTGAGGATCACCGTCTGCGCGACGCCGGGCAGCGTCAGCTCGCGGTTCAGCGCGGCGGCGGCGGCGGCGAAGGCGGGCACGCCGGGCGTGACGTCGTAGGGGATCTGCAGCGCGTCGAGGCGGCGCATCTGCTCGGCGGCGGCACTCCAGATCGAGATGTCGCCGGAGTGCAGGCGCGCGACGTCCTCGCCGCGCGCGTGCGCCTGCTCGCACTCGGCGACGATCGCGTCGAGGTCGAGCCGCTGGGTGTCGATCCGGCGCGCCGTCGCGGGCGCATGGGCGAGGACCTCGTCGGGGACGAGCGCGCCGGCGTACAGCAGCGTCTGCGAGCTCGCGATGAGGCGCCGGGCGCGCAGCGTGATGAGGTCGGCCGCGCCCGGCCCGGCGCCGATGAAGTGGACGGTCACGGCGCGCTCGCCGCGATCGGGCGCGGACGGGCGCTCGTGTCTGCGGCTGCGGTCATCGGACGCGCAGCTCCCACTGCGTGACCGTCATCGCCGGCCGCCAGCCGGTGAAGCCGCCGAGCGGCTCGGCGTGCGCGACCGCCAGGCGCGTGAGTCGCCCGCCGTGCTCGGCGCGCGCGTCGGCCAGGACCCGCTCGCCCTCGACGGTGACGACGTTGGCGACGAGCCGGCCGCCGGGCTTCAGCTGCCCGAGGCAGCGCGTCAGCAGGCCCGAGCCGCGCAGCCCGCCGCCGAGGAAGATCGCGTCGGGGCGCTCGTCGGGGCCGTCGACGAGCTCGTCGAACGCGTCCGGGGCGGCGCCGTGCACGACGCGCAGCCGCGGCACGCCGAGCGTCAGCGCGTTGCGCGCGATCCGCTCGGCGCGCGCTTGGTTGCGCTCGATCGCGACGGCGCGCGCGCCGGGCGCGGCGCGCAGCCACTCGATCGCCACCGATCCGCTGCCGGCGCCGACGTCCCACAGCAGCTGGCCGGGCACGGGGACGAGCGCGGCGAGCGTGACCGCGCGCACGTCGCGCTTGGTGATCTGGCCGTCGTGCTCGAAGGCGTCGTCGGGCAGGCCGGGCGCACGGCCGAGCAGCGGTCCGTCGCCGCGCACCTCGAGCGCGACGAGGTGCAGCGCAGCCGCCTCGCGCTCACCCCACTCCTGCGCCGTCGACTCGACGATCCGCTCGGTGGCGCCGCCGAGCTCCTCGAGCACGACGAGCCGGCTTGCGCCGAAGCCGCGCTCGCGGGCGACGCGCGCGACGCGCGCCGCGGTCGTCGGGCCGAAGCCGAGGACGACGGCGCGGCGGCCGGGCTGCAGCGCGGGCACGACGATCTCGGCGATCCGGCTCGTCGCCGAGACGAGCTCGACGCTCGACGCCGGCCAGCGCAGCCGCGCGCAGGCGAGCGCGAACGACGAGACCGCGGGGATGACGCGCACGCCGTCGTCGCCGAGGCGCTGCAGGATCGTCGTGCCGACGCCGTGCAGCAGCGGGTCGCCGCTTGCGAGCACGACGACCTCGCGGCCGTCGGCGGCGAGCGCGGGCAGCTCGTCGACGAGCTCGGTGAGGCGCTTCGGCCAGGCGCGGCGCTCGGCGGCGCTCGCCTCGTCGGGCGGGACGAGGTCGAGCTGGCGCTCGCCGCCGACGAGCAGGTCGGCCTGCGCGACCGCGGCGCGCGCCTCGGCGGACAGGCTCGGCCAGCCGTCGGCGCCGATCCCGACGACGGTGATCACGTGGGGGCTGGGGTCGCGGGCACGCCGGCGATCATCCCGCGATTCGCGGCGCCGACACGTTCACGTGTCACGCGAGCGCGCCACCGGGGCACGTCCAACGCCGCACGCGAACGCCCATCGAGCACGTCCGGCGCCGCACGCGAACGCCCCATCGAGCACGTCCGGCGCCGCACGCGAACGCCCGCCGGGCACGTTCACGCGTCGCGCGACGGCGCCGTCCGGCGCGTCCCCGGGTCGGCCGGCGGCGCTGGCAAGGACGCACGCGAGCGCGCGACGGCGGCGGCAAGGGCCCCCGCGAGGCGCTCGTTCTCGCTCGGCGTGCGCGCGGTGATCCGCAGGTCG
Source organism: Solirubrobacteraceae bacterium (assembly GCA_030690545.1). Taxonomy (GTDB): domain Bacteria; phylum Actinomycetota; class Thermoleophilia; order Solirubrobacterales; family Solirubrobacteraceae; genus CADCVQ01. The sequence goes on from JAUYGN010000116.1 coordinate 17,077, forward strand.
TCGCTCGTCAGGCCGGGGAACGAGCCGGCGGGACGGATCGCGATGCCGGCCTCGCGCAGCCGCGCCGCCACGCCGGCGCCGGCGCCCGCGCCCGTGCGGACGAGGACGTAGTTCGCCGCCGCCGGCCAGGTCCGCAGGCCGTCGATCGCCTGCAGCCGCTGCTCGAGGTCGCCACGCTCGGCCTGCGCGCGGATCGCTGCCGCGGCGAGCGCCTGCGGACGCTCGGCGAGCGCGCGCAGCGCGGCGAGCGCGAGCGCGTTGCACGACCATGGCGGGCGGACGGCGCGCAGGCGCTCGGCGAGCGGCGGCGGAGCGACCGCGTAGCCCGCGCGCAGCCCGGGGATCGCGAGCGACTTCGTCAGCGAGCGCACGACGACGACATCGGGCAGCGGTTCGCGCACGAGCGACGCGGGCTCGCCGGGCACGAGGTCCATGAACGCCTCGTCGACGACGATCGTGCGGCCGGGCCGGCGCAGCCGCAGGATCGTCGCCGCCGGGTCGAGCGTGCCGCTCGGCGACGCGGGGTTGCCGACGATGACGAGATCGGCCGCCTCGGGCACGGCGTCCGGTCGCAGCGCGAAGTCGTCGTCGGGGTCGCGCAGGACGCGGGCAACCGGGACGCCGTGCGCACGCAGCGCGGCTTCGCTCTCGGTGAATCCCGGATGCACGCAGGCTGCCAGGCGCGGGCGCAGCGCGGCTGGCAGCAGCCAGAGCGCCTGCGCGGCGCCGTTGGTCGGGACGATCTCGGCGGGCGCGCGGCCGTGCAGGGCGGCGAGCGCGGCGACCGCCTCGGCCTCGCGCGGGTAGGCGGCGGCGTCCTCCTCGAGCGCGCGGCGCAGCGCCTCGCGCAGCCAGTCCGGCGGGCCGCCGGCGAGGATGTTCACCGCGTGGTCGGCGTCGCCGGGGCGGACGAGCGTGTCGCCGTGCTGGCGCAGGCCATCGCCGGCGGCGGTGACCGGATGCGCCCGCGACGCGTGCTCGGGCGCGTGTGGCGCCGATTGGGCGCTATCCGCCCGATAGCCGCCACGCACCGGTTGGAACACCGCGGCAGGCGTTGCGGCAGGCGCTCGCGGGGGAAGCTCGATCGCCCGGCCCGCGACGACGAGCAGCGCGTGCTCGGCGGCAGCCGCGAGCGCCTGCGTCGCCTCGCCGAGCGCGTCGAGCCACGCGCGCGACAGCGCGTCACCGGGCAGCAGCCCGCCGCCGGCCTGCTCGGCGACGACGATGACGGGGTCCGAATGCGCGCCTGCCGTCGCTGCGAACGCGGCGATCTCATCGCGGATGCGAGCTCGGCCAGCGTCGAGGTTCTCCTCCCCGGGCGCGCGCACGTCGCCCGCCTCGGCAGCCTCCCCGCCGGGAGCACACGCTCGGCGCTCCTCGGCAGCCCCCCCGCCGAGACTGCGCTGCGAGCCCACGCCATCGGCGCGCGCCATGGCGGCACGGTGCATCACGCCGGCGATCCACGTGCCAACGCCGTCGACGAGCAGGCAGCCTGGCTGAGCCGGCACGAGCGCGGCGAGGTCGTCGCCGGCGACGACGGTCTCCCAGTCCGGCGGACGCCGCGCGACGTGCGCGGCGATTCGTGCCGCCATCGATCCGTCGGCCGCGTCGGCCGTCGCGACGTAGCGCACCGCCAGCCCGCTCGCGCGCGCGAGCTGCTCGGCGTATGCGCTCTTGCCCGAGCGCGTCCCGCCGAGGACGAGCGTCAGGCCCACGTCGGCTCCCGCGCGGCCGCCGCGACGAGCCGCCGCGCCGCCTGCGGGAACGCGGCCCAGTGGACGTGCAGGTACGACGCGTGCACCCCGCCGGCGACGAAGCCCTCCGCGCGCGTGCGCCCGCGCGCCGTCAGCTCCCAGGCCGCGGCGCCCTCGCCGAGGTCGCTCACTCCGTTCGTTGCGCGACCTCCTACTTGGTCGACCGCCGAGTAGTGGAACTCGTGCCCGCGCACCTGCTCGCCGGCACGCCACAGCGCCGAGTCGGCGAGCACGGCAGCCTCCCGGTAGCCGATCGACAGCCGCCCCGCCATCCGCCCGCGCGCCGGCAGCACGCCGCACATCGGTACGTCGTCGAGCGCGTCGCAGAGGTAGAGCAGCCCGCCGCACTCGGCGAGCACCGGGCGCCCGGAGCGCGCGAACGCCGCGACCCGCTCGCGCAGCTCCGCGTTCGCCGACAGCTCGGCGCCGAAGACCTCGGGGAAGCCGCCGGCGAGGATCAGCGCGCCGGCGCCGTCGGGCAGCGCCGTGTCGCGCGTCGGGTCGAACGGGGCGAGCGTCGCGCCCGCCGCGCGCAGCAGCTCGAGGTTCTCCTCGTAGTGAAACGAGAACGCCGACCCGCGGGCGATCGCGATCGTCGCAGCGGCGCTCGCGCCGGCAGGCTCGTCGACTGCCGGTGACCACGCCTGCCCGCCGAGCCTCGGCGCGGTCCGCGCAAGCGCGAGCACGCGGTCGAGGTCGACGTGGGCGAGCACGGCCTCGCCGAGCGCGTCGATCGCGGCTCGCGTGCGGGCGGTGCGCTCGTCCGCCGGCACGAGCCCGAGGTGGCGCTCGGGCGCCGCGACGCGGTCGTCGCGCCGCAGCGCGCCGACGACCGGCACGCCGAGCGGCTCGATCGCCTCGCGCAGCAGCTGCACGTGATGGTCGGAGCCGACCTTGTTGACGATCACGCCGGCGATCTCGACATCGGGGTCGAAGGTCCGATAGCCGTGCACGATCGCGGCGGCGCTGCGCGCCATCGAGGCGGCGTCGATGACGAGCAGGACGGGCGCCTGCAGCAGCTTCGCGACGTGCGCCGTCGAGGCGAGCTCGCCGCGTCCGGAGGCACCGTCGAAGAGCCCCATGACGCCTTCGATGACCGCGACGTCGGCGCCGCCCGCGCCGTGCAGCGCGAGCGGCGCGACGAGCTCGGGGCCGGCGAGGAACGCGTCGAGGTTGCGCCCCGGCCGGCCGCTGGCGAGCGCGTGGTAGCTCGGGTCGATGTAGTCCGGCCCGACCTTGAAGCCCTGCACGACCATGCCCCGCGCGCGCAGCGCGGCGATCAGCCCGCAGGCGACCGACGTCTTGCCCGCGCCCGAGCTCGTCCCCGCGACGACGATCCGCGCGGTCATCGCCGGCGTCCTCCGTGATCGCATGTTCCGCCGACCGCCGCGCCAGCAGTCGCCGTCCACGGCAGGGGTGTGTCGAATGACTCGCGCATACCGCGACTCGTTCGGCACACCCCACGAACAGCCGGCGCGATCACCACTCGATCCCCTGCTGCGCACGGATCCCCTCGTCCATCGGGTGCTTGACCTTGACGACCTCGCTGACGAGGTCAGCGGCCTCGATCAGCGCCGGCGGCGCGTCGCGACCGGTCACGACGACGTGCTGGAAGCCCGGCCGCTCGCGCAGCGTCGCGACGAACTCGTCGACGTCGATCCAGCCCCACTTCAGCGGGTACGTGATCTCGTCGAGCAGCAGGAACTCGTAGCGCTCCTCGGCGATCAGCCGCTTGACCTCCTCCCAGCCGGCACGCGCGAGGTCGGCCGACTCGTCGAGGTCGCGCGACAGCCACGACCAGCCGTCGCCCATCTTCTCCCAGTCGATCCCGCCGAGCGCGGCCGCCGCCTTCGCCTCGCCGACCTTCCACTTGCCGGACTTCACGAACTGGAAGACGCCGCAGCGGTAGCCGCGCGCCCACGACCGCAATAGCATCCCGAAGGCCGACGTCGACTTGCCCTTGCCGTGGCCGGTGAGGACGATCAGCAGCGGCCGGTCGCGGCGCTTGCGGCGCTTGGGCTCGGCGCTGCCGCGGTCGCCCGGCCGGTGCGGGACGTCGACGTCGTCGCCTCCGTGCTTGGCGAGCGGGTCGGGTTGCGTGCTCATCGGGCGCGTCGTCCTCGCGGCGTGTCAGGGGGCGGAGCGAGGAGAGGACCGGCCGTCATGCGGCCCGCCGCCTCGGCGCGGAGCGCGATGACGGCGCGAGCGCAAGGACCCGCCGTCATGCGGCCCGCCGCCTCGGCGCGGAGCGTGATGACGGCACGAGCGCGACGAGGCTCCCGCCGGCGGCCGCCGCGAGCGCGCCGGCGAGGCCGAGCCGCACGGCGCCCTGCTCGGTGTCGACGACGTGGACGGCGTCTGCGCTGCGACCGAGACGCGCGGCGGCGGCCGTCGCGGGGTCGGTCGCGCGGCCGTCGGTCAGCACGACGGCGATCGCCCGCGCGCCGGCGTCGCGCGAGCGCTCTCGGCGGATCAGCTCCGTGGCGGCGTCGAGGCCGGCGGCGAGCGGCGTGCGCCCGCCGGTGCGCAGCGCGCCGATCGCGGCCGCGGCGTGCTCGAGCGGCGCGCCCGGGACGTGGACGACGTGCGCCTCGGCGTCCCGGAAGGCGACGATCGCGACGCGGTCGCGGCGCGCGTAGGCGTCGCGCAGCAGCCCGAGCAGCGCGCCCTTGACGCGCGCCATCCGCCGCCGGGCGGCCATCGAGCCGCTCGCGTCGACGACGATGCAGAGCAGCGTGGCCCCGCGGCCGGCGCGGACGTTCGCGCGGCGCGCGCGAACGTCGCCTGTTGCGAGGCGCTCGCGCAGCGTCGCGAC
>JAUYGN010000129.1 GCA_030690545.1 Solirubrobacteraceae bacterium
CTCGCCGCGCAGCGCGCGGGCGACCTCCTGCGCGGCGCGCCGCTGCAGCTCGGCCTGCGCCTCGACGGAGTAGAAGGCCATGTGCGGCGTCAGCACGGCGCGCGGGTGCGTGCGCAGCGGATGGTCGGCGGGCAGCGGCTCCTGCTCGGTGACGTCGAGCCCGAGGCCGCCGAGCGCCCCGCGGTCGAGCGCCGCGAGCGCGGCGTCGGTGTCGACGAGGCCGCCGCGCGCGGTGTTGACGAGGATCGGCGCGCTGCGCATCGCCGCGATCGCGCGCTCGTCGACGATGTGCCGGGTGGCGGCCGTCAGCGGCGCGTGGAGGGTCACGAAGTCGGCGTCGCCGACGGCGTCCTCGAAGCTCGTCGCCCGCCGGGCGGGCACGTCCCAATCGGAGATGTAGGGATCGAAGGCGACCACGCGCAGCCCCAGCGGCTGCACCCTACTGATCACGCGCCGGCCGACGGCCCCGAGGCCGATCACGCCGATCGTGCGGCCGGCGAGCCGGCGGACCTCGCCGTGCGGCACGCGCCAGGCGCCGTCGCCGACGGCCCGCGCCGCGCCGACGATCCTGCGCGCCAGGCTCAGCAGCAGCGCGAGCGTGTGGTCGGCGACCTCGTCGAAGCAGTAGTCGGGCACGTAGGTCACGACGATGCCGTGCCGCCTCGCGGCCGCGACGTCGACGTTGTCGTAGCCCGCGCCGTAGCGCGCGATCACCTTGCAGCCGGACGCGGCCGCCGCCGCCACGACCGGCTCGCTGACCTGCGCGAAGCAGACGAGCATCGCCTGGGCGCCGTCGACGGCTGCGATCAGCTCGGCCTCGCTCGTCCCGGGAGCCTCGACGAGCTCGCAGCCGAGCGGCTCGAGGATCGCGCGCTCGCCGTCGAGGTCGCCGAAGACGAAATCGGTGACGAGGACCTTGATGGCCACCGCTGCGGTCCGCCGGCTACGCGAGCGCGTAGTCGTAGAAGGGGTGCTTGGTGAACAGCACCGGGCCGTCCTTCGTCACGAGCAGGTTCTCCTCCAGTCGCACCGTCTGCTCGAGCCCGGGATGGCCGGCGAAGGTCTCGGCGGCGAAGTACATCCCCTCCTCGAGCTCGACCGGGTAGTCGAGCGAGTAGGCGCGCGAGATCCACATGCCCTCGTACAGCGACAGCCCGATCGAGTGCGCGAACTGCTGCAGGGTCACCGTGCCGTACTCGTCGTCGGCGTACTTCGGGAACTTCGCCGCCACGTCGGCCGTCGTGTTGCCGGCCTTCATCTCGCCGATCGCCGCGTACATCGACTCGTAGCACTCCTTGTAGAGGTCCTGCTCCTTCGGCGTCATCGTGCCGTCGACCTTGAACGTGCGCACGAAGTCGACGAAGTACCCGCCCGGCCCGACCGCGTTCTGGTCGACGATCACGAGGTCGCCCTGGCGGATCACCTTGTCGGTGTGCCAGCGCCGGTACGGGCTCGTGTTGCCGCCCGAGGCGACGATGATGTCGTAGACGAAGTCGAAGCCCTGCTCGTAGAGGTACTCGTTGACCTTCGCCGTGATCGTGCTCTCGCGCACGCCGGGCTTCAGCCACTCGTTCTCGATCTTCCAGAACGACGTGTCGCCGATCGCGCTGGAGATCTTCAGCGACTCGATCTCGTCGGGCGTCTTGCGCACGCGCGCCGCCGACATCACCGGCCAGGCGCTCGTCGTCCGCAGCCCCGCCCGCTCGAACGCGGCGATCGCCGACGGATCGGCGATGTCGACGCCGATCCGCTCGCGCTCGACGCCGTTGGCGCGCAGCACGTCGAGGATCGAGCTGGTCATCTTGTCGGCCATCATCTGCTCGGCGGTCTCGGCCCACTTCCAGGTGATCGCCGGACGGATGTTGCCGTTCAGCCAGGGCGCGTCGATCTTCGCGCACTCGAGGTCCGAGCCGGCCGTCTCGAACAGGACCGGCTCGCCGCCGCGCGGCAGGACGCAGTAGCGGATGAAGATGTTGTTCTTCCAGTTGCCCTGGAAGACGCCGGTGATGTAGCGGACGTTCTCGCCGACGAAGCAGACGACGGCACCGAGGTCCTCGCGCTCGAGCATCTCCTTCGCACGGGCCAGGCGATCGCGGCGCATGCGGTCGAAGTCGACGCGCGCCTGCCAGTCGGTCGCCGTCGTGCTGTAGACGCGGCGCGGATCGTGCTCGTGCGGCTTGCCGAGGAACGACAGGTCGAGGCCCTTGCCGGGAGGTGTGACAGCCATCCGCCGTCTCCTTGAGTCGTGACGCATGGCGGACGCCATGTGCCAGAAAACGTTTGCACGAGCAGCGTACCAGCACATCGCCGCGCCGGGAACCCGCACGCGCTACCGGCCCGCGTCGCGACTGAGCGTGACGACGCCGGCGACCACCAGCGCGGTGCCCAGCACGCCGACCGGCGTCGGCGACTCGGCCAGCACGATCGCCGCGAGCACGACGGTGATCGCGGGATAGGCCGCCGTCACCGGGACGACGCGGCTCGCCGGGCCGCGGCTCAGCGCGAGCGCGAGCGCGACGAAGGTCACCGGCGCCAGGACGCCGGCGCCCGCGGCCCAGCCCGCGCCGGAACCCGTCGCCAGACCGACGCCGGCAACGAGCAGGACGGCGCCCGCCACGATGTACGCGGTCGTGATCCAGAGCAGCAGGTCCTGCCACTCGCGCTGCGCGAGGGCCAGCTTCGCGGTCACCCCGAGCGTGCCGAGCACGACGGTGAAGCCGAGAGCGGGCGCGAGCCATGCGACGACCGCCATGACCCGGCGCTACACCGCGCTCGCGGCGATCAGGATGACGCCACCGACGACGAGCATCGTGCCGGCGATCTTGCGCCGGGTCAGGGGCTCGTGCAGGAACAGGGCCGACAGCGCCAGCGTGATCGCGGGATATCCGGCCGTGACCGGCACGACGCGACTGACCGTGCCGGCCTCGAGCGCGACGAGCAGCATCACGAGGCCGCTGACGGCAAGCACGGCGCAGATCGCGGCCCAGCCCGCGCCGCCGCCGCGCAGCGTCGGTCGCCGGCGGCCGACCGCGAACACGACGCCGGTGACGACGACGTAGCCGAGCGCGACCCAGACCACGAGCTGCCACCAGGCGAGTCCTGCTAGCGCGAGCTTCGAGGTCAGCGCGATCAGCCCTGCGACGAGAACGTAGGCCAGCGCCGGCGCTCGCCAGCCGCGCCCGGCGGCGCGAGCATCGCCGGGGTCGCGCGCAACGGGTCGCCGGCAAGGCAGGGTGGGCACGAGCCGGCAACTATACGCTCATGCAATCGTCTGCACTGCCCGCGGTTCCCGCGCGCCTGCCCAGCCGGGCGTCACGCCGAGTGGCGTCTGGTGGTGCCTCAGGACATGCTCGTCGCCACTCGACCTGTGCGGCAGTGCCCGCGCGGGCCGGCGAGAGCGCGATGGCTACGGAGATGGGGCGAGCGCGGCGCGGATGCGCGCAAGCGTCTGCTGCGGGTGATTGACGACCTGCTCCCAGGTGATCCGCAGCACGCGGTGGCCGTGCGCCTCGAGGATCGCCTGCCGGGCAGCGTCGCTGCGCTGCGCAAGCGGGTCGCCGTGCCAGCGACGACCGTCGCACTCGACGACCAGCCGCTGCCGGCGCCACAGCAGGTCGGGCTCGATCGAGCGCCCGTCGAGCGACAGCTTCGGATTGACCTCCGGCCGCTCGATGCCGGCGTGCAGGATCAGCTCCAGCGCGTGGTCCTCGAGGACGCTCCGCGTCGGAGTCGGCCCGTCGACGATCAGGGCACGCAGCTTCGCCGCTCCCCGATGGCCCCGGCTTCGGCTGAGGATCTCCAGCAGCGCACGGACGTTGACGTGCCGCTCGGCCTGGGCCTGGCGGACCAGCCTGCGCAGGTCGTGCGCCGCCATCGTCGCGGCGAGGTCGAGGATCGTCCGGGCCGGGGAGGTGACGCGGACGTTGCCGCGCGTCCAGATGTCGCGTGGGTCGATCCGGCAGCGGTGCGCCCTGATCCCGGGGATGCCGCGCCCGCGCCCGCGCGGCGTCGCCACGTCGACGTCGCGCTCTTCCCAGGCGAGCATGGCCAGGTGCGATGCGGCGGCATAGCGCATCAGGATCGCGCCGTCGCCGCAGGCGAGCACGGCGGCGGCGAAGTGCCCGGTCAGCGAGAGCGCGCTGTGCCCCACCGCGTAGACCCCGTGAAAGCACCGGTGCAGCTGCCCGCGTTGGACCCGAACATGGATCGCCCGGCCGTCGAGCCCGAGCCCCACGAGCTGCCGCGTCGCGACGGCGCCGCCCTGCTCGGCCGCGAGCTCGGCGAGCCGCACGTCCGGCCGGGCGCCGGCCGCACACTGCCGAGTGGCATCCGGCAGTGCCTCAGGACATGCTCGTCGCCACTCGGCCTCTGGCATGGCCACATCGTGGAGCGCGCCGCGTTGCGGAACCAGACGCGTTTGCGACGAGTCTGTGGACGAACGCACACATCCCGCGCCTGACGCGCTTGAGGAACAAGATCTAAGTCGGCTACACTCAGATCCATGCAAGCCGACCGCTTCACGATCAAGACCCAGGAGGCCCTTCAGGCCGCGCTCGCGCTTGCTCCCGCGCGACGCCACTCGCAGATCACCCCGCTCCACCTGCTCGCCGCGCTGCTCGACCAGGAGGGCGGCCTCGTCTCCCCCATGCTCGGCAAGATCGGGGCGTCGACCGACGCGCTGCGCGCCGACCTCGAGACGGCCCTCGGCGAGCTGCCCACGCTCGCCACGGAGGCCGAGCCGACGACCTCGCCCGAGCTGCTGCAGACCCTCCGCGCGGCCGAGCGCGAGATGCGCGACCTGAAGGACGACTACGTCTCCGTCGAGCACGTCCTGCTCGCGCTCGCCCGCGACGACGGCCCAGCCGGCAGGGCGCTGAAGGCCAACGGCGCCACGCGGGAGCGCCTGCTGCAGGCGCTCGCCGAGGTGCGCGGGTCGCACCGTGTCACCGACCAGTCTCCGGAGGAGAAGGTGCAAGCGCTGGAGCGCTACGGGATCGACCTGACCGGCCTGGCCGACGACGGAAAGCTCGATCCGGTCATCGGCCGCGACGACGAGATCCGCCGCGTGGTCCAGGTCCTCAGCCGGCGCACGAAGAACAATCCCGTGCTGATCGGCGAGCCCGGCGTCGGCAAGACCGCGATCGTCGAGGGGCTCGCCCAGCGGATCGTCGCCGGCGACGTGCCCGAGTCGCTGCGCGACCGCAAGGTCATCTCGCTCGACATGGGCTCGCTGCTGGCCGGCTCGAAGTACCGCGGCGAGTTCGAGGAGCGCCTGAAGGCCGTCCTCAAGGAGGTCCAGGACGCCGGCGGGCAGGTCGTCCTGTTCCTCGACGAGCTGCACACGATCGTCGGCGCGGGCGCAGCCGAGGGCGCCGTCGACGCCGCCAACCTGCTCAAGCCGATGCTCGCGCGCGGCGAGCTGCGCGCAGTCGGCGCGACGACGCTCGACGAGTACCGCAAGCACATCGAGAAGGACGCCGCGCTGGAGCGCCGCTTCCAGCCCGTCCACGTCGGCGAGCCGAGCGTCGAGGACACGATCGCGATCCTGCGCGGCCTGAAGGGGCGCTACGAGGCGCATCACGGCGTCCGCATCCAGGACTCCGCGACGATCGCCGCGGCGACGCTCAGCCACCGCTACATCGCCGACCGCTTCCTGCCCGACAAGGCGATCGACCTCGTGGACGAGGCGGCCTCGCGCCTGCGGATGGAGATCGACTCCTCGCCGCTCGAGCTGGACGAGGCCGAGCGGCGGGTGCGGCAGCTCGAGATCGAGCTGGCGGCGACGGCGGGCGAACCCGCTGCGCGGGTTCCCCTAGAAGAGCAGGTGGTGGAAGCGCGGGAGCGGCGGGACAAGCTGGCGGCGCGGTGGGCGAAG
>JAUYGN010000134.1 GCA_030690545.1 Solirubrobacteraceae bacterium
CGCCCTGCCCGCAGGTCGTCACCGTCCACGACCTCGCCTTCGAGCGGCTGCCCGACTGCTTTGCGCCCGCCTTCCGCCGCTGGGCGTCGCTGACGCACCGACGCGCCGCGCGCGGCGCCGATGCCGTCGTCTGCGTCTCGCAGACGACCCGGCGCGACGCGCAGGCGCGCTGGGGCGTCGACGGCGCGCGGATCGTCGTCGCGCCGCACGGCCCGGGCCAGGAGCACGCGCGCAGCGCGCAGCCCGCTGCCGAGCCGCGCCGGTCGGGGACCGATCGGGCCCCGCACGCCGCTTCGCAGCCGGCGCGACGCGAGCGGGCCACGCATCCCGCCCCGCAGCACTTCCTCTACATCGGCGACGACGAGCCGCGCAAGAACCTCGCGCTCCTGCTGGCCGCGTACGCGCGCTACCGCGACGAAGCAGGCGACGGGGAGGCGGCCGCGCTCGAGCTCGTCCTCGCCGGCCGCTCGGGGGCCACCGGCGAGCATCGGCCCGGCGTGCGCCGCGAGCGCGAGCCGGACCTCGCGGCGCTGCTGAGCGGCGCCGTCGCGCTCGTGCACCCGGCGCTGCACGAGGGCTTCGGCCTGACCGCGCTGGAGGCGATGCGGGCCGGCGTCCCGGTCGTCGCCGCGCGCTCGCCGGGGCTGAGCGAGACCTGTGGCGACGCCGCGCTCTACGTCGACCCGTACGACGTCGGCGGGCTCGCCCGCGAGCTCGCGCGGATCGCCGCCGACCCCGAGCTGCGCGCGACGCTCGCCGCGCGCGGGCTCGAGCGCGCGGCCGCGTTCTCCTGGCGGGCTTCGGCGCGCGCCCACATCGCGGCCTATACCCTGGCTGCGCATGCCTGAGCGCCCCGCGACCACCGCTGCCCGATGAGGGTCGCGATCCTCGGCACGCGCGGCATCCCGGCCTCCTACAGCGGCTTCGAGACGGCCGCCGAGCAGCTCGCCAGCCGCCTCACCGAGCGCGGGCACGAGGTCGTCGTGTACTGCCGCCCGCACGTCGTCGACCGCCGCCTGAAGGAGCACAAGGGCGCGCGGCTCGTGCACATCCCGGCGGTCCGCAACAAGTACCTCGACACCTTCACGCACACGTTCCTCTCCTCGCTGCACGCCGCGCGGCGGCTGCGGCCCGACGTCGCGCTGTTCTTCATCGCCGGCAACAGCCCGATGTGCCTCGTCACGCGCGGCGCCGGCATCCCGACGGTGATCAACGTCGACGGCCTGGACTCCGACCGCTCGAAGTGGCCGGCCTTCGCGAAGGCCTACCTGCGCTTCGCCGAGCGCAACGCGCCGCGCTGGTCGGACACCGCGATCACCGACTCGCACGCCGTCGCCGAGATCTTCGAGCAGCGCTACGGCCAGCGCATCGGCGTGGTGCCCTACGGCGTCGAGGACCCCGGCCACGGGGGCACCGAGACGCTCGACCGGCTCGGCCTGGAGCCCGACAAGTACGTCCTGTTCGTCGGTCGCCTGGAGCCCGAGAACAACCCGCACGTGCTCGTCGAGGCGTTCAGCCGCATCTCCGGCGAGCGCGCCAAGGGCATGAAGCTCGTCGTCGTCGGCGGCGCGCCGTACGCGCACGACTACATCAAGCAGGTCCAGCGTGCCGGCGATCCGCGCGTGCTCTTCCCGGGCTACGTCTTCGGGCGCGGCTACTGGGAGCTGCAGCGCCACGCCTACATCTTCTGCGCGCCGACCGAGGTCGGCGGCACGCACCCGGTCATCCTCGAGGCGCTCGCGGCCGGCAACTGCGTGCTCGTCAACGACCACGCGCCGAACGTCGAGACGGTCGGCGACGCCGGCCTGACGTTCTCCGGCAAGCAGGGCGTGCCCTCGCTGACCGCCCAGCTCGAGCGCCTCTTCGACGAGCCCGAGCTCGTCGAGCACTACCGGGCCCGCGCGCGGGAGCGTGCCCGGCGCTACTCGTGGGACGCCGTCACCGACGAGTACGAGCAGCTGCTCGTCAGCGTGCGCGAGATGGGCGGCCCCGGCGCGCTGCCGGCCGAGCTCGTCGACGGCCACGCGACGCAGCCCGTCGCGGGCGCTCGCTAGCGCCGCGTCCGGTCCGGCTCCGCGCGCGTGACCGGGCGGCGTGCGCGTCTCAGCCGCTGAACGATCGAAGCTCGCGTCGCGAGCGATGCCGGGCGTCAGCGGACGACGGTGACCTGGGCCGCGCGGCTCGTCAGCGTGCGCGAGCCGTTGCGCCAGTGGATCCGCACGAAGCCGGTGCGCGGCACGACCATGCGCGTCTCGAAGTGGTGCCGCGGGCCGCTGACGGTGACCGTCTTGCGGGTCCGCCACGTCTTCGTGCCGGTGGCGCGGAACTGCAGGTTGGCGCGGACCCGCGTCCCCGCCGCCGCGGGGCGCAACATCCCCCAGATGCCGGTCGAGCGCCCGCGCCTGATGCGCGGCTGCGTGACGTGCAGCGGCGTGACGTACGCGTTGTAGGACGGCTTGCGCTTGTTGCCCTCGAGCAGGATCAGGCCGCTCTGGAAGGTGCGCCACGCCAGGCGCGGGTTCGTCTTGGGGTCGACGCCCGGGACCGGGGCGTCGTCGACGAGCAGGAACTGGTTGACCGCGCGCACGCTGGCGTTCTTGTAGGCCATGTACTCGGCCTGGTTGATCCACGCCGCCTGGCGGCTGAAGGAGACGCTGATCGGGTCGGGCTTGGTCTGGTAGCCGTACTCGGTGAGGTACAGCGGCACGCCGCGCGAGGTCTGCATCCGCTGGCCGTAGCGGCGGTAGATGCGCGACAGCTCGCTGCTCAGCTTGCGCAGGTCGGCCATCGACACCCAGTCGGCCGGCTTGGAGCGCGCCGACGGCGGGGACAGCAGCGCGTACGGATGGTGCGCGTAGCCGCTTGCCTGGAACAGCGCGGGGTTCTGCGCGACGAACGTGGCGATGTCGCCCGGGCAGGCGCGCAGCGCTGCGCTCGACCCCCTGAGCACGTTGAGGTTGTCGTCCAGGCAGTACATGCGGCGGATGAACCGCAGCGCGTCGATCGACTGCGACAGGCCCCGGCGGCTCTGCTGGCCCTGCGGCGCCGTCTCGCCGACGAGGATCGTGTCCGTGCCGTGCCCGGTGTCCGCGAGCGCCTGCCAGGCGCTGGCGACGAGCCCGCGATAGATCGCCGGCGCGGCGTCGATCTGGACCCTGGCGTTGCGCGGGTTCGGGCTCCACTGCGGCGTCAGCCATCCGGCCTGGTTGGGCTCGTTCCAGATCGACCAGTAGTCGACGCGGGGCAGGCCCGCGTACTGGCCGCTGTAGCGCGTGCCGACGGCCTGCACGAACTTTCCGAACTCCTCGGGATTGGGATTGAACGTCTCCTGGATGTCGGCGCGCGGAGACTCCGTCGAGGCCCAGCGCGGCACCGGCGACGTGATGTTCAGGTTGATGAGGATGCCGCGCGATTGGGCGGCCTGGATCAGGTGGTCATAGCGGTCCCAGGCGTCCGGCGGGTACTGCGCCGGATCGGTCGCGTCGAAGCTCGGCTTCTGGGCCTGGTCGTTGGCCGGCGCGACGATCCGCCAGAAGACCGACACGCGGATCCGGTCGACGCCGAAGGACTTCAGCGTGTCGAGCGTCTGGTTGACCTTGTCGGGCGTGCCGTAGACGAGCAGCGGGTCGTCCTGGAAGGTCGACTCCTGCGTCGGGGAGGCGAGCGCGTGTGCCGGGAGCGCCGCCAGCAACAAGAGGGCGGCGATGAGGGAGCGAAGGGAGTTCACGGTGCGGTGGTCTGGCGTTGCGCTGCAAGGAACACGGCAACGGCGTCAGAAGATCGGGGGTCCAGATACAGCGCCGGACGGATCGCCGTCAGCGCGACCTGCGGACGCCGGAGCGTATTGAACTCGAATTCGGCAAGTCGCACCCAGGGCTCGGGGTTGGCGGGCTGAAGGCGCACTGCCTCCTCCAACGCACGGCGCGCCGCGGAATTGCGCCCAGCGGACGCTTCGATCGTCCACAGCGCGTACAGGGGATCGAGCGACACGGGGTTGACGTCGCGCGCCTTCTGCGCCTGCGCCCGCGCGGCGTCGGCGTCGCCGCCGTCGAGCGTCTGCAGCGAGGCCTGCACGGTGTCGTGCGCGCGCAGCGGCTGCCACACCGTCCAGGTCGTGACGAGCGCGACGAGCACCGCCGCGGCGGCGCAGATCGCGCGCGGTCGCTCGCGCAACCCGGCGCGCAGGCGCTCGCCGAGCCCGCCCCCTGCGCTCGGCGAAACGCCCGGGCTGCGTCCGCCGAGCGGCCCGCGCCCGGCGATCCAGCCGGCTGCCAGCAGCGCGACGGCGGCGTGGGCGGGCACGATCCACGTCCAGTCGATCAGCGAGCTGACGCCGAAGACGATCACGACGGCCAGCAGCGTCAGCAGCCCGATCCGCTCCGGCGAGTACGGCCGCCCGCGGTCGCGCCGGCGCAGCCCGGTCGCGCGCACGGCGCTCGCCAGCCACGCGGCGAGCAGCGCGAGCGTGACGGCCAGCCCGGCGAGTCCGAGGTCGGCGGCCGTCTGCACGAGATAGCCGTGCGCATGGCGCACCGCCGGGTCGTCCGTCCGATAGCGCTTGCGGACGGTCGCGTAGCCGCCCGCGCCGACGCCGACGCCCGGGTTGTCCTTGAAGATCCGCAGCGCCTCGTCCCAGTAGCGCGCGCGCACGCTGCCGACGGCCGTCAGGCGCGTGTTGTCGTTGCGCGGCAGCGTCGCCGAGGGGTCGGTCAGCTGTTCCCAGCGGGCCGAGACCGAGGCCGACAGGCCGCGCTCGCCGAGCGACAGCGCGGCGAGCCCGCCGAGCGGGACCAGCGCGAGCGCGACGAGCAGCGCGACGCCGGCGCGGTCGCGCTGGTGCAGGGTCGGCTCGTACTTGGCGCGTACGAAGCCGACCGCGAGGCCGGCGACGGTCAGCAGGCCGAGCAGCACGATCAGCATCAGGCCGAGCTGCAGTCCGGCCTGGTTGCGCAGGTCGACCGGCACGCGGTCGTCGGTGAGCGCGTTCTGCGAGAAGGCCCAGGCGGCCATCAGCCCGCCGCCGACGCTGCCGGCGATCAGCACCGCCGCGCCGCGCAGGCGCCGCGGCACCGTCGCAAACCAGAACGCGGCGCCGAGCGCCGCCGCCAGCACGGCGCCGCGCGAGAAGGACAGCAGCATCGTCAGGACGAGCAGCCCGAGCGCCGGGTAGGCAAGCGCGTTGAGCGCCTGATGGCCGCCCCGCCTCGTGCCCAGCCAGAGGCAGCCGGGCACGCCGAGCGCCGCGGCCAGGCCGACGCTGTTCCAGTAGCCGAACGGCTCGCGCAGGCGGGCGTAGATCTCGTCGGGGCTGAGCGCGCCGGGGAAGACCTTCGTCAGCACGGCGTACGCGCTGAGCGCGACGGCCGACAGCGTGATCGCCCCGAGCACCGCGCTCCAGCGGCCCGGGACGCTGTGCGCGAGCGCCACCGCGGCCGCGAACACGGCGCTGTAGGCGAGCGTCCGGTTCGTCTCCAGCCAGGCTTCGGAGGGGCTCGCCGCCCATGTGATCGACAGCGCCGTCAGGACGGTGAGCGCGAGCAGCGCCAGCAGCGGACCGATGCCGTAGATCCGCTCGCGACGCGGGGCGAGCAGCAGCGCGCCCGTCACGGCGATCGCGCCGCCGCCGATCAGCGCGAGCTCGCTCGGGGTCGCGCGGGCGACCTGCAGGCCGGCGACCGCCGAGAACGCGACCGCGCAGATGATCGCCGCCAGGCCAACCGTGAGCAGGGTCTGGACGGCTGGGGTGGGGACGCTCAGCGCGCGAGCGCGAGCGCGGTCGTCAAGTGCGGCGGGCGTGGACAAGGCGTCGGATGCGAAGGCTGCCGATCGCCAGCGCGCCGGCGAGCAGCAGCGCGAGCAGGCCGGTGAGCGGCGCCGGCAGGTCGGAGACCTGGCTCAGTCCCGGGACGGTGCCGACCTTCGCGGGATCGACCGTGGCCCGGTCGAGTGAGACGACCGGCGCCGGCGCCGTGCGGGCCTGCTCGACGGCCTCGCGCTCGGCGTCGCTGGCGGCGTCGAGCTGCTCGGCGGCGGGGGCGCTGCCGATCGCCCCGGCGCCGCCGCTCGGCGTCGCCCCGCCGCCCGTGCCGCCGGCGCCCCTGCTCGCGGCGAGCGCCGCCTGCTGGGCGCGCCGGATGATGTCGCGGCAGTTGCCGTACTGGTCGGCGTCGCCGGCCGCGGCGAACTCGCGCAGCGCGTCGCGGTACTCCTTCTGCGTATAGGTCTTCGACATCACCTCGTCGTCGGTGCAGTCGCGGATCACGTCGCGGCCGGAGGCGGTTGCCGACGCGGCGGCGACGAGAGCTGCGAGCAACAGCGCGAGGAACGGCAGGAGACGACGCATCGACCGGTTCACGGTAGCGATCCGATCGCCGTCTCGAACCCGCACGCCCATGCCTCGAACGTGTAGGCGGCGACGTCGCGGCGGGCGTTGACGCCGAGCGTCGTGCGCAGCGCGGCGTCGTCGCGCAGGCGCCACAGCGCGCTCGCCAGCGCCGTCGGGTCACCGGCGGGAACGACGAGGCCGTTGCGCTCGTGGCGGACGAGGCCGCCGGCGACGGCGCCGACCTCGTCACTGGCGATGACTGGTGTGGACTGGTTCATGGCCTCGTTGGCGACGAGCCCCCACGGCTCGCGGAAGCCGCGGGTGCGAATCGACGGTATGACGCAAACGTCCGCCGCGGCGAGGAAGTTGCGGACCTGCTCGGGCGGTTGAGGGCCGGCGAACACCACCGCGCCGCCGGTGGGGATCCGAGGGGGCCCGGACCCCGCACCGACGAGGACGAGCGCGGCGGCTGATGCTGCGATCCCTGACTCGCGCCAGGCATCGAGCAGCACCACTGCGCCTTTTGCCCGCGTTGGCCGCCCGAGAAACACCGCGACGAAGTCCGCCTCGCGCGGCGCGGCGGTCGGCCGGCTCCAGTAGTCGTTGTCGACGGCCTGCGGCGCCACGTGGACGTTGCGGGCGCCGCGCGCACGGGCGACCGCGGCGACGTGCGGGCCATAGGCGACGACCGCATCCGCGCGGCGGTAGAGCGTCGCCATCAGCGGCGCGCCCGCGACGACGTGAGCCGGCGTGCGCGGCTGCGCCCACAGCGCGCTCCAGAGCACGAACGGCGTCCGTCCGGCGCGTGCCCCGGCGAACGCCGCCGGCAGCGCGATCCGGCCCGCCGTCCCGCAGACGACGGCGCGGTAGTCGCCCGACGCCGCCAGCGCCCGGATCTCGCGCTGGCGCACGGTCCGGTGCGGCACGCCGGGGTCCTCGACGCCGGCGGTGGCGTGGATCGAGCGCCCGCCGAACAGCGCCAGCTCGAGCGGCACGCGCCGGTGCAGCGCCGCGAACGCGCCGACGCGGTCGGGCGGCACGTGGTTGGTGACGAACAGGACGGGCTTCACGCCAGCGCCGCCTCGTAGGCGGCGACGGTGGCCGCGCCGCAGGCCGTCCAGGAGAAGTGCGCCTCGACGGTCGCGCGGGCGCGCTCGCCGGTGTCGCGCAGCGCCGCGCCGTCGGACAGCAGGCCGTCGATCGTCGCCGCCAGCGCGGCGGGGTCGCGCGGCGCGACGAGCGTCATCCCGCCGGCGGCCGGCGGGTTCTCCTCGTCGCTCGCCGCTGCCGACGCGATCTCCTGCGGCCCCGGCTCTCCCGCGGCCGCGATCGCCGGCAGCCAGCCGGCCATCGCCTCGACGTAGGCGACGCCGAACGCCTCGTCCGTCGAGGGCATCGCGAACAGCGTCGCGCGGCGGGTGCGCTGCAGGGCCTCGTCGCCCGGCAGCTGGCCGGCGAGCTCGAGCCGGTCGGCGACGCCGAGCTCGGCGGCCAGCGCGCGCAGGCTGCCGAGCTGCGGCCCGTCGCCGACCACGAGGTAGCGCAGCGCCGGATGGCGCTCGCCCAGCAGCGCGACGGCGCGCAGCACGTCGGCGTGGCGCTTGCGCGCGATGACATGGCCGGTCGTGACGACGGTCGGCGCCGCGTACGGCGCCGCGCGCCCCTGCGGCAAATCGGTCCCGAGTCGCACGACGCGCGTCGCGCGCGCGCCGAGCACGCGGCAGCGTCGTTCGATCCCGCCGCTGTTGGCGATCACGAGCCGTGCTTGCCCGAGCGCCGCGCGCACGGCCTGCGCCCCGGCCGGCGAGCCGGGCACGGTGTGGAAGACGTCGCCGCCGTGCACGGAGACGACGAACGGCGTCCGCAGCCCGGCGCGGCGGACGGCCTCGCCGGCGGGGACGGCGTTGTGCGCGTGGACGAGGTCGAAGGCGAAGCGGCGCCGCAGCGCGCGCAGCGCGACCGCCAGCGGCGGCGCCGCCCAGCGCCCCCAGCTGCCGTACGT
>JAUYGN010000135.1 GCA_030690545.1 Solirubrobacteraceae bacterium
CTCGCCGACGCCCGCGCCGCCCGCCGGCCGCCGCGGGCGCGCCGGCGTCTGCCGTCGATCGTCGCGCGTGGCGTGCCGGCGACGCTCGCGATCGAGCTGCCCGACGGGGGCGGGCGCGACGCTCGCGACGTCCGCATTCGCCAGGCGTGCCCGCCGGAGATCGAGCTGCAGCCGCGCGAGGACGCGGGCGGGCTGCGCGCAGAGCTCGTCGCGCGCCGCCGCGGGCGCCTGACGCTGCCGCCCGCCGCCGTGCGCGTCACCGGTCCGCTGCGCCTCGCCAGCTGGGATCACCGCGCCGGCGAGGACGCCGAGCTGCTCGTCTATCCCGACCTGCCGGCCGCCCGCCGGCTCGCGCTCGCCGTGCGCTCGGGGCGCTTCCGCGAGTCCGGTCACCAGTCGCGTGGCCCGCTCGGCCTCGGCACCGAGTTCGAGTCGATCCGCGAGTACCTGCCCGACGACGACATCCGCCAGGTCAACTGGCCGGCGACGGTCCGTCTCGGGCGGCCGATGAGCAACCAGTACCGCGTCGAGCAGGACCGCGACGTCATCTGCGTGCTCGACTGCGGGCGCCTGATGGCTGCTCCCCTGAGCGGGGGCGCGACGCGCCTGGATGCCGCGATCGACGCCGCGACCGCCGTCGGCCTCGTCGCCGACGAGCTCGGCGACCGCTGCGGCACGGTCGCGTTCGACGCCGCCGTGCACCGTCGCCTGGCGCCGCGCCGGCGCGGGGGAGACGCGCTCGTCCGCGCCGTCTTCGACCTGCAGCCGGCGCCCGTCGACTCCGACTACGAGCTGGCGTTCCGCACGATCGGCGCGTCCAAGCGCGCGCTCGTGATCGTCTTCACCGACCTCGTCGAGGAGGTCGCCGCGCGCTCGCTCGTCCGTGCCGTGCCGGTGCTCGCGCGCCGCCACGAGGTCGTCGTCGCCGGCGTCGTCGACCCCGACCTCGACGCGATGCTGGCGACCGAGCCCGCGCACGAGCGCGACGTCTACCGCGCCGCCGCCGCGCTCGACGTCCTCGCGGCCCGCGAGCGCGCGGCGGCAAAGGTGCGCGGCGCGGGCGCGCGGGTGCTCGAGACCCCGCCCGCGGATCTGGCCCGCGCCTGCGTCGGCGCCTATCTCGGCGCGAAGTCGCGCGCGCGGCTGTGATGGGCGCCGGCAGCCACGTCGGGGCGTCGCGCGGTCACGAGTGCCCGGCAGGCGCGGGCTGCGGCGCCGGCCGGCCGCGAACGATCACGAGCGTCCAGTAGAGCGCGCCGACGCCGACGCCGAGCATGATCCCCGGGACGAGGCCGAAGCCGGCGCGGGTGACGTAGCCCTCGATCAGCCCGGCGAGGATGACCCAGGGGATCGTGCCGAGCACGATCACGACCGCGGCACGCGCCTCGTGCGCGAGGGCGTCCAGGCGCGTGCGCGCTCCGGGCGCGACGAGTGCGTAGCCCATCCGCATGCCGGCAGCTGCCGCGACGACGATGCACGACAGCTCGATCACCCCGTGGGCGGTGATGAACTCGGCGATCCCGGCGCCGTTGCCGTTGGCGATCGCCCCGCCGACGACCGCCCCCAGGATGGCGCCGTTGTAGGCGACGATCAGCGCCGTTCCGAGACCGAACAGGATCCCGGCCGCGAAGGCCAGGAAGGTGACGTTGATGTTGTTCGTCATCACGGCGCCAGAGAACGCCGTCGCCTCGGCCGCCGTCATGCCCGTGTCGCCGACCGGCTCGACTGCCCCGCGAAACTGCTGCGGGACGAGGCCGACCGCCGCGCCGGTGTCGTGCAGCGCCCACGCCGCGGTCAGCGCTGCGGGCGCGAGCAGCAGCGCGATCGCCACCAGCAGCGGCAGTGGCCGCTCGCGCACGCGCAGCCAGTACGTGCGCCCGAAGAACGTGCGCAGCGAGCCGCGCCGGGGCTCGTCGGCGTAGACGGCCTGGCGCGCGCGGCCGACGAGCGACTCCAGGCGCATGACGACCGGATCGCCGGGATGGCCGCGGCGGGCGAGCGCGAGATCGGCTGCCGCGCCCCGGTACAGCGCGCCGAGGCGCAGCACGCCCGCGGCGTCGCGGCGCGTCCGGCGGTCCCGGCCCCGGGGGCGCCTCCCGTCCGCGTCGGTCGGCTCGTCCGGGTCGCTGCGCCCGCGACGGCCGAGGCGACCGCGGCCACGCGCCCGCAGGAGCTCGTCGAGCTCGCGCCAGGCGCCTTCCCGCTCGCTGATGAAACGCTCTACGTTCATATCGTGCAGTACGAGGATCGCATCACCATCCCGACGCCGGAGGGCGTCTCATTGGAGCTGACGCTGGCCGGGCTCGGATCGCGAGCGATCGCGGGGGCGATCGACCTCGTGCTGAAGGGGTTCCTGATCGCCTGCCTGCTCGTCCTGCTGCTCGTCGCGCTGGGCATCAGCGCGGCGTTCGTGGTGCTCCCGGCCGCCGGATTGACGATGCTGCTCTACGACGTCGCCTTCGAGACGCTCGCCGCCGGGCGCACGCCCGGCAAGCGGTTCGTCGGGCTGCGCGTCGTGCGCGCGAGTGGCCGGCCGATCGATGCGACGGCAAGCATGATCCGCAACGTCGTGCGGCTCGTCGACGGGCTGCCGCTGAGCTACCTTCCGACGATCGTCTCGGTCGTCGCCACCCGCCGCAACCAGCGCCCCGGAGATCTCGCCGCCGACACCGTCGTGATCCGCGACTGGCGGGCGGTCGACCGCGTACGGCCGGGCGCCGCCGGCAGCGCGCCGCCGCCGGCAGCCGACGGCGTGCGTGTCGCGGCCGGCGCGAGCTGGGACGTCAGCGCCGTGCCGATCGAGGACGTCGCGACCGTGCGAGCCTTCCTGGAGCGCCGCGACGGCCTCGCGCCCGGAGCCCGCGCGCGCCTCGCCGCCCAGCTCGACGGCGCGCTGCGCCCGCGCGTCGGCGGCGCCGACGAGCGC
>JAUYGN010000136.1 GCA_030690545.1 Solirubrobacteraceae bacterium
CGCCCTCACCGCCTGCCGCGCCACCGCCACCACCACCACCGCCGCCACCGCCGCCCGCCGACGACGGCGACGACTTCTCGATCGGCTGATCGCGACCGATCCGAGCGCCGGTGCCGCGACCCGCCGCGCGACCGGTCAGGCGGTGCTAGCCGATCTCGCGCGACACGCGCTCGGCCTCGCGCTCGAGCGCGTCGCCGGGATCGGACACGCGAAACTCGCCTGAGGTGGGCGCACCGCGCTGCTGCACGACATGGGCGAGCTCGTGGGTGAGCAGCTCGCGGCCGTTCGCCGAGCCCGGCCGGTACTCCCCGCCGGCGAAGAAGATGTCGGCACCGGTCGTGAACGCGCGCGCCTGCACGGACTTCGCGAGCGCGCCCGCGAGCGGGTCGCTGTGCACCCGCACGTCGGAGAAGTCGTGGCCGAAGCTCTGCGACATCTGCGCCTGCACGCCAGGCTCAAGCGGCGCGCCGGCACCGCGCACGGCGTTGATCTGCGTGCTCACGGCGGGATGCACCCGCCCCCCGTCGAGCAGCCCGCCGCCGCTGCGCTGCAGCGCTTGGTCAAACGCGGCCACTACTTCACCGGCCGGTAGATCGGGGAGCTGGCCGAGCCCGTCACGGTCTTGATCTCCGACGGCTTGGCGTGCGGGAAGCGCTTGATCGTGCCCGACGTCGCGCTGCAGGCGTCACCGGCCTGCAGCACGGCGAGTTGCGCGGCATCCGGGCTCCAGGCGACGTCGCAGGCGGCCACCGAGGTCGGCTTGGCATCCTCGAGCGCGAGGTCGCCGACGTCCGCGATGACCGCCTGGAAGTCCGCCGTCGTGAGGTTCGTGACGGCGGCGACCTTCGTCCCCGCCGGCGAGTAGGCGGCCGCCAGGACGCCTCTGCCCGGCGTCGTCACGTTCGTCGCGGTCCGGCCGCGCCAGCGCAGCGGATCGGTCGTGTACGCCGTCTCGGTCTCGTACATCCGCAGGCCGAAGATCGCCGGGTTGTCGGCGCGCCTGCCCGGCACGATCACGGCGCGGCCGTCGAAGCGCCAGCTGATCCGCCCGCCGAGGTCCCAGCCGTCGTCGGGCAGGCACAGGTGCTCGAAGAGGTCGATCTTCGAGAAGCAGAGGTCGCCGTCGCCCTCCTCGCGGCGGATCAGCGCCAGCGTGTTGCCGTCGCGCGCCGCCGACGGGTGCTCGAGCACGTCCGGTCCGGCGTAGAGCGAGCGTGCCCGTGAGCCCCGCGCGGTCGCCGTGAGCACGATCCGGCGCCCTGAGCGGTAGACGACCTGCTCTCCGCCGGGCAGGTAGGCAAGCTCGGTGGCGCTCCCGCCGAGCAGCGGGAACCGGCCGAGCGGCCTGGCGATCGCCTTCGACGTGTCGAACGTCCGCACGCCCGGGCCGACCTGGACCGCGAGCGTCGCCGGACCGCCGGATGCGCTGACCGCCACGGTCGCGCCCCGCCGAGCCTTCTCGCCGACCTTGGGCGTGACGCCGAGCACGGTGTTCACGGGCCGCTCGGCGATCGTGCGTGTCACCCTCGCCTTCAGACCGAGGTTCGTGAGCGTCGTCGTGTAGGCGCCGACCTGCTTGCCGGAGTAGGCCGGGATCGTGACGCTCGCGGCCGCGCCGCCGCCTCCGCCGCCACCGCCGCCACCACCGCCACCGCCACCGCCACCGCCACCGCCAGCCGGGGCGCCGTTGGCGGCCGCCCTCCTGGCCGGCTTGGGCTTGGGCTTCTCGAGGAAGACGCGCACCGCCGTGCCGCCGTCGACGCGCAGGTCCGCGTCCGGGATCTGGCTGCGCACGACGAAGTTGTCGGCCGCGTCGTCGGGGCGCGTCTCGCCGAGCTCCAGTCCGGAGGCGCGCAGGCGCTCGTCGGCCTTCACGCGGGTCAGACCCTGCAGCCTCGGCACCGTGACCTTCGCGTCGCCCTCGGCGACGACGATGCTGACCGACGAGCCCTTCTCGAGCTTGAGGCCCGCGGCGGGCGACTGCTCGATGACGCTGCCCGGCTCGGCGGCGTTCAGGCGCCGCTGGACCGGCTGGCTGAGCACGAGCCCCTCCTCGCGGAGCGTCTTCTCGGCGACGAACGTGTCCGTCGCGCCGACGAGCTGGGGCACCGTGACCTCCTTGGGCAGCAGCAGGTAGATCGCGACGCCGATCAGCGCCAGCAGCAGCAGCAGGCCGATCAGCCACAGCGGGATCACCGGCTTCTGGCGGAACACGACCTGGCGCGCCGTCAGCGGCGCCGAGGCATCGGCAGGCCCGCGCAGCCGCGCCGCCATGCTGGCGTCGGCCTTGAACCTCGTCAGCGGGTTGCTGAAGCGCGGCATCCGCGGCCGCGGCAGCGACATGCCCCTCGAGGTGACCCTGACTCCGCTGGCGAGCTTCGTCGCCTCGTCCTTGCCCTTCGCGGCGAGCTTGTCCTTGGCGCTGAGCCCACCGTCACCGACCTCGGGCGCGGTCGGATCTGCGTCGACGCCGACGCGGTGCTCGACGACGCGGCCGACCGGCAGCGGCAGGCGCGGGCGCAGGGTCAGGACGTCGACCCCGACGGCGCCCGGCTGCAGCGTCAGCTTGCCCGCCTTGAACTTCGTCCGCAGGCGTCCGCTGTCGTCGAGCGTGAGCAGCCACAGATCCTGCTCGGCGTTGCCGTCGTTGCGCACTGCGATGCGATAGCGCGCCTTCAGCCGCCCGCTGTTGACGACCGGTACCGACTCGACCGACCAGGCCGGGAACGGGAGCACCTCGAACTGCGCGATCGCGCGGCCCGCGACGGTCGCCGTCGTGCGCGACATCGCGATCAGCTCGAACGTCCAGACGCCGGCCGTGGACTGGTGCGAGCGCGGCGGCGAGATGTCGATCCGGATCGTCGTGTCGCTCTCGCCGCGGCCCGATCCGAGCGGCACGAGGAACGCCGTCGGCGGCGTGACGACCGACCAGCCGTCCGGCAGTCCGAGCACCGCGAGCTCGTAGTTGTCGACGAGCCGGCTCTCGTTGCGGATCGTCGCGGTGTAGGAGATCGTGGCGCCGGCCTCGACGGCGGGCACGCCGGCCGCGCCGACGCCCAGGATCTCGGGCTGCAGGATGATCGAGGCGTCCCCGCTTGCCGGCGGGACGTCGGCGAAGCCGGCGACGGCGGCCGGCGGCGGGACGTACGCCGTCTCGTCGCTCGCGGCCGGCGGTGGCGATGCCGGTGATGGCGGTGGCGGTGGCGGTGGCGGCGCATCCGCTGGCCCGCCGGCGGCGCCCGGCCCCTGCGGCAGCGGTGCGATCGGCGCGGCGACGTCCCCGGGCGCGGAAGCGAGCACGTCCGCGTCCTCGCGATCACCGGCGGGCGCCGGAGCGGCATCCGCTTCGACGGTGGCGGCGCCCGCCGTCGCTGCGGCGTGCGCGTCGGCGTCAGCCGCGGCGTCGGCGTCGGCGCCAGCAGCGGCGCCGGCTTCGGCGCGACGGGGCTCGTCGCCCGGTGGCACGTCCAGCGCCGCGGCACCGCCGTCCTGTGCGCCGCTCGCGCTCGATTGCACCGCCGCGACATGCATCGTCGGCGCCCAGCTGAGGTACTCGCCGCAGCGTTCGCAGAAGTCCCGACCAGCCTCGTTGCGCACCCCGCAGTTGCGACAGGGCGCCTGCTGGGCGCCGGTCGTCACGATTCGTCCTCCGCGCCGCCCGCCGCGCCCGCGTCGTCGTCATCGAACGGCGGGCGCAGCTCGGCCGGCGTCGTGCCCTCCCCGGACGGCGTCCGCGGCACCTCGGGCAGCGTGCGCACCTTGCCGCCCTTGCGAACGCGCAGCTTGTAGTGGGCGTGGACCGGCTTCCAGCGCTCGATGCAGCGTGCGACCGCCATCTGCGTCTCGGGCGGCAGCGACTGATCGCACATGACCTCGAATGATGCCGCTGTCGCCGGCGGCGGCGCGTCGGTGGCGTCCTCGCTGACGACGACGCCGCCGTGATCGTTGATGCGGATCGAGATCGACGGGAAGAACAGGCTCAGCGCGAGCTGCAATCCCGCGCGCGTGCCGCGCAGCCGCCCGAGCTCGCCCGCGCGACGCACCGCCTCGCGGCGCTGCTCGTCGGGCAGGGTCTCGACCTCGTCGACGCCCAGCCAGCTCGCCAGGCCGGCAAGCGCATGCTCGGGCGCGAGGTCGGCGTCGAGGTGCGCCGGCAGCGAGTCGAGCGTCGCCACGATCGGGTCGAGCACCTCTTCGAGCGCGTGCAGGAAGCGCATCGCGAACGGCGGCGGCCGATCGCGCCGGGCGGCGGCATCGCGGCGGTAGATGTCCGGCACGCCGTTGCGCAGATGACGCCGCGCGGAGACCGTCCCGGGCGCGTCGACCAGCGGCGGTCGCTCGGGTCCCGACCCGTTGACTGAGCGCTCCAAGGCCGCCTCCACTAGTGGTTGGCTCCGTAGGTCATGAGATCCGCTATGTCCCGCGCATGGTCGCCTTGACGATGTGCTGGCCCGAGGCGATCGTCTCGTCGGGCTCGAGCACGATGTGCGAGCCGGCGGGCTCGGGCGCCTGCTTGCCGGTCAGCAGGTCGGCGCGATACATGCGCAGCAGCCGCACGTACTCCACGCCGGCGATCGCGTGCACGACGCCGTACAGCTCGCCCTGGTTGAGCGTTCGCCCGAACTCCCAGCCGCGGCCGAGCTCGCCCGGCGAGCCGCCGACGAGCGGGTTGAGGAAGCGGTACAGCTCGCCCAGCGTCTCCTCGCGGATTCGCGCGAGGTCGGCGAGCGGCTCGGTCTGCAGCTCGACGACGACGCTGACGCCGCGCAGGCGAACCGGCGCCACCTGCAGCGTGGCGCCGAGCAACCGGCGCTCGTCGAGGTGCTTGGCGACCTCGTCGAGCAGCTCGCGCGGCGGCTGCAGCTCGTCGAACGCCAGGCGGCGGTCGGCGGGATGCACGTGCGGCAGCACCCGCACCGCGACGGCGCTGCCCTCGTCGGGCGGCACGCAGACGGCGCGCGCCACGCGCGGCGAGGCCTCCCGAGCGAGGTGCTCGAAGTCCTCGGCGGTGACCGCCCGGTGGCGGGCGCGCAGCTCCATCGCGCCGCGCTGGCGCACGCTCTCCAGCTGCTCGGGATCGACGCCGCCGCGAGCCGCGCCGGGATTCGAGACCGACGCGATGCCGGCCGGGCCGCTCTTCAGCACCGACAGCGCGCCCGGCGCGACGTTGCCGCGCAGCCCGCCGCCGTAGCGATAGCGCGACAGTCGCAGCTGGGCGCCCTTCGCCGGGATCGCGCCGTAGTGGCGCCAGCCGCCGTCGGCCTGGCGCACGGCCGGGCCGAGCTCGATCGTGCCGGTCGCCGGGTCGCAGACGTAGACGCGGTCGCCGGCGCCGCTGTCGACGAACGTCTCGCGCGGCCGCCAGCGATCCCAGGCGCCGCCGCTGTCGGGCTCGCGCACCTCCAGCCACTCGTCCTCGGAGGTCGCCAGCATCGGCGCGCGCAGGACGCCGAAGGTCTGTCCCGGAGTGCCGTCGCTCTCGCCGAGCACCTCGTGGTCGATGTGCTCGGAATGCTGGCACTGCAGCGTCGCGCCGATCGGCGCGGCGGTGATCGCCGAGACCTCGGGCGGGCGCTCGTAGGCGGCCTCGCCGGCCTCCTGCGGTGATGCGACGCGACAGCGCAGCCAGTGCAGGCGGTGCCCGGCGAGCGGCAGGCGCTCGCTGTCGAGCGCCAGCTCGAGCAGCACCTCGCCGCTGCCGAAGTTGAAGCCGCCGGTCGTGTCCTCCAGCACCGTGACGCGCTCCCAGACGAGCTCTCCGGTCGGACGCTCGCCGGTCCCCAGCTCCCAGCGCAGCGGCGGACGGCGCGGGTCGATGCCGGCGCCGCGCGCGGGATCGGCATCGACGTCGATCCGCATCAGCAGCCGCGACAGCGACTCCTCGAAGCCGAGATGGATCGCGTCGCCCGGCAACGGGACGGAGGAGAACGCCGCCCGGTCGGGCCCGACGGGACGCGCCACGCCGACGTCGACCGGGACGTCGCGGATCAGGCCGTCGCGATGCGTGACGTAGGCCGCCGGGCTCAGCGGCTCGATCGTGCGCCCCTCGACGACCTCGAAGACGACCGACTCCTCGTAGGCGGTGCGGATCGTGCCGACCTCGGTCTCGCCGGCGGCGATCGTGATCGGCTCGACCGGCGCTGCGGTCAGCGTGAAGCGGACGTTCGCGCGCGCCGGCGTCGGTGGGCGCAGCGGCACGCCGAGCAGCTCCAGCAGGCGGATGTAGACCTTGTCCGGCACGCGGTTGAGCCGGTACGTCGTCATCTCCGTCATCCAGGCGAACAGCTCGATCAGCGTGATGCCGGGGTCCGAGACGTTGTGCTCGGTCCACTCGGGACAGTGCTGGGCGATCCGCGTGCGCGCCTCGGAGACGAGCTCCTGAAAGCCGCGGTCGTCGAGCTCGATCTCCGGGAGTCTCACCATGCCACTACCTCCGCGTCGGCGATGTCCCCGGCCGGACCGTCCTCCTCGGGGATGATGTAGAAGGGGTGCACGAGGTTGCGCACGCCCGGGACGTCAGGGATCTCGTACGTCAGCACGATGTTCAGGCAGCCCTCGGCCTGATCATCGAGGTCGAAGTCGACCGCCTGCACCGACGCGCGCGGCTCCCAGCGCTCGATCGCCGAGCGCACGGCGCTCTCGATCGCGCCGAACGCCGCCGGGTCGAGCACGTCGAAGACGTGGTCGTGGACGGCGCAGCCGAACTCGGGTCGCATCGGGCGCTCGCCGGGAGCGGTCGACAGGATGATCGCGATCGCCTGCTCGATGTCGGTCTCGCCGCTGGCCAGCGCGATCGCGCCGCGCTGGTCGACGCCGAGCGGGAACGCCAGGCCGGCGCCGAGCTGAGCGCTCATCCGAGCATCACCGTCGCCCCGGAGAGCTGCAGGACGCCGGACGCCTGCACCTGGACGACCGAGCCCTTCAGCTGCAGCGCGGCGTTGGACTCGACCGTGACGGGCGCCGTCGACGTGATCTTCAGCGGGGCGCTCGCCGCGATCTCGACGCCCATCTTGCCCGTCACCTTGATCTGCCCGGCCGTCTCGATCGTGATCGCGCTCGGCGGCCCGCCCTTGCTGGCCGTGATCTTCATCTCCTTGCCGGCGGTGATCTCGATCGGGCCCTGCTTGGCGGTGACCGTCATGTCCTTGCCGGACTCGACGACGATCTTCTCCTTCGTCGCGACGTCGAGGTCGCGCGGGAAGCGGGCGGCGAACGAGCTGGACTCCTTCACGAGGTCGGCGCCGGGAGTGTCCTTGCCGTTGAACAGCGCGCCGAGCACGAACGGCCGGCGCACGTCGCCGTGCTCGAAGGCGAGGACGACCTCGTCGTTGACCTCCGGGATCGCGACGCCCCCGCGCTCCTTGCCCGACGCGCCGCGCACGACGCGCGCCCAGTCGCTCTCGACGCTGTCGCCGAGCGTCGGGTACTTGACCTTGACGCGGCCGAGCTTGTCGGGGTCCTTGTTGTCCGACACGACGCCGATCACGAGATGCTCGGCGAAGCCCGCCGCATGGGCACCGGTGCCACCGCCGAGCGCCTGGGCGAGCGGACGCCCGCCGGCGCCGAGCGTCAGGCGCGTCGTGTAGCCGCGGCGGCCGTAGACGTGGACCGCGGAGACGATCCGGTGCACGCCGCCGAAGCGCTTGCCGACCCCGCTGATCTTCACGTAGGCACCCGCGAGCAGCAGCGGGTCGCCGGCCGCGACGGCCTCGGCCTGAACGCGCTCGTGGCCGAGATGGCCGGCGATCGCGGTGGCGGCCGCCTGCACGTCGCCGTCGGTCGAGACGGGTGCGGTCACGACGTGCACGGTGCTGCCGTTGGCGGCGCTGTCGAGCCCCGACTGCTCGACCGCCGTCGACGCCTTCGCCTTGGCCGTCTTGACGATCGCCTGCTTCTTCTTGGCGTCCCAGCCGTGGACGGTGATCTCGGCGACCTGGCCGACGCTCGAGACGCGCGGGCGGAAGCGCTCGAGCGTCTCGCCCCAGGTCAGCTCGGCGACCTCCTTCTCGGTCTTCGCCGGATCGATCACGTGCAGCTTGCCGGCGGCCACGTCGAGCTCGCCGCCGTGGCCCGCGACGAGCCGCGAGAGGAACGCCCAGTCGGTCTCGCCGACCTGGTGCATGACCTCGGCGGGACCGCCGCCGAGCTGCGCGATCGTGCCGACCGCCAGCCCGTTCTCGCCGGCCACCTTCTTGGCCACGTCGCTGACGGTGACCTGGCGCAGCGTTCGCGTCGTCGTCTTGCGATGCATGCGATGCGACTTGTCGTGGCCCGTGACGATGAGCTCGAGCGCCGGCTCGCCGCCGGGCCGGGTTCCGAGCTCGGCCTCGACGGTCGTGATCTCGCCGTCGAAGACCGGCTTCGGGCTGCCGCCGCCGCTCGGGGTCGCGAGCTTGACGCTCAGCGCCGCGCCGAGCTTGAAGACCGCGTTGTCGATGATCGCCAGGCCGTCGCCGGCGGCCGGATCGGCCTCGGTGAAGCGCAGCGCGCAGACGTCGGGCAGGGCCGTCGTCGTCTCGACGCGCAGCTCGACGAGCTGGCTCGCGAGCTTCGGATCGAGGTCCGAGCCGTCGAGCGTGATCTTCGCGCCGGCCGCGAGATCGGCGGACTTCACGTCGTCAGCTCCGGGATCGTCAGGCGGCGGCCGGGACGCAGTCGGAGCGGGTCGTCGATCTCGTTGGCGCGGGCGATCGCGCGCCAGGCGGTCGCGTCGCCGTATGCCTGGTGGGCGAGCGACGGAAGCGAGTCTCCCTCGCAGATGACGCACGAGGCACCGGCCTCGGCGGCGCGCGTCGTCGGGTTCTGCGAGGCCGGCGTGCCGCTGCCCGAGCGGGGGTCGGGGGCGACCTGCAGCAGGTCCATCCGCGTCCAGGCGCGGACCGGCTCGCCATCGGCGCGAAACAGGACGAACTGGACGTCCAGGCGCGTCGGGACGGCCTTGAAGGACTCGAAGGCTCCCCAGCGGAAGGTGACCGTCGGCGGCGCCTTGCCGGCCGCTCCCGATCCGCCGGAGGGGACCTCCATCATCTTGAACAGCGCGTCGGTGATCGGCCGGACGCTGGCCTTGGCGGGCTTGCTCAGCGTGACGTCGAAGAGCAGCTCGACGGTCATCTCACGCGGCTGGCCGCCGACGAACTGCGGGGTGCCGAAGCTCGCGCCCGGCACGGTCTGCACCTGGTAGCTGTTGACCTTCGTCAGCGCGTACTGGGCAGGGTTGAAGAGGCAGTCGATCGGGTCCTGGCCCTCGATCTCGAGCTTCGCGCGCTGGACGGTGGTGGCGCCGGCCGGTGCCGTCGAGGACGCCGCGGGCGGCGCCGCTGCGGTGGCCGAGGCGATCGCTCCCGCGGGAGTCGCGGGCGGCAGCTCGACCGCTGACGCATCGCCATCGGCAAGCTCGGTACCGGCTGCTGCGCCGACCGCGGCGCCACCGGCCGCCGCTGCGGCCGTCGTCGCAGCGGCGGGGCCGGTCTCGGCGGAGGCGCTCCCGGGATCGCCGCCCTCGGCCGCAGCATCATCGCCGCCCTCGGCCGCAGCATCATCGCCGCCCTCGGCCGCAGCATCGTCACCACCCGCCGCAGCAGCATCATCGCCGCCCGCGGCCGCAGCATCGTCACCACCCGCCGCAGCAGCATCATCACCACCCGCCGCAGCAGCATCATCACCACCCGCCGCCGCCGCATCATCACCACCCGCCGCAGCAGCATCATCACCACCCGCCGCCGCCGCATCATCACCACCCGCCGCCGCCGCATCATCACCACCCGCCGCCGCCGCATCATCGCCGCCCGCCGCGGCACCACCAGCGCTCGCAGCCGTATCGCCGCCCTGCTGATCCCCGCCGGCAGCAGGTTGGTCGCCGGGCTTCTGAGCTGCGGCCGGCGGCGTCTCGGCGCCTGCGGCTTCGGCGGGCTTCGCGGCGGCGGCAGCAGCCCCTGCGGCCGCACCCTCGGCCACCTTGCCGGCGGCGGTGACGGCCTCCTGGACAGCCTGCCCAGCCTCCGGCCCGGCAAGCTCGGAGGCCGCCTGACCAGCCGCCGCCGCAGCGCTCGGGCTCGCTTGACCGATTCCGGACTGCGCGGCAGCCGCCGCGCCCGCGGCGCCCCCCGTGACCGCGCCCTGAGCCACCGATCCGGCAGCGGTGATCGTGTCCTCGACGGCCTTTCCGGCGACCGGTCCACCGGCCTCGGTGACCGCCTGACCGGCGGCTGCGGCCGCGCTCTGGCTGGCGTGGCCGATACCGGCGCCGGCGGCGCCCTGGGCGGCGGCGGAGGAGGTCCCTGCCGAGCCGCCTGTCTTCGCGCCTTGGGCAGCCGCCTTGCCGGTCTTCTGCGCCGCCGTCTGCGCGGCATCGCCGGCGTCCTGGCCGGCGGTCGGCGTCTGCTGCTCCGGACTCGCCGCCGCATCAGCGCTCGCGGTGCTCTCCGTGCTCGCCGCCGAGTCCGCGCTCGAAGCGCTCTCGGTGCTCGCCGTCGAGTCGGTCCCCGCAGTGCTGTCGGTGTCCGCCGGACCGTCGCCGCCGGGCGTCGTGGCGTCGGTGCCGTCCTGTTCGTCGGGGTCGTCGATCATGGCTGCTCCATCGTCATTCCGCCGTGCGCGACTTCGAGCTCCTCGCCCGCGACCGCCGTGCTGCCCGCGGTCAGCGTCGGGCCGGTCCAGCGGATCGGGAACGCGTCGGCAAACGACCACGCCCGCTGCGCCTTGCCAGCGGAATCGAGGAACGTCACCGTCATCGTGTGCCGCTCGGCGCCGAGCCGCGTCTGGGCGAACCACTCCTCGACAGCCCGGCTCGTGAGCCCGTTGGACAGGACGATGTTCGGGTACGTCAGCGCGCCGGGCAGCCGGTGCACGACGTCGTTGATCCCGCCCTCGCGGTACTCGAGGACGTCGACCTGGGCCTCGAGTCCGCGGATCGCCGCGAAGGTGCCGAGCGTCCGGCCGAGCACCTCGACGGTGAATGCCGCCCCGGCGCTGGCCATCAGGCGCGTCCCAGCGGGGTGACGGTGGGTGAGCGGCGCATCGTCATCGGGAGTCGTCGAGCAGGAAGCCGAGCCGCTCGCGCCCGTCACGGAGCTCGTGGCGAAGCCGCTCGAGCACGTAGTCGGCGAGCACGTCGAGATCCGGTACCTCGCCGCGAGCGGCGCCGGCGCTCTTGGGATCGACGCCGGTGACGGGCGCGGGGGCCGACTCGGAGCGCGCCAGCGGAGCCGAGGCGAACGGCGGAGCGGGAGCGGGAGCGGGAGCCAGGGCGACGGCACTGCGTGCCAGCATCGAGACGGTCGCTATCGGCGCCGGTGCAGCCGGTGGTGCGGGTGCAGGCGCGAGCGCTGCTGCGCTCGCGGTCGTGGTCACCGCTGCCGGTACCACCGCCGTCGAGGCCGGCACCGGCGCCGGATGGGCCGGGACGGACGGCATCTGGACGGCGCCACGGTAGGCGGCGAGCACGGCGTCGCGGGTCGGCGCCGGGCGGACGCCGTCGGGCCCCGAGGGATCTGAGGCCTGCGCCCGACCGGGCAGCTGCGTGACCGTCGCCGCCGCCGGTGGATCGGCAGCGGTCACGGGGGGCATCGCGGCCGGCGGCTCGTGCGCCGAGGCGTGGGCACGCGGCGGGATGTTGCGCACGCGCACGAGCCTGCGCGCGCGTCGTGCACCCGGCGGCACGACGGGCCGGTCGGCGATCGCCGGGGGCTGCGCGGCGACCGCCGCAGGAAGCGCAGCCTCCAGCGCGGCGAGCGAGGACACGGGCGGCGGGGCGGCGCTCGAGTCGTCGTCGAGCGGCTCGGGGGGCGTGGCGGGCATCCGCATGAGCGGCCCATGCACGGCACCGGTTGGCGCAGCCGACGGCGCCGCGGCGGGGGCGGGCGCGAACGCCGACGGGGCGCCGGAGGCAGCCGCGACCGGGGACGCGGCGGCAGGTGCCGTCGGCGCCACCGGAGGCCACGGCGGCGTGGGAGTCCAGGGTGTACAGGTAGCCGTTCCCCGGCCCGGTGTCGATGACCATGTAGCCGTCTTTGTAGTCGTCGGCCGTTACAGCCGTGG
>JAUYGN010000140.1 GCA_030690545.1 Solirubrobacteraceae bacterium
GCCGCAGCGCCTCGGCGGCGACGTCGACGCCGACCGGCAGCGTCCCCGCCCGCAGCAGCGCCTCGAGGAACTCGCCCGCCCCGCAGCCGAGGTCGAGCACCCGATCGCCGCGCGCGACGTGGGCGAGCAGGAACGCCCGCCGCGACGCGAAGCGCTCGGGCGTCGCGCCGGCCGGCACGGCCTCCCAGATCGCATCGGCGAGCGCGTTCACGACGGCTCGGCGAGGGGGGTGTGGCGGATCAGCCTCGCCGGGCGAGGACGATCCGCCCCACCCTCGCGGGCGGTGGAAGCGGCGCGTACCATCGCCGAAGTCTCGCACCGGCCCGCGCCCTGCGAGGATCGCTGCGTGAGAATCCTCGCCGTGTGTGCCGTCGCCCATCCGGGCGGCGCCGAGATCGGGCTGCTGCGACTGGCCAAGCGGCTGCTCGCGCGCGGCCACGCGCTGACGCTCGCCACCCCGCAGGCCGGCCCGCTCGACGACGCCGGCCTGCCGGTCGTGCGCCTGCAGCTCGGCGGCCTGCAGCGCGGCGGCGGCGCGCGCGCCGCGCTGAGCTTCCCGCGCGCCCGCCGCCTGGCGTCCGACCACGACCTCGTCTATCTCAACGGCACCGTCAGCGGCCGCCTGCTGCCCGGCCTCGCGGGCCGGCGGACGATCCTCCACGTGCACGACATCGTCGACCGCGTGCCGCGCTTCTGGTCGCGCGCCGGCGCCGTGCTCGCCGACTCCGGCGCGGTCGCCGAGCGGTTGGCCGGCCTGCATGCGCACGTCGTCTACTGCCCGGTCGAGCTCGACGCGGGCGGGCGGGACGGCATCCCCGCGCCGTGGTCGACGCCACCCGGCGACGCACCTCGCCGTCCGGTCGTCGGCTTCGTCGGACGCATCGAGCCGCGCAAGGGCCCGCTCGACCTCGTCCACGCCGCGCCGCAGATCCGCGCCGGCAAGCCCGACGCGCGGATCGTGATCGTCGGCGACGACCCCTACGACAGCGCGCCCGAGTACGCCGCGCAGGTGCGCCGCGCCGAGGGCGTCGAGCACGTTTCCTGGGTACCGGACGGGGCGGCCGTCATGCGCCACCTCGACGTGCTCGTCGCACCCTCGCGCCAGGAGCCGTTCGGCACCGTGCTGGCCGAGGCGATGGCGGCCGGCACGCCGGTCGTCGCGACCCGCGTCGGCGGTCTCGCGGAGGTCGTCGTCGACGGCGTGACCGGGCGGCTCGTGACGCCCGGACGGCCCGACGAGCTCGCCGCGGCCGTCCTCGAGGTGCTCGCCGATCGCGACCGGATGGGCGCCGCCGCGCGCGAGCAGGCGCAGCGCTTCGGCGCCGACGCCTACGCCGACCGCGTCGAGCAGATCCTGCTGCGGGTCGTCGCCGGGTGAGGCTCGTGTTCGACAGCCGGCCGGCGCTGGACCCGCGCGGGATCGGGCGCTACGCGAGCTGCCTGCTGGCCGCGCTGCGCACGACGGCCGGCTCGGACCACGTGGTCATCGAAGGCCATCGCGCGCGTCGCGGCGACGTCTACCACGCGCCCTGGATCGACGGCGCGATGCTGCGCCCGCCCTGCCCGCAGGTCGTCACGCTGCACGACGTCGTGCCGCTCAAGCGCCGCAGCGAGTACCTGCGCACGGGCATCCGCTTTCGCATGCGCTACCTCGCCGTCGAGCGCAGCGCGCGGCTGATCGTGCCGACGTCGGTCGTCGCGGACGAGGTCGTCGAGCACCTGAAGATCGCGCCCGAGCGGATCGTCGTGATCCATGAGGCGCCGGCCCCTGCCATGCGCGAGCGCGACGCCGGCGAGATCGCCGCCGCGCGCGAGCGCTACGCCCTGCCAGCCGAGTACCTGCTGTGGGTCGGCGGCCTGCAGACGCCCGACCCGCGCAAGCGGATCGCCGCCCTCGCGCGCGCGCCGCGCGCGCTGCCGCTCGTGCTCGTCGGCGCGACGAAGCCGTGGGCGCACGAGCTGCCCGACGTCACGCTGACCGGGCACGTGCCCGACGACGACCTCGCGGCGATCTACTCCGGCGCGCGGGCGCTCGTCTTTCCCTCCGACGACGAGGGCTTCGGGCTGCCGACGGTCGAGGCGCTGGCCTGCGGCACGCCGGTCGTGGCGTCCGACATCCCGGTGCTGCGCGAGGTGCTCGGCGACCGTGCGACGTTCGTCGACGGAGGCGACCTCGAGGGGCTGCTGGCGGCCGCCGAGGCGGCGACGCGCCCGGCGCCCGCGCCGCCGGCCTGGACATGGGCCGATGCGGCGCGGGCTACCTGGCAGGTCTACTCAGACGCCGGCGGGAACTAGCTCGCGCTGCGGAGCCCGCTCGGGCTCCGGCGCGACGGGCTTCGGTGTGAGCTCGCGCTCCCACTCGGTGCGGGCGCGATCGAACGCGTCCCAGTCGATGTCCGACTTCGGCTTCGCCCAGTCGGGATCCTCGACGCGCTTGGCCCAGTCGGGGATCTCGACGTGCATGTCGTCGCTCGGTCCCGGGTCGGGCTCGACGGGCTCGTCCGCGTCGCCTTCGGAGTCGTCGGATTCGGTCGCGAGGAACCACCAGCCGAGCGATCCCAGCGCGAGCATGCTGACAACGCCGACGATGATCGCGATCGGCGCGAGGCCGATCCCGAACAGCATCCCCGAGACCGGGCACGTGACGGCCCAGATGACGCCGGCACGGCGGGGGATCGGATCATCGAACGACCCCCTGATGATCTCCACCAGCAGCAGGACCATGAGTGCGGTGAAGATGATGAGTGGAATTGCAAAGCCATCCATAGGCGAATGTTTCCTGTGGTGTCGTGGGTGGTTCCCCCCGTTATCTGCTGATTCTAAGCAGGCCATGACTCCGGACCGCCGATCGACGGACATCCGTCCAGCGGCGGGCGGCCGAACTGCTATGCGTCCAGCAGCGCGCGGGCCGCGTCGGTGCCGAGCCGCACGCTGTAGTTCGTGCCGCGGTCCTCGGGATAGATCTGCGTCGTGTTCGCGAGCACGAGGCCGGGCACGCCGGTGCGCAGCGGCGGGATGCGGCGGTGGTAGCCGACGGTGACGATCGGCTGGGCGGCGGGCTCGCGATGCAGCCAGCGGGCGCGGATCCAGTCGGTGCTGAAGGCGGGCTGGACCTTCAGCAGTCCCGGCATGTAGGCGTCCAGCAGCTGCTCGGGGCTGAGCGCCAGCAGCGGGTCGCCGGGCGCGAGGTAGTTGGCGACGTAGAGGAAGCGACGGCCGTGGTAGCGCTCCGGCGAGATGAGGTTCGTGTGCTCGACGAGGCCGACGAACGGCACCTCGGGGTCGGCGATGTTCGTCCAGTAGAACGGCGAGAACGGGCGGTCGAGCTCGAGCAGCAGGCAGAGCGCGGTGTGGTACTCGGTCGCGCGCAGCCGCTCCAGGTACGCCGGACCGATCGCGCTCGCCAGATCGTCGTCGAGCAAGCCCTCGAAGACGTCGCTCGGGACGGTCGCGACGACCGCGTCGTAGCGCTCCTCGCCGCCGCTGCCGCCGCCCGCCCGCGCCCGCGCCTCGGTCCCGCCCGCCTGCGCCGGCGCCCCGGCCGCGCTCGCATGCGCCGTTGCGTCGCCGCCGACCGACGACTCGCCCACCGCCGCCACCCGCTCGAACCGCCGCGGGTCGTGTCCGCGCCGAAACGATCCCGGCACCCCCGCCGCGACGACGAAGCCGCCACCATCGCCACCGGCACGCCGCAGCGCCGCCGCCGGACGGTCGATCAGGACCCGCCCGCCGCCGGCGCAGATCGCATCGCGCAGCGCGTCGAACAACAGCTCCCACGAATGCGCCGGGTAGCCGAGCAGCTCCTGCTTGGCCTCGTCGCCCTCGAGCTGGCGGCGCAGCGTCAGCTTGCTCCACAGCCAGGCCATCGAGATGTCGTCGGCACGGGTGCCGAACTTGCCGCGCAGCAGCGGACCCCAGACCTTGCGCCAGGGCCCGCGCCCCATCCGCCGCTCGATCCACTCGCGCGCCGTGATCGACTCGAACGGCCCCACCTCCTTGGCGCGCTTCTGCAGCAGGAGCACGGCCAGCCCCATCCGCAGCCGCGCCGGCGGCGACAGCGGCCCGAAGCGCAGCAGGTCCAGCGGCGTCGTGAAGGCCCACTGGCGCCCCTCCAGGAAGAACGCCATCGAGGACGGCTTCCACTCCAGCTCGCCGCCCATCCCGAGCTCGTCGTAGAGCGCGACGATGTGGCGGTCGCTCGTGAACAGGTGGTGGTAGTAGCGCTCCAGCAGGTCGCCCCCGCCGACGTCGAGCGTCGCCGCCTGGCCGCCGAGCCCGGGCCAGCGCTCGTAGACGTCGCAGACGTGGCCCTCCTGCGTCAGGCGGTACGCGCAGACGAGGCCGGCGACGCCGGCGCCGAGCACCGCGACCCTCATCGCGAGCGACCGCCGATCGAGCACCCACCGGCGACCGGCGAGCGATGCCGCGCTGTCATGCTCGCACCAGGGCGCGCACCCGGCCGACGCCGCCGTAGCCGAAGACGAGCACGACGAGCCCGATCAGCGTGATCGGCACCGTCACGACGAAGCGCAGCAGCAGCAGGTAGGAGAGCGCCTGCGCCCCCGTGCGACCGACCGCGCGCACCCCGAAGACGATCGCCGCGTCGAACGTCCCGACGTAGCCGGGCCCGCTCGGAACGAGCGCGAAGATCGAGGCGAGCCCCATCAGGTAGCCGATCTCCAGCAGCGCGAGGTCGATCCCGACGGCGCGCGCCGTCAGCCACCAGGCGACCCACTCCAGCGCCCAGACGGCGAACGTGATCCCCAGCAGCCGCATGCCGTGGTTGGAGCGCAGCCGCCGCGTCGCCTCGGCCATCGGCGCGATGAACGCGAGCACGCGCCGCAGGCGACCGCGGCGGTGCAGGATCCAGGCCGCCGCGCCGGCGGCGGCGAGCAGCCCCGCGACGAGCAGCGCCGCGAACGCCAGCCTGCTCGTCGACGGCACGTCGACGCCGCCCAGCACGCCGTAGGCGAGCACGACGAACAATCCGACGAGGACGACGACGTCGAGCACGCGCTCGGCGACGATCGTGCCGATCACGGTGCGCGCGTCGGTCCGCGCGCGCGGCGTCAGCAGCACGACGCGCAGCGCGTCGCCGGCACGCGCGGGCAGGACGTTGTTGCCGAACTGGCCGACGGCGAGCAGCCCGTAGCTGTCGGCCCGCCGCGGCTGCGCGCCGTTGTAGCGCAGCAGCTCGTGCCAGCGCTCGGCGCGCACGGCGCAGCCGGCCAGGTAGAACGCGATCGCGGCGCCGAGCTCGGCGAGCGGAACGGGCCCGCTGGGCAGCGTCGGCGCCTCCTGGCGCACCGCCCACAGCCCGAGCGCGACGAGGCAGGCGATCGAGAGCGCCGCGCCCAGTGCCGTCAGCGCCCGGTTTCGCGGACCGCTGGGGCCGTCGCCCGACGCGCCGCTAGACCGAGGTGCGTTCGTGCTCATCCTCGGTCGCAGCCAGGTTCGTTCGGTCGCGCACGACGTACAGCGGCCGCGCCTTGACCTCGTCGTAGATGCGCCCGACGTACTCGCCGATCATGCCGATCGCCATCAGCTGGATGCCGCCGAGCAGCAGCACCGCGATGACGGTCGTCGTGACGCCGGGCACGAACTCGCCGAAGATCCGGAAGACGATCGCGACCGGGACCGCGAGGAAGGCGAGCATCGCGCAGACGAACCCCGCGACGGTCGCGACCTGCAGCGGCACGTGCGAGAACGAGGCGATCGCATCGAGCGCGAAGCGGGCCATCTTGCGGATCGGGTACTTCGTCGTGCCGGCGTGGCGCGCCTCGCGGTGGTAGGGAAGCGCCGTCTGCGTGAAGCCGACCCAGGAGGTCATCCCGCGCAGGTAGCGGTTGCGCTCGCGCAGCCGCAGCAGCGCGTCGAGCGCGCGCCGGTCGAGCAGCCGGAAGTCGCCCGAGTTCGCCGCCAGCGGCACGTCGGAGAGGCTGCCCATGATGCGGTAGAACCAATCCGCCGTCTTGAGCTTGAAGCGCGACTCGCCGTCGCGGTCGATCCGCGTCGCGTAGACGACGTCGGAGCCGGCGCGCCAGAGGTCGAGCATCGAGGAGATCAGCTCAGGCGGGTCCTGCAGGTCGGCGTCGATCATCACGACGACGTCGCCGGCGGCGTGGTCCAGGCCTGCCGTGATCGCGGTCTGGTGGCCGAAGTTGCGCGACAGCGAGATGACGCGCAGGCGCTCGTCGGCCCGGGCGATCTCGGCGAGGATCTGCGGCGTCGCATCGGTCGAGCCGTCGTCGACGACGATCAGCTCCCAGGGCAGCCCGTCGACGGCCGCGCGGACGCGATCGTAGAAGGCGCGCGCGGTGCCCTCCTCGTCGAGCATCGGCGCGACGATGCTCAGCAGGGCCAGATGCCGTTCGGCCACGCCGCTGATCGTAGAGGGCGGCTTTGGTTCTTTCCTGCGCGACGATTCGCGACCTGTCCGGCGCGGACGGTGCGAGCGCGGCGCCGACCCGCGTAACCTGCGCCGCGTGACCTGCTGCG
This sequence comes from Solirubrobacteraceae bacterium, assembly GCA_030690545.1. Classification (GTDB taxonomy): domain Bacteria; phylum Actinomycetota; class Thermoleophilia; order Solirubrobacterales; family Solirubrobacteraceae; genus CADCVQ01. Next base: position 6,499 of record JAUYGN010000140.1, read on the forward strand.
CAGCCTGCGGTGCCACCGGGCTCGTCCCGCACCTGAGGGTGGCCGGCGACGCCGGTCCGGACGGCCTGATCCCGACGACCGACAGGTTCGGGACGGCGCTCGCCGACATCGTGCGCTGCACGACGTGCGGGCACCGCCAGACCGACCCGATGCCCGCCGACGCGGTGCTCGAGCGCGCCTACGCCGGCGCCGCCTCCGAGGACTACGTCACCGAGGAGTCCGGCCAGCGCGAGACCGCGCGGCGCGTGCTGACGCGGATCGAGGCGCGCCTGACGCCCGTGCCGATCCCGGCGACGAACGGCGGGCCGCGCCACCGCACGCTGCTGGACCTCGGCTGCTGGGTCGGCTTCCTGCTGTCCGAGGCGACCGAGCGCGGCTGGGACGCCGTCGGCGTCGAGCCGTCGGGGTTCGCGTCGCAGTTCGCGCGCGACCGCCTCGGCCTCGACGTGCGCACGGGCGGGCTGTTCGACACCGAGCTGCCGCTCGGCGCCTACGACGCGATCGTGCTGGGCGACGTCATCGAGCACCTGCCGCGGCCCGGCGAGGCGCTCGATCGGATCGCCGAGCTGCTGCGCCCCGGCGGGATCGCCTGGATGGCGCTGCCCGACGCCGGCAGCCTCGTCGCGCGCGGGATGCGCGCGCGCTGGTGGTCGGTGATCCCGACGCACGTGCAGTTCTTCACGCGCCGCTCGCTGCGCACGCTGCTCGAGCGCCACGGCTGGACGGTGCTCGAGATCGGGACCGCGCCGAAGGCCTTCAGCGTGCGCTACTACCTCGAGCGCATCGGCGGCTACTCGCCCGGACTGGCGCGCGTGCTCGTCCGCGCGGCGGGCAGGGCGCGGCTCGTCGACCGCATGTGGGCGCCGGACTTCCGCGACCGGATGGCGGTCATCGCCCGCGCGCCGGAGGCGTCCTCCGAGGCGGAGTGATCGCGGTGATCGCCGCAGGTCGACCGCTCGCCAGATGCGTCGCGAGCTCCGCGGCCGTCCGGGCGCCGCGCTCGACCACATCGCCGTACGTGTAGGCGAGGTGGTTCGAACGGCGACGGCGGGCGATGTCCTGCTCGAACGCCTGGCGTGACGCATGGAAGCGGTAGCTGAGCAGCTCGACGGTGAGGCCGAGCTCGCGCCAGTGGCAGTCGACCTTGTCGCCGTGGCGGTCGACGTTCGTCCGCGGCCGCGGCAGCGCGTGGGCGTCGAGCAGGTCCACGAAGGCGTCCTCGAGGAAGGACAGCGTCACGTCCGAGCCGAGCGCGCGGCGCAGCTTCGCGGCGCCGGGCTTGTGCGGGTTGCGCGCGATGCAGGCCTCGACCTGCTGGCCGGTCATCTCGTGGCGAACCCACGCCTCGTGACAGGCGCGGGCGAGCTGGCGTGCGCTCGTGCTCGGGGCGATGTCGAGCAGCGCGCGGGGCAGGGTCGTGATCGGGATGCCGTCAAGCGCCGCGACGTCGAGCTCCGGCAGCGCCCGGACGCGGTGGATCACGATGCCGGGCCGTCGCCGATGCGTCGTCGTCGGCACGGTCACCTCCGGCCGCGGCGCCGTGCCCGTGCGGCCTCCGAGGAGGTACACGGCGGCACGATGGCTCACCCGCGCGCCGCTGCCCGCGGCGAGCACGGCGGAGAGGTACACGCCCTCGGGGGACGGATCGCGGTGGCCGAGCGTGTAGACGCCCGTGTGCTCGCGCCGCAGCCGCCCGTCGGCGGCCCAGCGCTTGATCCGATCCCGATCCACGCCAAGCTCGAGCAGCTGCCCGACCGTGATCCGACCGCGCTGCGCATCAGCCTTCCGCACGACCATGGCAGCGATTGGGCGCATATAGCCTAAGAGGCGCCAGGCACCGGAAGTTCGCCCCCCTGGCCGGAAGCTCGCCCGCGCTCCTGCGGTGCGTGGCAGCTGTTGGGCGGATATCGCCCAATCGGCGCCACGCGATCTCGGGCGTGCGCGATCGGGGCGAACGGGCATGATGGGCTGATGGCAGAACGACTGGATGGGACCGTGGCGCTCGTGACGGGCGCCAGCAGCGGGATCGGGGCGGCGACGGCCGGCGAGCTCGCGCGCCGCGGTGCCGCGGTCGCGCTCGTGGCGCGGCGCAAGGAGCGCCTCGACGCGCTCGCCGCGACGATCGCAGCGGACGGCGGGACGGCGCTGGCGATCGAGGCCGACGTCACCGATCAGGCGCAGGCCGAGGCCGCGGTCGCGCAGGCCGCCGAACGACTCGGACGGCTCGACACCGTCGTCAACAACGCCGGCGTGATGCTGCTCGGGCCGATCGTCGACGCGCCGCTCGAGGAGTGGGACCGGATGATCGACCTCAACCTCAGGGGCCTGCTCTACGTCGCGCACGCCGCGCTGCCGCACCTCCTCTCAGCGGCGCAGGACGACCCGCGCCATGTCGCCGACCTCGTGAACGTCAGCTCGGTCGCGGGCCGCATCACGCGCGCGGGCTCCGGCGTCTACAACCTCACCAAGCACGGCGTCGGGGCGTTCAGCGAGTCGCTGCGCCAGGAGGTCACGGGCCGCCACGTGCGCGTGTCGCTCGTCGAGCCGGGCGGGGTCGCGACGGAGCTGACCGACCACATCCGCCCGGAGATTCGCGAGCGGACACGCAGTCGCTTCGACGACCTGCAGATGCTCGATGCTGCCGACATCGCCGATGCGATCGCCTACATCGTCGGCCGGCCGCGGCACATCGCGATCAACGAGCTGCTGATCCGGCCGACCGAGCAGGAGGACTGACCGCAGCCGACGCCCGCCCCGTGGCATCCGCGCGGGGTGGAGATCGCAAGACGCAGGTCCGCAGTCGGTTCAGCGCGGAGCGCGCAGGCCAAACGGGGGGCGGACGCCGCGGGGGCGCTGCGACTGGACGACCGCGCGGCGGCGGCGGGTCGCCGGCAGCGCGCGCAGCGCGGCACCGTAGGCGCGCAGCAGATGACGCTCGCGCAGCAGCACGTGGCCGAGCGCGAGCAGCTCGTAGAGGGCGATCCGGTGCAGGTCGCGGCGCACGTCGGCCCAGGCGTCGTTCTTGGCCATCATCAGCAGGCGGTTGCGAAACTGCAGGCGGCGATGCGCCTCGGGCAGCCCGGCGCGCGTCGTCGGCGAGTAGAAGCGCATGTGCCAGGCGACGGCGCGCGGCTCGTACATGCAGCGCCAGCCGAGCAGCCGCGCGCGCCACGCGAGATCGACGTCCGACGCCCACAGCTCGAGCAGCTCGTCGAACACCTCGCCGCCGACCGCGCACGCCTCGAGCACCTCGCGCCGGTACAGCACGCAGGCCCCGTCGCCGCCGAAGACCTCCGCGACGTGCGCATAGCCCGTCGCCGGCTCGTCGTGGCCGACGAGCGCGTTCTTGCGCCGGCGGTCGACGACCATGCCGGCCGCGTCGAGCCGGTCGAGCCGGTCGGCCGCCCCCATCCCCGTCGCGCGGATCAGGCGCGGCGCGACCGAGCCCACGGCGTGCTGGTCCAAGCGCGGTCGCGCGGCGTCGAGAAAGCCGTCGTCGAGCACGCAGTCGGCGTTGAGCAGCAGCACGGCGTCGCCCTCGGTCCCGAGGATCCCGGCGTTGATCGCAGCCGCGTAGGAGACGCGCTCGCGCAGGCTGATGACGTGCGCGCCGGTGGCCTCGCAGAGCGAGCGCGTCCTGTCGGTGCAGGCGTTGTCGATCACGACGACCGACGCCCCCGGCTGCGCGACCGCCGCCGGCAGCGAGTCCTCGAGCAGGTGCGCCTCGTCGACGCTGAGGATCAGGATCGTCGTCGGCATCGCCGGCTCGCTCATCCGAGCGTCTCCTCGTAGACGGCGGCGGTCAGCGCCGCGCTGACCGTCCACGAGAGCGTCGCCGCGCGCGCCCGGCCGAGCTGCGCGAGCTGCGCGTGGCGCGCGCGGTCGCCGACGACGCGGCGGATCGCCGCCGCGATGTCGCCGACGTCGAGCGGATCGAAGTACTCGGCCGCGTCGCCGCCGGTCTCGGGCAGCGCCGTCGCGCGGGCGGCGGCGACCGGCGTGCCGCGCGCCATCGCCTCGACGATCACGAGGCCGAAGCCCTCGTACAGCGACGGGTGCACGAGCGCGTCGGCGCCGCGCATGAGCGCGTCCAGGCGCGCGTCGGAGAGATAGCCGGTCAGCCGCACCGGCTCGCCGCCGGCCGCGGCCTGCACGCGCTCGGCCTCCGGCCCGCTGTCGACGCCGGCCAGGACGAGGTGGTGCGGCAGGCCCTCGGCACGCAGCGCGCGAAACGCCTCCACGAGCCGCAGCAGGTTCTTCTTCGGCCGCAGGTCGCCGACCGCCAGCAGGTAGGGACCGTCGTCGGGCGCCGGCTCGTCGCCGATCGGCAGCGACGGGGCGTTGGGGATGATCCGCACGCGCGCCTCGTCGACGTCGTAGCGGCGCACGACGTCGGCCGCCGTGTAGCCCGAGACGCAGATCACGCGCTGCGCCGAGCGCGCGGCGCGGCGCGTGAACGTGCGGTACTTCCAGCCGGTGCGCTTGGAGAAGTCGCCGGGGAAGACCTCGAAGGCGAGGTCGTGGATCGTCACGATGCCCATGCAGGGCCGCGCCAGCGGCAGGAAGCAGTTGGGCGCGTGGACGAGGTCGGCCTGCTCGCGGCGCAGGCGCAGCGGCAGCCCGACCTGCTCGAAGAGCGCCTCCGGACCGCGCCCGCCCTCGGCGATGATCCGGTACTCGAGGCCGGCTCGCGGCGGCAGCGCGTCGATCAGCTCGCGCACGTAGCGCCCCCAGCCGCGCAGCTGCGGGTCGAAGGCATCCCGCGCATCGATGGCGACGATCGGCACCGCTGAACGATCTCACGCCCGGCGACCGGCTGGTGGATCCGGCCGGGTCCACTAGGTTCTCAGCGCATGGGCCGCGGCCGCCTCGACCTCTTTCGCTCCGACGACGATCGCTCGGCGCTGCAGCGCGCGCGCCGGCTCGCCCTGCAGGCCCGCAGCCTCGCGCAGCTCCCGCGGCCGGTCGCGCGCTTCTGGTACCGCGCGCTGCGCCGCGCGCAGGGCGAGCGCGACACCTGGAGCATCGACGTCGCCTGCCGGCCGGCCGAGCTGCGCGTCCTGCTGGACGCGCTCGGCGACGCGCCGCGCGTTGCCGAGATCGGCACCGCCGCCGGCTGGACGACGTGCGCGATCGCGCTCGCCCGGCCCGGCCGCGAGGTCCACTCGTGGGACGTCGAGGCGCACCCCGAGCGCGATCGCTACCTCGCGCTGCTGTCGCCCGCCGACCGCGCCCGCCTGCACCTGCACGACCGCCCCGGCGGGCTCGGACCGGACGATCCGCCGCCCGTCGACGCCGTCTTCATCGACTCCTCGCACGAGCTCGACGAGACGATCGCGACGTTCAGGACGTGGGAGCCCGCGCTCGCGCCCGGCGGCGTGATCGCCTTCCACGACTACGACGACGCCGCCTATCCGGGCGTCACCGAGGCGGTCCGCGAGCTCGGGCTGGACGGCGAGGCGCGCGGGCACCTGTACGTCTGGCGCAAGTCCGACCGGTAGCGGTGACGACCGCTAGCATCAGCGGCGCTGTGCCCCAGGCAACGGAAGCCGCCACCACGTCGTCGCAAGCGCGCCAGTCGAGGATCTTCGAGCTGCCGATCGAGCTCGGTCATCCCGACGAGCTGCTGCAGCGGATCGTCGGCTGGGTCGGCAGCGACGAGGCGACGAAGCGCGTCATGTACGTCAACGCGCACGTCCTCAACCAGTCGCGCGAGGACCCCGCGCTGCGCGAGGCGCTCGAGGGCGCCGACCTCGTCTACTGCGACGGCTACGGCGTCCGGCTGGCGGCGAAGGCGCTGAGCGCGGAGATCCCGCACCGGATGACGGGCGCGGACTGGATCTGGGATCTCGCCGCGCTCTGCGAGCAGCAGGATCGCTCGGTCTACCTGCTGGGCTGCGACCCGGGCGTCGCCGCGCAGGCCGGGCAGCGGCTGCGCCGCGCGTACCCCAAGCTGCGCGTCGTCGGCACCCACCACGGCTACTTCCAGATCGGCTCGGGTCACGACGAGCGCGTGATCGAGGACATCAACGCGCGCAAGCCCGACATCCTGCTCGTCGGGATGGGTACGCCGAAGCAGGAGATCTGGGCGCAACGCACCGTCGACCGCCTGAACTGCGACGTGCTGTGGAGCGTCGGAGCGCTCTTCGACTTCGTCTCGGGACGCGTACCGCGCGCTCCCGCCTCGTTGTCGGACAATGGACTGGAATGGATCTTCAGACTGGCGATCGAGCCCAAGCGGATGTGGAGGCGCTATCTCGTCGGCAACCCGGTGTTCCTGCACCGGGTGATGGCACAGGCCCGCCAGCACCGCGACGCGTCCTGAGCTCCGCCCGCAGCCCCCGCGGGCAGCGCGTCCTCGCCTGGCTGGCGGTCATCGGCGCGAGCTCGATCGCGCTCGGCCTCGCCCAGTACGCCGGCGTCCAGGGCCGTGGCGGCCTGCTCGAAGCGGCGCATGTCGCGGCGGCCTGCGTCGTGCTGTTCGCGATCGTCGGCTTCGCGCCGACGCGCCTGCTGCTGCCGGCGCGGCTGCGCGCCCACGAGCTGCTGTGGGTGCTGCCGATCGGCGCGATCGGCCTGGCACTGGAGCTCGCGCTGCTCGTCTACGCCTTCGTCCCGTTCGACTTCGCGCTGGGGATCGTCGTCGTCGCGAACCTCGCGCTCGGCGTCTACGCCTGGCGCCGCGACCCCGGCCTGCCGCTCGCGCGCTCCGCTGTCGAGGCCGGCGTGCAGACGTCCTGGCGGTCGCTGCTCGTGCCGCTGTACCTCGCTGCCCTGATCGGCGCGATCGCGCTCGTGCCGATGTTCCGCGGCGGCTTCGTGACGGTGATCGGCAACGGCTCGGACGCGCACCTCGCGGTCGGCACGGCGCAGTTCCTGCAGAACCATCACCCGAACTCCTTCGCGGAGAACGAGCCGGTCGACCGCGTGCCGCTCGTGTGGCGCTCCAAGCCACCGATCTACCTCGCCTTCGGCGCCGTCGCGCGGGCCGCCGGGATGGAGCCCTACGCCGTGATCGCGACGCTGCAGGGGGTGCTGCTCGGTCTCGGCGCGCTCGGCTTCTGGCTGCTCGCGCGCGAGCTGCTGGGCTCCAACCTGTGGGCGGCCGGCGCCGTGATGGGGCTCGTCGGCCTGAACCGGATCACGCTCTTCACCGGCATGCACCCCTACTTCAACCAGACGTGGGGCTACATGGCGCTGCCGTTCGCGATCGTGCTCGCGTGGTACGTCGTGCGAAGACGGTCGCGCGGCGCGATGCTGCTGTTCGCCTCGTTTCTCGGCGTGCTCGCGTTCGCCTACCCGCTGGCGCTGCCGATCCCGCTGATCTCGGCCGTCGTCTTCTGGACCTTCGAGCGTCGCCGCCAGGGACGCTCGCTGCTGCGCATCCCGCGGTTGCGCAACAAGCGCAACCTGCTGTGGATCGTGCCGGTCTTCCTGCTGCTCCTGCTGCCGCTGCAGGGCGTGCTCGAGAAGGTCTCGATCTCGACCCGCGTGCTCGCGCCGGGCTACTCGCTCGTCAACTGGGGCGGCGATCTGACGGCGTTCTTCCCGGAGCGCTTCTTCCTCGGCTTCGACAGCGCGGCCGCCGGGCTGGTCGGGGTCCTGCTGCTCGGCACCGGCCTCGTCGTCGCGCTGCGCGCGGCGCCGCGCGACATCCGCTGGGGCCTGGGCGGGATCGTCGCCTTCGGCGTGATCGCGGCGCTGTACTTCCGCCCGCGCGAGTACGGCTGGTACTTCCACTTCAAGGCACTGGCCTTCGCCGCGCCGCTGGCGGTCGCGATCGCCGCCGCCGGCCTGGCGAGGCTGCGCTTGACGTGGGTCAGCGTGGTCGTCCTGATCTTCCTCATCGGGGAGACGCGCAACGGCGCAGCCCAGGAGATCGGCGCGACGTTCGACCAGCTGCCCAAGAGCATGCTCGAGCTCAAGACGGTCGACGCGCGACTGCCGCCCGAAGCCTCGGTGCGGCTGGACATCCCGGCCGACGGACGCATGCTGTGGGCCGGGATCATGCTGTCCGGCCAGCCGCTGTGCTCACAGCGACCGCTGCTGCAGACGAGCTACCCGCACGTCCCGATCTCGCGCGCGGCCGACTACGTGCTCGTCGAGAACGACTGGCGCAAGCCGTTCGACGCCGTCGGGCCGCCGGTCATGACGCTCGACCGCTACACCCTCTACCGGCTCGCGCCCGCCCTGCCCGGCGGCGACCGCTGCTCGCGCAAGATGGTGCAGACGGTGACGCAGACCCACGCCGGCGGCAAGCCGATCGAGTAGTGGGAGAGTCGGACGCCGCCTACGCGACCGAGGCCCGCGCCGGATCGGCGACGTTGACCTCGCGTTGCTGCAGCAGCGTCTCGAACGCCTCGAAGCCGCGCGATCGGACGAACTGCGCCTCGCCGGCGGTGATCGGCACGAGCCACAGCACGACGATGCGCCGCTCGTCGCTCTCGTAGACCTCGAAGCCCTGGCCGATCGGGTAGGGCGGCAGGACGAGCAGGTGGTCGGCGGTCGCGTCGGCGATCCAGGGGCGGCCGAGCGCGATGATGCTGCCGACGCCCAGCCGCTGGGCCGGGTCGGCGTTGACGATCGCCAGCGCCGCGAGCATCTCGACGAGCACCTGGTCCTTGGCGGGGGCGAGCACGACGTACTCGGCGCCGCCCTCGCGCTCGCTGACGGCCAGCGCGGCCCCGCAGGTCGCGTAGACCCAGGGGGTCCCGGACGCCTCCGGCGAGATCCGGCGCACGCGGAAGCCGGGCATCAGCTCCTCGACGCCGGCGCGGGCCGGCACGAAGTCGTCATGCGTGCTGTCGGGCCAGGTGCGCTCGAGGTGATCGGTGAAGCTCATGGTCGCCATCGTCACACATGCGCTCCTTCGTAGGCTCTTATCCGCTCGTGGTCTGCTGTCCGTCAGGGAACATGGTGCGATGAAGGTCCTCGTGGTCGACGACGAACCCGGCGTACGCGCCGCGCTGCAGCGCGCGCTGACGCTCGAGCGCCATGACGTCCGCCTCGCCGAGGACGGCCAGCAGGCGCTCGACGCGCTCGCCGAGAGCACCGTCGACGCGATCGTCCTCGACGTCATGATGCCGCGCGTCGACGGCCTCGAGGTCTGCCGCCGGCTGCGTGCCGCGGGCGACCGCACGCCGGTGCTGATGCTGACGGCGCGCGACGCGATCGACGATCGCGTCGACGGCCTCGACGCGGGCGCCGACGACTACCTCGTCAAGCCGTTCGCGCTGCGCGAGCTCAACGCCCGCCTGCGCGCGCTGCTGCGCCGCGTCGATCCGGGCGGCCCGACGCTCGCCTTCGCCGACCTGGTGCTCGACCGCTCGGCGCACGAGGTCCACCGCGGCGGCCGCCCGATCGAGCTGTCGAAGACCGAGTTCTCGCTGCTCGAGCTGTTCCTCGAGCACCCGCGCCAGGTGCTGACCCGCTCGACGCTGTTCGAGCGCGTCTGGGGCTATGACTTCGGCGCGACCTCCAACGCGCTCGGCGTCTACATCGGCTACCTGCGGCGCAAGACCGAGGAGGGCGGCGAGCGGCGCCTGCTGCACACCGTGCGCGGCGTCGGCTACGTCCTGCGCGACCCATGACGGCGCGTCATCGCTGCACCGACGCACGCGTCGAACCGAGCGGCGGGCCTCCGCGATGATGGCCCTGCGCCATCGCCTGACGCTGCTCGCCGCGGCGACGGTCGGGATCACCGTGGTGCTCGTCGCGATCGTCGCCTACGCGGTCCTGCGCAGCGAGCTGCGCGGCCAGGTCGACGACGCGCTCGCCGCGCAGTACGTCCAGGTCCAGCGCAGCGCGCGCGGCGCCGAGTTCGGGCCGTCGCTCGGCCTGCGGCTGCCGCCGCCGTCGGTGCGGACCGGCGGTCCGAGCGGTCCGGTGCAGCTGCTCAGTCCCGGCGGCGAGGTGATCTTCCGCGGTCGCGCCGACCTCACCGTGCCGGTCGACGCCGACGACCGCGCGGTCGCGGCCGGCGCCCGCCGGGCGCTGCTGCGCGACGTCCGCAGCGCCGACGACGTCGACCTGCGCGTGCTGACGGTCGCGTTCCCGAACGGCGGCGCGATCCAGCTCGCCCGCAGCCTGTCGAACGTCAACGCCACGCTCGGGCGCCTGCAGCTCGTGCTGATCCTGCTCTGCGCCGGCGCGACGCTGCTGGCGGCGTTCTTCGGCCGGCTGTTCGGCCGCCAGGTGATCCAGCCGGTCAGCGAGCTGACCGCCGCCGCCGAGCACATCACGCGGACCGACGACCTCGGCCGGCGGATCGAGGTCCACAGCGACGACGAGGTCGGGCAGATGGCGCAGCGCTTCAACGCGATGCTCGAGGCGCTCGAGAGCTCGCGCCGCGCGCTCGACGACTCGGTCTACTCGCAGCGCCAGCTCGTCGCCGACGCGTCGCACGAGCTGCGCACGCCGGTCACCTCGCTGCGCACGAACATCGAGGTGCTGCTCGCCGAGGGCGGCGAGCTGGCCGGCGACGACCGCACGCGGCTGCTGGAGGACGTCCGCGCCGAGACCGAGGAGCTCAGCTCGCTGATCACCGACGTGATCGAGCTCGCGCGCGGCGACGAGCCGCTGGCCGGCGTCGACGACGTCCAGCTCGACGCGCTCGTCGGCGAGGCGGTCGCCCGCGCCCGCCGGCGCCGGCCGCGCACGACGTTCGCCACCGAGCTTGAGCCGACCGTCGTCGAGGGCGTCGGCGAGCGCCTCGGGCGCGCCGTCGACAACCTGCTCGACAACGCCGCCAAGCACGCGCCGCCGGACTCCGTCGTCGACGTCGTCCTGCGCGACGGCGAGCTGACCGTGCGCGACCGCGGCCCCGGCATCCCGCCCGCCGAGCGCGCGCACGTCTTCGACCGCTTCTACCGCGGGGCGACCGCCCGCGGCCAGCCGGGCTCGGGCCTCGGGCTGGCGATCGTGCGCCAGGTCGCCGAGTCGCACGGCGGCTGCATCGCCGTCGAGGAGGCGCCCGGCGGCGGCGCGCTGTTCCGGCTGCGCCTGGCGTCGGCCGGCGCTCGATCTGCGGCGCCGGTCAGCCCGACGTCACCACCGGTCGCTCCTCCGACGGCTGGGTAGCGATCGTCGCCGCTCCCGCCGACGGCGTCGCCAAACCGAGCAGCACACTGCTCCCGGGACCGTACCGTGGCGCACGCGGATCTGAGAGCGCCACGCCCCGACCGACGTCATCTGGGGAAGCGAGACCGGACAGCCCGGCCTACCTCGGTTCACTCTGCGTTTGATTCGTGCGCGGCGCTGCGCACGGAAAGCGCGACCGCCACGACGACGACGATCGCGAGCACGACCATGGCGAGCACGCCGCCCACGCCGCCGCCTGTGCCGATGTTCGCGATCGCGAGCGCCAAGAGCACGAGGACGGCTACGGCGGCCAGGAGCTGCGCCCGGCTCAATCGCCGGGTCGGGTGGGATTCGTCATGCTGCATCTCAGATCCTCTCCTCGTGGTCGGGCGCCGGTGGCTCGGAGCGGATCGTCCGTTCGATCGCGGGCCCGCGGTCGTCGGTCGAGCAGATGACCGTCCGTCGCGACACGATGATCTGGATCTCCCCTCCCCCGTCCCCGGCCTAACATCTGCCGGCCCGGGTCCGTGCGCGCCGGCCCCGTCGGGGTCTGGGTCAGCCGGCGGCGGCCTGCACGGCGACCGGCACGACGACCGGCTCGCCGGCGGACACCATGAAGCTCTCGCCGTCGCTGACGAGCGTCAGCGGCGAGCCGTCGAGCAGCCGGTAGCTCGTCGACGCCTGCGTCATCTCGACCTCCAGCCGGCTGCCGCGGAAGATCAGCCGGAAGCGCATCCGCTCCCAGTCGGCCGGCAGCCGCGGCACGAAGCAGAGGTCGTTGCCGTCGACGTCGCGCAGCCCCGCGAAGCCGTTGACGAGCGCCATCCAGACGCCGCCGCAGGACGCGACGTGAATGCCGTCCGAGACGTTGCCGGCGAGGTTGGCGAGGTCGACCGCGACGCTCAGCAGGAAGTAGTCGTAGGCCGCCTGCGTGTCGCCGACCTCGGCCGCCATCACGCTCTGCACGCACGACGACAGCGACGAGTCGCCGGTCGTCAGCGGGTCGTAGTACTCGAACACGCGGCGCTTCTCGTCGAGCGAGAAGCGATCGCCGGTGAGGAACGTCGCGAGCACGACGTCGGTCTGCTTGATGACCTGGTGGCGGTAGATGTTCAGCGGGTGGTAGTGCAGCAGCAGCGGATAGTGGTCCAGCGGAGTGTGCTCGAAGTCCCACGGCTTGCGGTTGAGGAAGTGCTCGTCCTGCAGCAGCACGCCGGCGCGCTCGTCGTAGGGGACGAACATCCGCTCCGCCGCCTGGCACCACCGCTCGGATTCGTGCGGCTCGATCCGCAGCCGGGTGACGAGCCGCTCGTGGGCGTCGGGGTCGGTCGCGCGCAGCATCTCCAGGCCCTCGGCGGCGGCCGCGAGGTTCTCGCGCGCCATCAGGTTCGTGTAGGCGTTGTTGTCGACGACGGCCGAGTACTCGTCGGGCCCGGTCACGCCCTGGATGCAGAACTGCCCGTCGCGGCGCACGGAGAAGAAGCCCAGGTCGGCCCACAGGCGGGCCGTCTCGACGAGGATCTCGACGCCCTCGCGGGCGATGAACTCCTCGTCGCCGGTGACGCGTGCGAACTGCCGCACGGCGTAGGAGATCGCCGCGTTGATGTGGTACTGCGCGGTCCCCGCGGCGTAGTACGCCGACGCCTCCTCACCGGAGATCGTGCGCCACGGAAAGAGCGCCCCGCGGTGACCGAGCTGGCGCGCGCGGCGGCGCGCGGCCTCGAGCATCTCGTAGCGGAAGTGCAGCAGCCGGCGCGCGACGTGCGGCTGCGTGTACGTCAGCACCGGCAGGACGTAGACCTCGGTGTCCCAGAAGTACTGGCCCTCGTAGCCGCGCCCGGTCAGCCCCTTGGCGGCGATCCCGTGCCCCTCGACGCGGGCCGACGCCTGGCGGATCTGGAAGAGGTTGAAGCGGACCGCCTGCTGGATGTCCTCGGGACCGTCGATCTCGATGTCCGAGTGCTCCCAGAACGCGTCCAGGCGCTCGCGCTGGACCTCCGCGATGCGCTCGAAGCCGTCGCCGGCGGCGCGGTCCAGCGTGCGGGCGACCCGTCGCTGCAGATCGCCGGGCGGCGCGCTCGTCGCGTGGTGGTAGCCGAGCAGCTTCGTCACGCGGGCGGGAACGCCGGGCTCGGCGTCGAGGAAGACGACGACGCGCCCCTCGTCCTCGTGGACGCTGGACTCGATGCTGTGACGCAGCTCGGTGTCGATCCGGTGCTCGATGCCGCAGGCCAGTCCGATCCCGCTGGAGCGGGTGCGCAGCTCGAGCATCACCCGCGTGCCGTTGCACGACCGGTCGACCGGAGCGAGCGCCGACTCGTCCATCCGCACCCCGACGCGCGGGTCGTCGTGGCCCTTGGGTCGCGGCAGGTGCGTGATGAGCTCGGAGGCGATCGCCAGCTCCGCCATCCCCGAGACGAGCGTGACCTCGTAGGAGATCGCCGCCAGGTGCCGCCAGTGCAGCGACACGAGCCGCTGCGAGCGCAGCTGCACGACGGCGCCGCGCGCGGTGCGAAAGCGGGCCGAGCGCTCGAGGATCCCGCTGCGCATGTCGAGCACGCGCTCGTAGGCGAGCAGCTTGGACTCGCCGAGGACGAGCGGCTCCTCGTCGACGTACAGCCGGATCACCGAGCCGTCGGGCGCGCTGACGATCGTCTGGCCGGTCGTCGCGAAGCCGAAGGCGGCCTCGCCGTAGGGGATCGGCCACGTCTCGTGGAAGCCGTTGAGGAAGAAGCCGGGGTCGTTGGACGGCAACCCCTCGTCGTGCGCGCCGCGGATGCCCATGTAGCCGTTGGCGATCGCGAACAGCGTCTCCGCCTCGGCCGGATGCTCGAGCGCGAAGCTGCGCGACACGAGGCGCCAGGGATCGATCGGGATCGCCCGGCTCATCGCGGGCGCCGAGCGCGCCTCGCGGATGCGCGTGAGGGCGGCGAGACGCGAGTTCCTGAGGGTCAACGCAGCATCTGCGCGGGATCTTACGCCGCGTCCGTGCCGCTCGTCAGCTGCGCATCGGTGCGATCATCGGGCGATGCCGGCCACGCTTCGCCATCTGCGCCACGAGCTGACCGGCCGCCTGCGCAACGGGGCCACCCACCTGATCACCGGGCTGCCGGAGGAGCGCCGCGCCGAGCTCGCCGAGCGCGTCCGCGCGGGGCGCGCCTCGCGCGCGCTGCTGAAGCGGGCGTCGGGCTGGTACGGGCGCGCGCCGGTGCCGGTCGCCGGCGGCCTCGCGCACCTGCTGTACGTCTCGACGGCCGACCTGCCGCTCGATCACGCGCACGCCGGGCTGATCGTCCGCGGCACGCTCGAGCCGCCGGTCCAGGAGGCGCTGCGACGGCTGATCGAGCCGGGCGCGGTGTTCTACGACGTCGGCGCCAACGTCGGCTTCTTCACGATCCTCGGCGCGCGCCTCGTCGGACCCGATGGCCGCGCGATCGCCTTCGAGCCCGTGCCCGCCTGCGCCCGCGCGGTCGCGCGCAACATCGCGCTCAACGACTTCCACCACGCCGAGATCCGCGAGCAGGCGGTCGGCGCGACCGGCGGCCGCGCGTCGCTGCTCGTCGTCGGCGAGGCGAGCTGGTCGCACCTCGCCTCGACCGGCCGCCACGCCGACGTGCGCGAGGAGATCGAGGTCGACGTCGTCGCGATCGACGAGCTCGTCGGGGCGGGGGCGGTCCCGCCGCCGGACGTCGTGAAGATCGACACGGAGGGCGCCGAGCTGCAGGCGATCGCCGGCATGCGCGCGACGATCGAGGCCCACCGGCCGGCGATCGTCTGCGAGCTGCACGACACGAACGCCGAGTTCTGCGCGCTGATGGACGAGCTCGGCTACGTCACGACGAACCTCGACGGACCGCAGCCCGTCGCCGGTGCCGGCCCGATCCACGCGCTCGCTCAGCCGCGCGGCTGAGCGCCCTACCGCAGGCGCGGCAGCGCACCATCGGCGCGCAGGCGATCGATCAGCAGCGTCGCCGCGATCGAGGCGCCGGCCGTCGACAGATGCACGCCGTCGCGCTGGCGGGCGCTGACGGTCCGGCCGCGAAACGTCACGTGCTGGCGGAAGCGACCGCCGGGCGTGAAGACGGCAGCGAGGTCGATCACGCGCACGCCCGCGCCGACGCGGGTCGCGGCGCGGCGGATCGCGGCGTTGACCGCGCCGTAGATCTGCGCGAAGGTGCTTCCCCGCGGCGCCGGGAGCGTCATCCAGTAGACGTAGGAGCGCCCGCCGCGCCGGTAGGAGCGCATCATCGACTCGACCCGCCGCGCGTACTCCGCGACCCAGCCCGCGTCGCAGCATGCGACGCTCGCCCCGCCGCGGGCCTTCATCGGGAAGCCGTCGTTGGCCCCGATCATCATCACCGTCACGTCCGGGCGCAGCGACCGCGCCTGCGAGCGCGCCCGGGCGACCCAGTCCAGCAGCGAGGGCTTGGACAGCCCCGTGCTGATGCGCGCGTCGCTGCGCACGCTCGTCGCGCGGCGCCGCTCCAGGCGCTGCTTGAGGAAGCCGTCGACGATCTGGATCATCGAGTCGCCGGTGGCGAGCAGGCGCAGGCGCCCGCCGCGCACGAACGCCGGCCGGCGCTGCGCGCGCGTGCGCAGCTGGCGGGCGCCCGTCCGCGGCACCGTCTGCGCGCAGCCATGCGGCTCCGGCGACTGCGCGCACGGGCCGCCGTCGTCCCACGTCACGGTCGCCTGCCACGAGACGGGGCCGCCGAGCGTCACGCGCAGCGCGCGCGCCGGGG
>JAUYGN010000145.1 GCA_030690545.1 Solirubrobacteraceae bacterium
AGGTCGGTCTGGTGGGCGAGGTGGACGATTGCCATGCCGCCGTGGCCGATCGGTTCGGCCAGCTCGTAGCGTCCGGCCAGCGTGATCGCGTTGCTCATCGCGGCAGCACCCGACCGATCCCGCAACGAAACGTCAACCGCCGCTCCGGCAGCTCGAGCGATGCGACGAGATCACGCCGGTAGATCGCATGTGAGTCGACGACGAACACCTTCAGGCTCACAACCTCCAATCCGTCTCAGCCCTACCCGCCCGCGATCCGCGATACCCGCGCGTGCGCGTGCGTGCGCCGAGCAGGCGTCGAGCTCGATGGTCGACGCCGGCCGGCGCCGCCGCGGCGACGCGCTACGACGTTCGGCCAGACCGCGCGCGGCGCGGGGAAGGCGATGGGAGCGGGCGTCGGCCGCAGCGCAGCTTGAGGCGACGCCGCCGTCGGCCGCTATCCCTGCTTGGGCCGCTTCTCGCCCGGCCAGATGCCCGTCAGCCAATGAAATCCCTTGGCGCCGCCGCGGTTGACGACCGCTTTCGTGACCGCCAGCGTCGCACCCTGTACCGCGGCCGCGCCGAGCACCTTGCCCCACGAGGACTCCAGCGTCGTGGCCGTCGGGGGATCTCGATCGTCGATCCGGCTCCAGACCTGGCTGAACACCTGGCGCGCAAGGACTCCCGCGATCACGCCGATGATGATTCCGAAGGGCTTGTAAAGGATCTTCATGGTTGCGCAGAGTACCCCGAGGGCGTCACCATGAGTCGGAACGACAAGGACGGCGATATGACCGACGCAGACGACCTGCTCCAACGTGCGCTCATCGACGCCGAGTCCTGTGCGGCCGTGGCGCTCAAGGTCCCGGACCTGCCGCTGTCCGAAGCGCTGACCGTGATCTTCCACGGACGCCGCGATCTCGGCACGCTGCAGACCTACGTCGCGCACGGCGGTCGCGCGGCCGGATCGGCAGTCGGCGCCTCGGAGCTGCTGCGCGTCCCCTGCGACCTCGACCTCGCGGACGCCGGCTCGCGCGACGAGGCCGAGGAGCTCTACGCCGCCCAGGCGCGCGCGCTGCGCGACGCGATCGTCGCGGCCGACACCGTGCTCGCCGTCTGGGCGCAGCCGCTCGCCGCCGCGACGGGCGGCAGCGTCGCCGTCGACCGCTCGATCGAGCTCGGCGTCAAGCTGCCCGCCCACCGCTTGATGCCCGTCGCGCTCTCCGCCCCCGAGCGGCGCATGCTCGTCGCCGCCGTCTGCGGCGCGCGCACGCTCGCCGAAGGCGTCCCGCCGATGGGCATCGTCTGCGCCCAGCAGGACCTCGCGCACGTCTACCCGCTGTCCGACGATCCGGAGAGCTGCCTGGAGGACTTCGAGCGGCGCGCCGGCGAGCACGCCCGCCGCACGGCGCAGCGGCTCGACCATCAGGAAGCGTCGGTCATGCGCTTCCTCGAGCTCAACGGCGACGACTTCCACCCGACGGGCTGAGCCGGAGCGCGCGGCGCCGTCCTGGCGACGCGGCCGCCACAATGCGCGGCGTGAAGCGCCCCGCCGTCATCGTCGTCGCCGTGCTCGTGCTGCTCGTGGCCAGCGTCTTCGTCGCGCGCTACCTGAGCAACGACACCGTCGAGCGCGCGAAGGTCACCGAGCTGCTGCGCGCGCAGATCGCCGGCGACGCGAGCGCGATGCTGGCCCGCCTGGAGGACTGCGGCGATCGCGCCTGCGTCAGGACCGTGCGCGACAATGCCGAGCGCCTGCGCCGCGACGCCGAGCTGCGAATCGCGCTCTACCAGTCGCAGACCGCGCATGCGGTGGCGTCGCGGACGAAGTTCACCCGCGTCGTCTGGTTTCCGGCCGGCAGCGGGTCCGAGACGACGGTGCAGTGCGTCCTCGTGCGGCGCAAGGTCAACGTGATCGCCGGTACGACCGTTAGCCTGCTGCGCATCACAGCCCCGATCGGCCGCGAGTCGAGCTGCCCGTCCTGAGCGGGGCCGCCGGCACAGCGCGCGGCGGCAGGCGGCGCTGTGCGCCGACGACCATGTCCTCACACCGCCTGCTCGCAACCGCGCTCGTCTTGCTCGCCGCCGCGGTCGTGCCGGCGGCCGCGCCCGCAGCGGCGCATGCCGCCGCCGACGGCATCACGCGCGGCACGATCTACAAGGACGGCCCGGACAACCGCTACCTGCTCGGCGGCGAGTGGCTCTTTCGCCGCGACGATGCCAGCGTCGGCCTGCGCCAGCGCTTCCAGCGCCAGACCGCGAAGACCGGCTGGGTCGCGGTGGCCGTTCCCAACGCGTGGAACGTCGGCGACCACTCGGCCGCCTCGATGACCGGCACCGTCGCCTGGTATCGCAAGGACTTCCGCCTGCCCGACCGCCGCTCGCGGATGGACTGGCTCGTGCGCTTCGAGTCGGTCAACTACCGCGCGCAGATCTGGCTCAACGGCGTCTCGATCGGTCGCCACACCGGCGCCTACCTGCCGTTCGACCTGCGCCTGCCGCGCGGCGCGCTCAAGCGCCAGGGCATGAACCGGCTCGTCGTGCGCGTCGACAACCGCCGCCTGGGCGCCGACTTCCCGCCCTCGGGGCTGACGGGCTCGGGTGATCCCGCCGGCGGCTGGTGGAACTACGGCGGCCTGCTGCGCGAGGTCTACCTGCAGCGCGTCGACCGCGTCGACGTCACGAGCGTCGCCGTGCGCCCCGTGCTGCCGTGCCGGACCTGCACCGCGACCGTGCGCGCGCGCGTCGTCGTGCGCAACTACGGCGATACGTCCACGCGCGTGAGGATCACCGGCAGCTACGGCGAGCGGTCGATGAGCCTCGGCACGCGCACCGTCGCCGCGCGCTCGTTCAGGAGCTTCGAAACCCGCATCCGCATCGCCAGGCCGCGGTTGTGGTCGCCCGCCCGCCCGGCGCTGTACCCCGTGCGCTTCGCCGTCCGCGCCGGCGACCGGCGCGTGCTCGGCTACAGGCTGTCCAGCGGGATCCGCTCGATCAAGGTCGCCGGCGGGCGGCTGCTGCTCAACGATCGCGCCGTCAGCCTGCGCGGGGTCGGCATCCACGAGGACGACCCGCTCGCGGGGTTCGCGATCGGCAGCGCGCGCCGCGCCGAGATCGTCGCGCAGGCCAAGGAGCTCGGCGGCGTCGTGCTGCGCGCGCACTATCCGCTGCATCCGGAGATCCACGAGCTCGCCGACCGCGAGGGGATGCTCGTCTGGTCGGAGATCCCCGTCTACGCCGTCAAGACCGAGTTCCTCAAGCGCGACGTCGTGCGCAGGCTCGCAGCGCGCGAGCTCGAGGCGAACATCGTCGCCAACCAGAACCATCCGTCGATCATGCTCTGGTCGATCGGCAACGAGCTGTCGGCGCGCCCGGGCCCGGTCCAGAGCTTCTACATCAACCGCGCCGTGCGACAGGCCAAGGCGCTCGACCCGTCGCGGCCGGTCGGCCTCGCCGTCGCCGGCTACCCGTCGGCGGGCTGCCGGCCGCAGTACGCCGCGCTCGACGTGATCGGCGTCAACGACTACTTCGGCTGGTATCCGGGCCCCAACGGCCAG
Source organism: Solirubrobacteraceae bacterium (assembly GCA_030690545.1). GTDB lineage: Bacteria > Actinomycetota > Thermoleophilia > Solirubrobacterales > Solirubrobacteraceae > CADCVQ01. The sequence goes on from JAUYGN010000145.1 coordinate 3,537, forward strand.
ATCGCCGACCGCGACGCCCTGTCTGACTACCTGGACTCCGTGCGCGCCTGCTATCCGAACAAGGCGATCTTCGTATCGGAGTTCGGCGCCGAGGCCAACCGCGACGGGCCGGTGCAGGAGAAGGGCACCCACCAGTTCCAGCAGGACTTCATCGCCTACCACCTCGCGGTGCACGGCTCCAAGCCGTGGTTGAGCGGCTCGCTGTACTGGGCGCTGCAGGAGTTTCGCGTGCGTCCGAACTGGGACGGCGGCAACCCGCGCCCGAACCCGCCGATCCACGAGAAGGGGCTGCTGCGCTTCGACGGCTCGAAGAAGCCCGGCTGGTTCGACGTGCAGCGGCTGTTCGCCGCCGGACAGCGGCTCGGCGGGCAGTAGGGCGCCGCGCGGCGAGGTCCGCCGCCGGAGCGCTACCGCTGCCACTAGTGGTAGCGGAGGTCGCTACCCTTCCCCGTCGCCATGGCCTCTCAGACGACGAAGCTCTCCATCACTCTTCGCGAGCCCGAGGGCTCGCGCGCAACGCGCCGCCTGCGCCGTTCGGGCCGCATTCCCGGCGTGCTGTACGGCGGCGACGCCGCGCCGCTGGCGTTCAGCGCCGATGCCCGCGAGCTGCGCCATGCGCTCGCCGCCAGCGGCGCCGTGCTCGAGGTCACCGACGGCGAGACCGCGACGCCCGTGGTCCTCAAGAGCGCCCAGTACCACCCGGTGCGCGGCGAGACGATGCACGTCGACCTGCTGCGGGTGAACCTCGACGTCGCGATCCACGCGGTCGTCGCGCTCGAGCTGACCGGCGGCGACGAGGCCCCCGGCGTCAAGGAGGGCGGCGTGCTCGAGCAGATCACCCGCGAGCTGAACATCGAGGCGCTGCCGGCCGAGATCCCCGAGTCGATCAGCCACGACGTGTCGGCGATGCAGATCAACGACACGGTCACGCTCGCGGACATCACCGTGCCCGGCGGGATCGTGCTGCTCGACGATCTCGAGGAGACGACGGTCGCGACGCTGACGCCACCGCGCCTGGCCACCGACGAGGACGAGATCGAGGAAGAGACCGAGCTCGTCGGCGAAGCGTCGTCCGCCGACGCCGGCGGCGACGCCGCGTCCGACGCGTAGCCGCGCCGTGAGTCGCTAGCGGTATGCGGCTACCCGGCCGCGGACGTTCGGCCGCTCCGGCGCCGGTCGACTGGCTCGTCGTCGGGCTCGGCAATCCCGGCTCGCGCTACGCGGGCACCCCGCACAACATCGGCTTCGAGGTCGCCAGCCGGCTCGCCGAGCGCTGGGACCTGCCGCGCGCGAGGAAGAAGTACGCGGGCCTGCTGACCGAGGGTCGCACGGGTCCCGGCGGTCCGCGCGTCGCGGTGCTGCTGCCGCAGACCTACATGAACGAGGCCGGCCGCTCGGTCGGCCCGGCGCGCGGTGCGTACAAGCTCGCGCTCGAGCGCGTGCTCGTCATCCACGACGAGATCGACCTGTCGTTCGGCGCTGTGCGGACTCGCATCGGCGGCGGCCTCGCGGGCCACAACGGGCTGAAGTCGCTGAAGGCCGAGCTCGGAGGGCCCGAGTTCGCGCGCGTGCGGGTCGGCGTCGGACGGCCGGACTCGACGGACCCGGAGCTCGTCTCGGCGCACGTCCTCGGCGCGTTTCGCCAGTCGAAGGCCGAGGTCGCCGAGCTCGTCGACGACGCGGCGCGCGCCGCCGAGGCGATCGTGCTCGGCGAGCGCGAGCTCTAGCGCTCGTCGCCCCGCCGCAGCGCGCGATCGCCCGCGCCGAACCGCTTGCGAGCGCGTGCGACCTACACTGGATCGCGCCACGCGGCCGCCGCCGAGCGGGCGCTTCGCATGCCCATGTCCATCCGCCCGCTGCTCTCCCACCTGACCGACGTCGCCGACGGCGCGATGCTCGCGCGCACCGGCGGAGCGGCCTTCGTCAGCGCGTCGCTGCGGCCGTACGTCCTCGCCGCGATCGCCGACGAGGACCGTGCCCGGCCGACGCTCGTCGTCGCCGGCGACGATCGCCAGGCACGCGATCTCGCGGCCGACCTGCGCGCCTGGCTGCAGCCGCGCCCGGTGCGCTTCTACCCGAGTCGCGGCGTCGCCTACGAGTCGCACCTCGCGCCGCCGCCGCACCTCGTCGGCCTGCGCGTCGCGGCGCTCGACGCGCTGCTCGAAGAGCGCCATCCGGCCGGCTCCTCCGACGGCGACGCTCGGCATCCGGCCGGGCGACAGCGCGGCGGCGAAGCGCCGGTCGTCGTCGTCTCCGCCGTCGCGCTGAGCGAGAAGGTGCCCGATCCGGCGCTGCGGCCGCACTCGTTCAAGCTTCGCGTCGGCGAGCTGCTCGACCTCGACGAGTGCATGGCCGAGCTCGTCGCCGCCGGCTACCAGCGCGTCGACCAGGTCGACGACCGCGGCCAGTTCGCCGTCCGCGGCGGGCTGCTGGACATCTACCCGGCGACCGAGGACCGCGCCGTGCGAGTCGACCTGTTCGACATCGAGATCGAGTCGCTGCGCTGGTTCTCGACGTTCACGCAGCGCTCGCTCGGCGACGCGCAGGAGGTCGAGATCGCGCCCGCGGCCGAGCTCGCGGTCGAGCATCGCGAGCTCGCGGAGATGGCGGCGCTGGAGTTCCGAGAAGGGCCGACGGGCCGGGTACCGGCGGCCGGGCGAGCAGAGGTCGAGCCGGGAACCCCCGACGCGGACTCGCTCCCGGACATCGCCGAGCTGCTGCCGGTCGAGCGCTTCGCCGCGTTCCTCGACCTCGCGCCCGACGCCGCCGTCCTGATCGCGGCCGAGGAGGAGATCTCACCCGCGCTCGCCGACCACTGGCAGGACGTCTGCGCCGCCTTCCACGACGCCGACGCGCACCAGCTGTACGTCCCGCCCGAGCAGGTCAGCGCCGCACTCGACGCCCGCGCGCACGCCCGCCTGTCCTCGCATGACGCCGACCAGCCGCTCCAGTTCCGCTCCCAGGCGCCCGACCTCGCGGCGCGCTCGCTGAAGGAGGCCGAGCCCGAGCTCGAGAAGCTCGTCCGCTCCGGCTACCGCACGGTCGTCACCTGGCCGCAGCGCAGCGAGGGCGAGCGCGCGGCGTACAACCTCGCGCGGCTGAAGTCGTCGTGGCTCGGCGAGGGCGACGGCGGCGTCGGCTGGGACCACGAGCACCCGCTGCGCTTCGCGCACGTCAACCTGCGCGACGGCTTCATCGCCGCCGGCCTGAAGCTCGCGATCCTGCCCGAGCACCGGCTCTTCCGGCGTCGTCGCGAGCGGAACATCGCCGGTGGGCGCGGTTCTCGCGCGTCCGGCGCCGGCCGGCGCGGCGCGCTGCGCTCGTTCGCCGACCTGCGCACGGGTGACATCGTCGTCCACGAGGACCACGGCCTGGCGCGCTTCGCCGGCTTCGAGACGAAGACCGTCGCGGACGTCACGCGCGACTACCTGTACCTCGAGTACCAGGGCGACGATCGCGTCTTCGTGCCCTCCGACCAGCTCGCGAAGATCAGCCGCTACGTCGGCGCGGGCGGCGCGCATCCGCCGCTGTCCAAGCTCGGCGGCAGGGCCTGGGACCGGCTCAAGGCGCGCGCCCGCCGCGCCGCCCAGGAGCTCGCCGGCGAGCTGCTGAACCTCTACGCCGAGCGGCGTCGGCGCACCGGCCTCTCCTACCCGCCCGACTCGGACTGGCTGCGCGAGTTCGAGGCCGCCTTCCCGTACAACGAGACCGCCGACCAGGCCGAGGCGATCGAGCTCGTCAAGGGCGACATGGAGGCCGAGCGCCCGATGGACCGGCTGATCTGCGGCGACGTCGGCTTCGGCAAGACCGAGGTCGCGCTGCGCGCCGCCTTCAAGGCCGCCGACGCCGGCAAGCAGGTGCTCATGCTCGTGCCGACGACGATCCTCGCCCAGCAGCACTACGGGACGTTCGCCGAGCGGCTGAAGGACTACCCGTTCACGATCGAGCACGTCAGCCGCTTTCGCTCCGCCGCCGATCAGAAGCAGGCGATCGAGGGCTTCCAGAAGGGCGCGGTCGACATCCTCGTCGGCACCCACCGGATCCTCAGCCGCGACGTGCGCGCGAAGGACCTCGGCCTGATCATCGTCGACGAGGAGCAGCGCTTCGGCGTCAAGCAGAAGGAGCTGCTGCGCCAGCTCAAGCTGCGCGTCGACGTCCTCTCGATGAGCGCGACGCCGATCCCGCGCACGCTGCAGATGTCGCTCGCCGGGCTGCGCGACATCTCGGTCATCAACACCCCGCCCGAGGGCCGGCGGCCGATCAAGACCTACGTCGGCGAGTACGACGAGGAGGTCGTCAGGCAGGCGCTGCTGCGCGAGCACGCGCGCGGCGGCCAGGCCTTCTTCCTGCACAACCGCGTCGAGACGATCGACGAGACGGCCGAGCGCCTGCGCGGCCTGTGCCCGCAGATGCGCTTCGAGGTCGCGCACGGCCAGATGGACGAGCACGAGCTCGAGGATCGGATGCTGACCTTCCTGCGCGGCGAGGCCGACGTGCTCGTCTGCACGAGCATCATCGAGTCGGGCATCGACATCCCGCAGGCGAACACGCTGATCGTCGACCGCGCCGACGTCTTCGGCCTGTCGCAGCTCTACCAGATCCGCGGGCGCGTCGGGCGCTCGCGCGAGCGCGCCTACGCCTACCTGCTGTACGCGAGCGCCGCGGCGCTGACCGTCGAGGCGTCGCACCGGCTCGCGGCGCTGAGCGACTACACCGAGCTCGGCGCCGGCTTCAAGATCGCGATGCGCGACCTCGAGCTGCGCGGTGCCGGCAACCTGCTCGGCGACGAGCAGTCCGGCCACGTCGCGGCGCTCGGCTTCGAGCTGTACATGCAGATGCTCGACGAGGCGGTCGCCGCGGCCGAGGCGGCCGAGGGCGGGGAGGGCGCCGCCGAGATGGCCGAGCCCGTGCGGATGGACGTCAACGTCGACGCCTACGTGCCGGCCGACTACATCCCCTACGAGCAGGCGAAGATCGACGTGCACCGGCGCATCGCGGGCGCGGTCGACGTCGCCGACCTCGAGCTGCTGCGCGAGGAGCTGGCCGATCGCTTCGGCGAGCTGCCGCAGCCGCTCTCGAACCTGATCGACCTGCAGCGCGCGCGCATCAAGCTCGGCCAGGCCGGCGCGACGGCGGTCAGCTTTCGCGGCGGGCGCCTTGCCGTGACGCCGATCGAGCTCGACTCCGTGCGTGCCAAGCGGCTGCGCGCGGAGATCCCGGGCGCGCTGTACGAGTCCGGCAAGAGCCAGCTCTCGGTCCGCGTCTCCGACGATCCGCAGGAGCGCTTTCCGGCGGTGGTGCGCGCCGCCGACGCGCTGCTGGCGGTGACCCGCGATGCCGCCTGAAAGACCTGCTCGTATTGAGGTTGCATGAAGCCGCCGCGATCGGCGCCGTGGCGTGCGCACGTTCGCTAGGATCGGCCCGACTGTGACTAAGATCCTTCGTTCGTTTGCGGCGCTTGGCGCCTTTTTTGTGGCCGCGATCATCCTCGCGGCGTGCGGGAACTCCGTCCCCGGCAACTCCGTCGCAAGCATCGGCGGCGAGACGATCCCGCGCACCGAGTTCGCGCGCTGGCTGAACATCGCCGCGTCGACGAGCCAGCCGCAGGGCTCCGAGCGGGTTGCCTACTCGCCGCCGGAGTTCGCCGCCTGCGTGGCGAACAAGAAGAAGACCGCGCCCAAGCCGGCCAAGGGCCAGCCGTCGCCGACCGACGCGCAGTTCAAGACCCAGTGCAGGCAGGAGTTCGAGGGGTTGCGCGAGCAGGTCATGCAGTTCCTCGTGCTCGAGAAGTGGGTCGACGGAGAGGCTGACGACCAAGGCGTGAGGATCTCGGCCGCCGAGGCCGACAAGGACTTCGAGGACGCCAAGAAGCAGTCCTTCCCCGAGGAGAAGGACTTCCAGGAGTTCCTCAAGACGTCCGGGATGACGCTCGCCGACGCGAAGTTCCAGGTCCGCTTCAACACCGTCTACAGGAAGCTGCGCGAGAAGGCCGTCGAGGGCGCCGTCGAGGTCACCGACAAGGCCGTGGCGGACTTCTACAACGAGAACAAGGCGCGCTTCGCGACGCCCGCCACGCGTGACCTGCGCGTGATCCTCACGAAGACCGAGGCCGAGGCCGACCGCGCCAAGCAGGCGCTGAGCAACGGCCAGAGCTGGTCGACGGTGGCCAAGCGCTTCTCGATCGACCAGGCCTCCAAGGACCAGGGCGGCTCGCTGCTGGGCATCGCCAAGGGCACGCAGGAGAAGTCCTTCGACGACGCGATCTTCGGCGCCGACCGCGGTGTGCTGACCGGTCCGGTCCAGACGCAGTTCGGCCACTACGTCTTCCAGGTCCAGAAGATCGTCGCCGCCAAGCAGCAGACGCTGAAGGAGGCCGAGCCGGCGATCAAGCAGCAGCTCGACGCGACGAACAAGCAGAAGGCCGACGACGAGTTCAACGAGGCGCTGCGCAAGAAGTGGAAGGAGCGCACGAACTGCGCCGACGCCTACGTCATGGCGCAGTGCAAGAACGCGCCGCCGCCGGAGACGAACACCGCGGCTCCGGGCGGCGCGCAGGCCCCGCCGCAGGCGCCGCCGGCGAACTGACGAGCGCGGCCCTGGTCGCTCACGATCTCGCTGGCCGTAGTGGTCCCGGACGGACCACTACGCTTCGCGGCCGTGTCCGCCAGCCCCTCGTCTGAGATCAGCGACGCGATCGCGCGCCTCGACGCGCTCACGCGCCGCCTGCGGGTGGAGTGCCCGTGGGACCGCGAGCAGGACGAGCGCTCGATCGTGCCGCACACCGTCGAGGAGGCCTACGAGCTCGCCGACGCCGCGAACGCCGGCGACGACGCCAAGCTGCTCGACGAGCTCGGCGACGTGCTCTTCCAGGTCCACTTCCTCGCGCTGCTGCTGGAAGAGCGCGGCGCGGGCGATCTCGGTGCCGTCGCCGAGCACTGCCGCCAGAAGCTGATCCGCCGCCATCCGCACGTCTTCGGCGACGTGGAGGCCGACAGCGCCGGTGAGGTGCTGCGCAACTGGGATCAGATCAAGTCCGGCGAGGCCGGCCGCGAGCCGGGGATCTTCGGCGAGGTGCCGGAGAACCTGCCGGCGCTGCTGTACGCGCGCAAGCTCCAGCGCCGCGCGGCGACGGCCGGCCTGATCGAGCGCCCCCCGGACGCGCAGGGCTCCGCCACGATCGCGAACGATCGCGCCGCCGCCTTCGAGCAGGTCGGCGAGCGGCTGTTTCACGCCGTCGACGAGGCGCGCCGTCTGCGCGTCGATCCCGAGCTTGCCCTGCGCGCCGCCGCGCAGCGGTTCCGCGACCGTCTGAGCGAATCCCAAGGAGACCCATGAGCACGATCGAACGCGTCCACGCCCGCCAGATCCTCGACAGCCGCGGCAACCCCACCGTCGAGGTCGACGTCGCGCTGCGCTCGGGCGCGACGGGGCGCGCGGCCGTCCCGTCGGGCGCCTCGACCGGGGAGTTCGAGGCCACGGAGCTGCGCGACGGCGGCGACGCGTATGCCGGCAAGGGCGTCCTGACCGCGGTCGCGAACGTCAACGGTGAGATCGCCGAAGCGGTCAGCGGCCGCGACGCGGGCGACCAGGCCGGCCTGGACGGCGCGTTGATCGAGCTCGACGGGACGGCCAACAAGTCGCGCCTGGGCGCGAACGCGATCCTCGGCGTCTCGCTGGCGGTCGCCCATGCCGCCGCCGCCGACGCCGGCGTCGCGCTCTGGCGCCACCTCGGCGGGGATGACGCGCGGATCCTGCCCGTGCCGATGATGAACGTCCTCAACGGCGGCGCGCATGCCGACAACAAGGTCGACTTCCAGGAGTTCATGGTCATGCCGGCCGGCGCGGCCTCGTTCTCCGAATGCCTGCGGATCGGTGCCGAGGTCTTCCACGCGCTGAAGAGGACGCTGCACGACGCCGGCCTCGGGACGGCGGGCGGCGACGAGGGCGGCTTCGCGCCCGATCTGGGCTCCAACGAGGAGGCGCTGCAGATGCTCGTCAGGGGCATCGAGTCGGCCGGCTACCAGCCCGGCGAGGACGTCTTCATCGCGCTCGATCCCGCGACGAGCGAGATCTACGAGGGCGGCGCGTACGTGCTCGAGCACGAGGGCCGCTCGCTGGCGCCCGGCGAGCTCGCCGCCTACTGGGCCGATCTCTGCGCGCGCTACCCGATCGTCTCGATCGAGGACGGCATGGACGAGAACGACTGGGACGGCTGGAAGACGCTGACCGAGGCGATCGGCGATCGCGTCCAGCTCGTCGGCGACGACCTCTTCGTGACGAACACGCAGCGCCTGACGCGCGGCATCGCCGCCGGCGTCGGCAACTCGATCCTCGTCAAGGTCAACCAGATCGGCACGCTGACCGAGACGCTCGACGCGATCGCGACCGCGCGCGCGGCCGGCTACACGGCGGTCATGTCGCACCGCTCCGGCGAGACCGAGGACACGACGATCGCCGACCTCGCCGTCGCGACCGGCTGCGGCCAGATCAAGACGGGCGCCCCCTCGCGGTCAGATCGCGTCGCGAAGTACAACCAGCTGCTGCGCATCGAAGAGGCGCTCGGGGACGCCGCGGAGTTCCCGGGGCGCAGCGTCCTGCGCGGCTGAGCGCGACCCCACCCATCCGGCGCTGGGCGGCCGCGCCCAGGGGCAGGAGTAGGCTGGCGAGGACCGAACGACGAGTCGATGAACGACTTCGCGCCGCGTGTGCGCTGGGACCGGATCGGGCGGCTCGCGCTGCTGTTCGTGGCGGTCCTGCTCGTGTACCTCTACATCAACCCGATGCGGACATACGTCTCCACCTGGCAGGAGGCGCGCACGAAGCACGGCGAGGTCGCGCAGCTGCAGCGCGAGCACGCCGAGCTCGTCAAGCGCACGCGCGAGCTGCGCAGCCGCGGCAGCGTCGAGACCGAGGCGCGCCGGCTGGGCATGGTCAAGCCCGACGAGCGCGCCTACGTCGTCCGCGGCCTGGACCGCGAGAAGTAGTGGCCGCGAACAGGCTGGCTTTGGAGGTCTCCACCAGCACCGTTTGTAGGTCAGTGCTGACACCACCCGGACCAGGAGGGCACCCTAGTGTGGGTGGGAGTTGACACCACCCTGGCGGGCGCGCAAGCGGAGCGAGTCCGAGCAGATTGAGCGGAGGTGGGCGCATGTCGGCGACGAAGCTCCTGGTACTCGGTAGCGTGCACCTCTCCGGCGGCGCGCATGGCTACCAGGTGCGGTCCGAGCTGCAGAGCTGGCGTGCGGAGATGTGGGCCAAGATCAAGCCCGGCTCGATTTATCACGCGCTGAAGAAGGCGGCGGCTGATGGCCTCCTCACCGAACACGCCGAGCCGGGCAACTCCGGGCCGGAGCGCGTTCTGTACCGCGTGACAGCTCGGGGACGTGACGAGATAGTCGAACTGGTCCGCGACGGTCTGCGGCGCACCCATGACCCCACCATGCTCAACGCGTCGATCGCCATGTTGCCCATGCTGACCAGGACAGATGCCATCGCGCACGTCAACGAGCGGGTCGCGCGCCTGGAAGCGGAGCTCGTAGAGCAGGCCAAGTGGCGGGAGCACCCGAACCCCGACATTCCCGAACACGTCCGCGATCAGGCCGAACTGTGGGCGGGACATGCACGCACCGAACTGGAGTGGGCGAAGAGCCTGAGCAAACGACTGGCTGAGGGCGCCTACACCATGGCCGATGATCCGGGTTCGTGGCGAACGGTCCCCTAATCAATCTTGACTAGACGCTCCTCCTCGTTTACTTTGGCCGAGTAACCAAACTTGACTAGCCGCCCAGGCCCGGACGCGGCAAGGAGAGCCGAATGAGCACCATCCTCAAGAACAGCTCGGAAACCGTTGCGCACACGCCCGGGCGGGCGAGCAGCATCGGGGTCTGGATTCTGCAAGGCGTGCTAGCGGCGATCATCGCCGGCGGCGGAATCTCGAAGCTCGCCGGCGACCCGGTCATGGTGGACATGTTCGCCGACATCGGGGCTGGCCAGTGGCTCCGGTACCTGGTCGGAGCGCTGGAGGTCGCGGGAGGGGTTGGACTTCTGATCCCGGCTCTGGCGGGCCTGGCCAGTCTCGGGTTGGCGGCATTGCTGACCGGTGCTGTCATCACCGATCAGTTCGTGCTCGAGCAGAGCCCTTGGCTGCCGCTCGCCCTTCTCGTCGTGGCGGCCGTGATCGCAAGGGTGCGGTGGTCGCGCACCGAGGCCGTCGTCGGCACGCTGCTCAGGCGCTGAGACAAACCTCTCGAACGGAGATGTGAGATGAACGAGATGGCCTTTCGCGTGACATCAAACGATGGCACCACCATCGCCTACGACCGGAAGGGAAGCGGCCCGGCTGTCGTCCTGGTAGGCGGCGCACAGGACGACGGAGCCGAGAACGCTCCCTTGATACCTGCTCTCGCCGAGCACTTCACGGTTTACAACTATGCCCGTCGGGGACGCGGCGCGAGCGGCTTCACCGAGCCCTACGCCGTGGAAAGGGAGATCGAGGACCTGGATGCGTTGATCGCGGAGGCGGGCGGCTCGGCACACCTGTTCGGGGCGTCCTCTGGTGGCGCTCTGGCGCTGGAAGCCGCCGCGGCCGGGTCAGCCATCGACACGATCGCCGTGTGGGAGGTGCCCTACGCGGTCGGGGACGACATACGCCCGCGATTCGAGGAGTACGTCGCGGACACCCGACGCGCCTTCGACGCCGGGCGAGACGAGGAGGTTCTCGAACTGTTCATGCGCATGACCGGCGCCTCCGACGACAACATCGCGGCCAGGAAAGCGGCAGGCAAGCAGACGGCGCATTGGGCGGATTCGGTCGCCCTCGCGCCCACGCTGGTCCACGACAGCCTCTTCCTCAACCACTACCAGTTGCCGGCCGATCGACTGGCAACGGTCACCCAACCGGTCCTGGTCACCACCGGAGGACCGATCACGGTCCCCTACATGGCAGGCCTGCCCTCGGACTTCTTCGACCGCGCAGCCGACGAGCTTGCAGACCTCCTACCCCACGCTCAACGGGAGACCCTCGAGGGGCCGGATCACGTCGTCGACCCGCAGATCGTCGGCCGGCTGTTGCTACGGTTCTTCAGCAGCGAACACTGAGGGGCCCGCGAGGTGGTGCGGGAAGACCGATTAGGCACCGCGCAAGCAGATCTTCGTCGCGCCAGGGACACGGGGCGGACAGGTAGTGTCGAGGTTGATGTCGTCGGCGGCATCAATGGCCTGATCCTGGGCCTGCTCGTCACCAACGTCTTCGTCACCACGCAAGGCCGGGCCGTCGTACTGACCTGGGCTTCAGTGGGACTCGACCTGGCCTACTCGCTGCTCATCGGCTCCGTCGTCGGTCGTACCCCGCACTCCGGGCCGACTCAGTACCGCCCACCGAAGCCCTGCGCAGCACATGACCAGGCACCTCGGTAGGGCCAGTGATTCCGGGCTGTGGTCGCATGCGGTCACCGTTCCCGGGCGGTGGCCCGGTGCCAAAAGTCGTGCCCACGGCGTGCTCACGTCAGGAGTGCCACCGATGACGCAGCCGCGTTCCCGGGTCGACCTGTACGCGGCGATCCGACGGGATGCCCGATCTGGGATGTCCAACCGCGCGCTGTAGCGCAAGCACGGCGTCGGCTTCCGAACCGTGACAGCGGCGCTGGAATCTGCATGGCCGAAGGAGAGAAAGCAACCGTCCAAACGCGGCTCACGGCTTGACGCGTATCGAGTGGTGATCGACGACTGGCTGCGCTCGGACGTCGACGCGCCGCGGAAGCAGCGACACACGGCGAAGCGGATCTTCGATCGACTGCTTGACGAACATGACGGGGCCGGGGTGGTGTCGTACTGGATGGTCCGCGAGTACGTCGCCACCCGACGCCGTGAGATTCGCGTCGAGGTCGGACGGGAACCTGCCAACGCGTTCATCCCGCAAGAGCACCTCCCGGGCCGCGAGGCCGAGGTTGACTTCGGCGACGTCGCCATCCGCCTGCGCGGCGAGCTCGTAACCTGCGCGCTGTTCAGCCTTCGGCTCTCCTACTCGGGCAAGGCGTGCACAGGGTCAGTGCCTCGGCTGGGCAGGAAGCCTTTTTCGAGGGTCACGTCCACGCCTTCAACGTGCTCGGCGGGGTGCCGACCGGGAAGATCCGCTACGACAACCTCAAGGCCGCCGTCGCGAGCGTGATCGGGTTCTCCCGCCGGCGGGTCGAGGCCGACAGGTGGACCGCCGTCCGTTCCCACTACGGCATCGAAGCCTTCTATTGCCAGCCCGGAATCCAAGGTGCGCACGAGAAGGGCGGCGTCGAGGGGCAGATCGGCTGGTTCCGACGCAACCACCTCGTCCCTATCCCCGAGGTCGACTCCCTAGACGAGCTCAACGCTATGGTCGACGCCTGGGACGAAGCCGACGATGCCCGGCGGATCGGGTCCCGCGCCCGCACGGTCGGGGAACACTTCGCCACCGAGCAGCCACTCCTCGCGCCCCTTCCGACCGAGCCGTTCGAGACCGGCCGCTGGTTCACCCCGCGCGTGGACAGGTACGCCCAGGTCACGGTCCGGATGAACAAGTACTCCGTGCCCGCGCGCATGGTCAGCCGTCAAGCCCGGGTGCTCCTGAACGCCAGCGACCTGGTCGTGTTCGACGGCAGGACCGAGATCGCCCGCCACGAACGGCTCATGACCAAGGGCTCGACCCGGGTCGACCTGGACCACTATCTCGAGGTCCTCCTCCGCAAACCGGGCGCGCTACCCGGTGCGACAGCGCTGGAGCAGGCCAGGGCATCCGGGCGGTTCACGCCCGTTCACGACGCCTGGTGGGCCGCGGCCTGCAAGGCCCACGGTGACGCCGACGGCACCCGTGCCCTCATCGAGGTCCTGATGCTGCACCGGCACCTTCCACACGACCACGTCGTCGCCGGACTCGCGACGGCGCTGCGTGCAGGCGCGCTCACCGCGGACGCTGTCGCGTTGGAAGCGCGCAAGTACAACGACACAGCAGATGGCGGAGCCGACGACACGACAGCGGACCACCAGTCCCTGATGAGCGGCGACAGGGCACGCGGAGAAGGCGAGATCCCTGCCGTGCGATCGCTGACCGAGCGCCGGCTCCGCGCCCACATCTCGGCCGACACTCGGCCGCTGCCGAGCGTGGAGAAGTACGACCAGCTGTTGGCCAGCCGACGTGACACCCCGAACGAAGGAGCCGCACCGTGACCACCAAGCGCCGTGGAATGACCGAAGAAGCAGCCGACGCCGCGATCGACCAAGCGTGCCGGATGCTGCGAATGCCCACCATCCGCAACTCCTTCACCGACTACGCCGACCGGGCAGGGCGTGAGCAGATGTCTTACCGCGGGTTCCTCGCCGAACTATTGCTTGCCGAGTGCGACGATCGCGCCCGACGCCGGTCCGAACGCCGGATCAAGGCCGCCAAGTTCCCCCGCGAGAAGTCCCTGCGGGCCTTCGACTTCGACGCCAACCCCAACATCGATCCCGCCGTGATCCACACCCTCGCCAAGTGCGAATGGGTCCAGAAGGGACAGCCGCTGTGTCTGATCGGGGACTCCGGCACCGGCAAGTCCCATCTGCTGATCGCACTCGGCACCGAGGCCGCCATGACCGGCTACCGGGTCAAGTACACCCTGGCGACCCAGCTTGCCAACGAGCTCGTCGAGGCCGCCGACGAGATGACGCCGGCGAAGACCATCGCCCGCTACGGCCGCGTCGACCTGCTGTGCATCGACGAACTCGGCTACATGCAACTCGACCGCCGCGGCGCGGAACTCCTATTCCAGGTCCTCACCGAGCGTGAGGAGAAGGCCTCGGTCGCGATCGCGTCCAATGAGTCCTTCGGCGGCTGGACCAAGACCTTCACCGACCCCCGGCTATGCGCAGCCATCGTCGACCGACTCACCTTCGGCGGCACCATCCTCGAGACCGGCACCGACTCCTACCGTCTGGCCCAAGCCACAAAGCAGCGGACAACCTGACACCCGTCGGGCGCGGAAGCGGTGTCGACGCAAACCAACATCCGCGGCGCCGACACGTGCCCGGCGGTGTCAGAACTCGCCAACAAGCGGTGTCGGACGAAACCTCCGCAGCCAAACAGCGCTGGGTAGCCTGCCAGCGGTGGCGACGAGCTTCGAGACGGCACTCGGTCAGTGGCGCGAGGGCGAACGGCGGCTGGCGGGCGCGCCGCCCGATCAGCGTCGCGCCCTGGAGCGCGTCGTGAGCCGCATCGAGGCCGAGCTGCGTCGTCGCCTGGGCGGCACGTTCACGACCGACGAGTTGGCCGCGCTCTATGACGAGGGGACCGACTGGTGCACCGACCTCGCCGCCGCGGTCGCACCCGACGCGCCCTGGGCATGGGACGCGCGCACGGTCGCCGACGCGGCGTTCCTGCGCTACCTGCGCGATGCGCGCGACTTCGCCGGAGGTCGCCGCACGGAGCTCTGATCGACGCGCCCGTTGAGCGCTCGCTGCCTGCGGTCGCTCAGCTCTCGCTGTCGCCGCCCGCGCGGCGGATCACGATCTGGTCCTCCTCGATCGCGACTTCGACGGGCCGGTGACCGGCCCAGTGCTCGGCGTAGACCGGGTTGTCGCTGACGGCGGGGTCCAGCCACAGGCCGTAGCCCTCCTCGCCGTGGTCGAAGGTCCCTTCCAGCGGACCGCTGGACGTCCGTGCGCGTCCGCGCCCACCGCGCCTGCCGCGACGGCGCGGAGCCGGCTTGGCGTCACCGTCGCCATCGTCGGCGTCCTCGCCGGCCGCAGCCTTGCGGGCGGCCTCCTCGGCGTCCTGCAGCGCGCGCGCGGCCTCCTCCTCGACGCGGCGCGCTTCCGCCGCTTCGAGCTCGGCGGCGACGAGCGCGTCGTCCTCCGCGCGCAGGTCGATCTCGTCGTCGAAGTCCGCGCCGACCGCCTCTCCGTTCTCCGGATCGGCGGGCGCAAGGTCGTTGTCCTTCTTGAAGGTCTCGATCTGCTGAACCGTTGCTTCGAGCTGATGGGCGATCCAGGCGTCGGTGCGACCCTGGCGGACCCAGCCGCGAATCTGGTTGAGATGAGGGCGCAAAGAGCGTCGTGCCATGGGCGCGGACCTTACAAGAACCGGCCGCGTCGCCCATCTGGCATGATCGCCGTCACGCCGATCACGGTCCGGGCCCGCCCGTCGGTTGCCTTTGCCCAGCGGACCTGCTTGAGTTGGCGCGGCGACAAGGAGGGTGGCCACCCATGCTGGTGCTGACACGCAAGTCCAATCAGAGCATCATGATCGGCGACGAGATCGAGATCTCGGTGCTGTCGATCATGGGCGAGAAGGTCCGGATCGGCATCCAGGCGCCGCGTGAGATCCCCGTGTTCCGCAAAGAGGTCTACCTCGAGATCCAGGCCGAGCGCGGGCAGGTGACGGCCGGCGGCGACGTCGAAGCCGAGCTGCGCAAGCTCAGCACCTGAGCCGGCGGCCTGCGCTGCCCGCCGGGCGTCAGCCCATCACGTAGGCGAGCGACTGGAACATCACGATCGTCACGACGACGGCCGTCGCGATGATCATCAGCACGAGCATGAGGTAGCGCGCCGTGCCGCGCTTGTGGACCTTCTCGAGGCTGCGCTGCTGGGAGCGCAGGACGGCCTTGCGCCGCAGCGACTCGCGCCGCACGCGATCGGACTGGGTCTCCTCGACGAATGCCCGCTCGAACTCGTCGAGGGACTGGCGCATCCTGGTTGCCATCCGTTACGCCAGAGTAGCCGACATCGCCGACGCTCAGCATGCCGACCAGGCCCCGACCGTTCTCGCGTGCATCGCGCCAGGGACTGCGGCACAGCCCGCATGACGTCGTGGCCGGCGGGGTAGGGATCTGGCCCGCTCGGACGCGCCTGTCATCAGCAGCGACGCAGAGGGTGCCGGCGTCGATCGCAGCGCGCGTCAGCGCGCTCGATCGCCGTCGCCGTCGCACGTGTCGGGCGACCAGAGACCTTCCCGCACGTCGCGGGCGCGGTCGGCGAGCTCGCGAAATCGCTCGGCGTAGCGCACGTTCGGTGCGATCGTCAGCGGCACCGCGAGCCCCTTGCCGACGAGCAGCTCGTTGAACGACCGCCCGTCCGGGAGGGTCAGGTAGACGAGGCTGCGCCCGTAGCGGTCGTGCGGCTCGGCATCGCGCTCGACCCCGACCCGCAGACCCGGCCGCAGCGTCCGCTTCGCGAACTGCGACGCCTCGGCACCGAAGCACTCGCGGCGTCCGAAGACCTCGGGCGTGTCGACTCCGATCAGCCTGCTGCGGCCGGCCGAACGCAGCACGACGGTGTCCCCGTCGACGACCCGCACCACGGTGTCGATCGCAGACGACGCGGACTGATCGCCGGCGCTCGGGCCGCTCGCGCGCTCGTACGCGCCGGCCCCGAAGATCGCTGCGGCGAGCAGCGCAACAGCCAGCCAGGTCGCAGGGCGACGCCGCCGTCTCATCGCGGACGCCGGGAGAGGCCGGCTCCGTTGTTGCCGCGCATGGACATCGCGCCTCACCGTAGGCGGCCTGCGGTTGCGATGAACGTGGCGTTGCAGAATCGATGCAAAGTCGCGCGCACGCCGGCGCAGACGCGGTCGCTCGTGGCTGGCGACGGGTACGCTCCCGCCCAGATGGGCGCGAACTTCACCGGGGCGAGCTACACGGTCGGCGTCGAGGAGGAGCTGATGATCGTCGACGCGTCGAGCTACGCGCTCGTCAACGCGATCGAGTCGCTGCTCGAGGACGCCGACGCCTCCGCCGACATCGAGCGCTCCGACGGCGAGATCAAGCCCGAGCTGATGGAGTCCGTGCTGGAGATCGCGACGAAGCCCTGCGCCGACGTCAGCGAGGCCGACGAGCAGCTGCGCTCGCTGCGCCGCAGCGTGCGCGAGACGGCCGGCGCGCGCGGCCTGACGATCGGCTCGGCAGGCACGCACCCGTTCGCGATGTGGGAGGACCAGCGGATCGTCGCGCGGCCGCGCTACCGCGACCTCATCTCGGCGCTGCGCTTCGTCGCGCGCCAGGAGCTGATCTTCGGTATGCACGTGCACGTCGGCATCGACGACGCCGACAAGGCGATCCACGTCGCCAACGGGATGCGCGTGCACGTCCCGGTGCTGCTGGCGCTGAGCGCCAACTCGCCGTTCTGGCGCGGCGACCGGACGGGCCTGCTGTCGACGCGCACGCCGATCTTCCGGCAGTTTCCGCGCGTCGGCATGCCGCCCAGCTACGCCGACTGGGCCGACTGGAAGCGCCAGGTCGCATTCATGGTCGCAAGCGGCGTGATGGAGGACTACACCTACCTCTGGTACGACGTGCGCCCGCATCCGAATCTCGGCACCGTCGAGATCCGCGTCTGCGACTCGCAGACGCGGCTCGAGCACTCGGTCGCGCTGACGGCGCTGATCCAGGCGATGGTCCACGAGCTCGCCGAGCACTATGAGGCCGGCACGCAGCTCGCCGACTATCCGTGGCAGATGCTCGACGAGAACAAGTGGCTGGCGGCGCGGCACGGCCTCGAGGGCGAGATCGTCGACCTGCCCTCCAGCGATCGCGTCTCGACGAGGACGCTCACCAGGCGCCTGCTCGAGCGCCTGGAGCCGCACGCCCAGCAGCTTGGCGGCGCCGGTGCGCTGGATGGCATCAGGGACCTGCTCGAGCGCGGCAACGGCGCCGCGCGGCAGCTCGTCGTCTACGAGGCCAACGAGGACCTCACCGAGGTCATGGCGGAGATCATCACGGCGACCTCGCTGTAGCGCGGCGGCGAGGTCGACAGCCGCCTGCGGCAGGTCCCTAGAATCGACCCATGTCGTCCCCCGACCTCTTCGTCGTCTGCAAGAACTGCCAGGCCGAGGTCAGTCCCTACATCACGGAGTGCCCGTACTGCGGGACGAGGCTGCGCAAGCGCGCGCCGAACATCGATCGTCCCGGCACGCCGGCCAAGTCGCCGCCGCGCACGGGCCGCCGTGGCATGCGCTCGCGCGCGGGGGCGGACGGTGGTGGCAGCGGTCGCGCGAAGCCCGCGCGCGCAGCCAAGCGCGCGACGCCGCGGCTGGGCAAGCTGCGCGCCGGCGAGATCCCCGGCATCGGCGAGGAGCGACAGGGCCGCCCGTACGCGACGATCACGCTCGTCGCGCTGTCGTTCGGACTCTGGCTGTCGCTGGCCTTCTACGCCAGCGAGGACCTCGGGCTGACCGCGCTGGACGGCGATCCATGGCGCTACCTCACGGCGTCGCTGCTCAACGACGGCACCGCGGCGCAATTCGCGGCCGTCGTCGGCCTCGGCCTGTTCGGCTGGCTGATCGAGCGCCGCCACGGCGCGATCGCCGTCGTCGCGATCTTCCTG
Source organism: Solirubrobacteraceae bacterium (assembly GCA_030690545.1). Taxonomy (GTDB): domain Bacteria; phylum Actinomycetota; class Thermoleophilia; order Solirubrobacterales; family Solirubrobacteraceae; genus CADCVQ01. The sequence continues at coordinate 21,858 of JAUYGN010000145.1, forward strand.
CTGTGCGGGCCCGGCGCGCTGGCCGCAGCGGTCGCCGTCGATCCCGACGGACTCGTCTTCGGCACGCACGCGGCCGGGCTGGGCCTGCTCTGCGCGTGGCTCGTCCCGGTCCTGCTGGCGCGCCAGCGCGACGAGGGCGAGGACGGCGCCGACCTGCTCGGCGTGCTCGTCATCGCGGCGGTGCTCGTGCTCGTGCCGCTGCTGTCGCAGGGCAGCGCATACGCCGGCCTGTTCGGCGCAGCGTTCGGCACCGTGGCGGGGCTCGGCCTCGTCGCCGCGCGGCGGTCGCAAGCATGAGCGAGACGCGCTACAGCGCCGAGGAGGTCGACAGCGCCGTCGCGGCGCTGTCCGATCCGGAGCGCTTCGGGCACGCCCAGGAGATCGTCACGCACGCCGCGCCCGGCCTGCAGGCCGTGCTCGGCGCGGCACTGCAGGCGGGCGGTTGGTTCGACGCGGCCCACGAGACGCAGCTCGCGGCCGCCAGCGCGACCGACGACCCGGCCGAGCGCCTCGCCGCCGTGCAGACGCTGATCGAGGAGGAGACGCGGCTGGGGATGCTCGTCGGCGTGTCGGTCGGCTTCGAGCTCGCGCGGGAGCTCGCCGCGCAGCGCAACGACAACGAACAGGGGGGCGAGGGATGACGCATGCGATCGTGCTCGTGGAGGCCGAACGGGACGTGATGGCCACGCTCGGCGGATCGCTGGCCGGGGTCGACGGCGTTCGCGAGGCGTACTCGGTGACCGGTGAATGGGACTTCGTCTGCATCGTGCACGTCAAGCGCCACGAGGATCTCGCGAGCGTCGTGACGAGCCAGATCTCGTCGATGCAGGGCGTCGCACGCACGCACACGATGGTCGCCTTCGAGGCGTTCTCGCGTCACGACCTGGAGACGATGTTCTCGATCGGCGAGTGACGGTCGCCTCCGGTTCCGGCGGCGCCCCGCGCGGCAGCCGAAACGCTCAGTCGTCCTGCCAGCCGCGCGCGAACCAGCGCGAGCGGTCCTTCCAGTCGTGCGCCATCAGCGCGATGCCGACGGCGCCCCAGAAGGTCAGGATCGTGCCCGTCGCCCCGTGATGGCAGCGCTGACCGAAGATCCACAGGCGACGGCGAACGCTGTCGTAATGAATCGGCCTGCGGTCATATGGAGGACTCGTCGGTGCCATCTCCCTCTCACTGCTGCAGGTATCGGCTGCGGCGCTGCGGGTACCGGTCCGGCGGGGTCCGGGCGTCGATCAGATGTCCAGCCGTCAGAATGGGTCGGTGCCCGCGATCAAGGCCGAGTACGGCCCGACGCTCATCCAGCTGCTCGCCCCGCGCTCGCTCGTCGTTCGCCTCGCCGCGGCCGCGCTGGCCGCGCTGATCGTGATCGGCGGGCTCGTCATCGTGTTGACGCGTGCCGAGGAGAACGTCGTCGTCGTGCGCGAGCCGGTGACGTTCAACTTCGCCTACGGACGGCAGTTCGAGCCTGTCGAGCGCGCCGGCACGCTCGTCGCCCTGCGCAACACGGGCGCCGGCGGGCTGTTCCTCGACGCGTACACGATCCGTCCGCTCGACCTGCCCGCCTACCGCGGCAGGGTCGGCGGGATGCTCCCGGTCTACGCCGACGGCTATCTGCGCACGCTGCCCGACCGCTACGACGACTACACGTTCATCGGCGAGGGGCGCGCGCGGATCAACAACGCGATCGGCTACGCCGTGACCTTCCAGGCCCTCGTCGGCGAGCGCCGGCTGTACGCACGCCACTACCTGCTCGTCGAGGAGGAGCCCGACGGCGTTCGCCGGGGGGTCGTCCTCGAGCTCGAGTCGACGCCCGCGGCCGGCACGCCGAACGCCGATTCGATCGGCAACCACGGAGCGCTGAAGATGCCTCTGCGCTCATTTCGCTTCGGCACCGATCGCAAGGGCGGGACGGCGTGACCGAGATCGAGTGGGCCGACTTCGAGCGCGTCGAGATGCGCGTCGGCAGGATCGTGGCGGTCGAGGACTTCCCGCAGGCGCGCAAGCCGGCCTGGAAGCTGCGGATCGACTTCGGGCCGCGGATCGGCGAGAAGCGCTCCTCGGCCCAGATCACGAACTACTCGCGCGAGCAGCTCGAGGGCCGACTCGTCGTCGCCGTCGTGAACTTCCCGCCTCGCCAGATCGGCCCGGTCCGCTCCGAGGTGCTCGTCCTCGGCGCGGTCGCCGACGACCATCCGGTCCTGCTGCTGGAGCCCGACGCCGGCTCGCAGCCGGGCGACCGGATCGCCTGAGGCCGAAGCCTAGGGTGCGGGCGGCGCGATGCCGCCGGTGCCCGGCGTGGGGATCGTCCCGTCCGGGACGGGCTCGACCGCGGGCGGAGGCGGCGGCGGGGCGGGCGCGGGAACGGGCGGCGGGGGCGGTGGCGCAGGTGGGGGCGCCGGCGCGACCGGATCCTCGACCGGCGCGACGGCGCCTCCGGTCTGTGCGGGCGCAGCCGGCGCCTGGCCGGCTGTCGCCGGATCGGCGACGTCCGCCGGGACGGGGGCGGTTCCCGTCACCGGGACGGACGCCGCGTTCGCCTTGGTGACGGCCGTCGGATCGGCGCCGGGCG
>JAUYGN010000007.1 GCA_030690545.1 Solirubrobacteraceae bacterium
ATGGCTCTGACGATCGGTGACAAGGCCCCAGACTTCGAGGCCACCACAACCGAGGGCACGATCAACTTCCACGACTGGCTCGGCAACTCCTGGGGCGTGCTGTTCTCCCACCCCCGCGACTTCACGCCCGTCTGCTCCACCGAACTGGGCTACATGGCCTCCATCAAACCCGAGTTCGACCAACGCAACACCAAGATCATCGGCCTCTCCGTCGACCCCGTCGCCAACCACGACACGTGGTCAGACGACATCGAAGCGATCACCGGCAACACCCCCAACTACCCCCTCATCGGCGACCACGACTACAAGGTCGCAAAGCTCTACGGCATGCTCCCCGCAGACGTCGAAGGCGACCCCACCACACGCACCCCCGCGCAAAACCAAACCGTCCGCAACGTCTTCGTGATCGGCCCCGACAAGACGATCAAACTCGTCCTCGTCTACCCCATGACCACCGGACGCAACTTCGACGAAGTCCTGCGCGTCATCGACTCCCTCCAACTGACCGCCAACCACAAAGTCGCCACCCCAGCCCAATGGCAACAGGGCCAAGACGTCATCATCGCCGGCTCGGTCTCCGACGACGCCGCAAAGGAGCTCTACCCCAACGGCTGGGACGCGCCGCGACCGTACGTCCGGATCGTTGCACAGCCGCGCTGACCGCGGCCGGGCAACGCCCGTCCGCAGACGCAAGGAGTTGACCTGATCGAGAATCTATGTAATCTTGATCTAGTTTATGTGGTTAGGCTCTCCTCCCTCTGGCCGCATGGACCAACGCCACTGCGTTCGGTCGGCCTGCGCGTCGCCGAACGCCGACGGGGCCCTCGATGCCGGGCGGCGCGATCCGACCACGCGCCGCCCGGCTGGTCCCGTCTCGTCCCGTGCGGGGCGACGAGCCTGACATGCAGACACCGATCCGGAAGCAGGCCACATGAGTCGTCAGGCCCTTCATGCCCAACCGCCCGGGCTCCGCGTCCTGACCGACGGCCACGGCCCCGACGTCCTGCTCATCGCAGGCCCGGGCGACGACGCGAGCGCCTGGGAGCCGCAGATCGCCGCGCTCGCCGGAGCGTTTCGCATGACGCGCTACGACGCACGAGCACTCGATGCAGCGAACGCGCTGCCGGGCGCGTTCACGCAGGCGAGCCTCGTCGAGGAGGCGCTCGCGGTACTCGACGTCGCGGGCATCGAGCGCGCGCATGTCATCGGCACCTCGCTCGGCGGCGTGATCGCCCAGATGCTCGCGATCTACCATCCCGAGCGAGTCGTGAGCATCACCCTGTGCGCGACCTGGGCGCGTCCGGATCAGGCGCTGCGGGCACGCTATGACAGCCGGCCGTGGGCGACCGAGCACGCGGGCTCGACCAACGCGCTGCTCGAGCACGACACGCGAGTCCTGCTCGCCAGCGTCCCACTGCCCGCGCTGATCGTGGCCGGTGCCGACGACCCGCTCGGTGCGTCGCACAGCCGGCAGCTCGCCGCGCTCCTGCAACACGGCCGCCTCGAGCTCGTCGCCGGCGCCGGCCGGCGTCCGAACGAGGAGCAGGCAGCGACGTTCAACCGCCTGGTCGAGGCGTTCCTCGTGCGAGCGTCGAGCAGCGCGCGGTAACGACCGTGCCAGGTCGGCTCCCACAGCTTCTATAGAATCTTGGTCGACTTTATCGGTTTACACCGCGACACCGGGAGCCGCAGACCGCATGCCAACCATCATCGTCCTCGCAGACGCCGACGACGGATCAGCACAGACGCAGCTGCGCGAGCAGGTCTCCGCGGATCTGATGGTCGACCCCCGCGCCGCCGGCGAGCTGATCGAGCGCATCGCCTTCGCCCTCGTCGCCGCGGAGCAGACCGAGCGCGAGCTGCGCAACCCGCACCGCGGCTGCGGCTGCGGCGTCGCGCACGACGACGATCGCGCGCCGCTCAACCCAGCGGCGGCTGGCGTACGCCGGTCGTGACGCCCAGCGGGACGGCCGACGTCACCGTCCAGCCTCCCTGCGGGAAGTACTCGGTGTCCTTGGCCTGACCGCCGAACGCGGTCGGCACGAGCGTCGGCGAGAGGAACTGCGGCTGGAGCGCGACCGCGAACGGGGAGCCGGCGCCGGGGCGGCTCGGGCTCCAGGGCGCCAGCAGCGCGTTCGTGAAGACGCGCGGCTCGCGCAGGTGCTCGACGATCGTGTCGGCGCTCGTTCCCGAGCGCAGCGCGTCGCGCAGCGCAAGCCCGGCGACGTAGCCGCGCAGCCCGTCGAGCGACGCGATCTCGCCGCGGAACAGCAGCGGGACCGCCGACTTGTACAGCTCGGCGTCGGCGGTGTTCGTCGCCACCTCGCTGACTCCCTGGATCGCCCCCAGCCGGCCGAGCGCGCCCGCGCTGAGCACGTACGTCTCCGACAGGACGCGCTCGGAGAAGAGCAGCGGCGCCGGCGCCAGCCTCGCTCCGCGCGCGACGCCGAGGCGCGCGATCGCCCGCGCGTCGGCGCCGTCGGCGCCGGGCCCGTCGACGATCAGCGCCGTCGTCCGGCGGCGATCGAGCAGCTGCTCGAGATCGTCGTGCGACAGCTTCGCCAGCGAGCCGGGTTCGACGAGCCTCAGCACGGGTGCGGGTCCGGGCGTGACCGGGGCTCCGCGCGCGGCCGACGAGGCCCGCAGCCCGATGCGCAGACCGGCGAGCAGGCGCCGTGACTGCAGGTCGTCGCCGACGACGGCGCGCACGGCGCGCACGCCGGGCTCCCCCGCGGCCTGGATGCGGTTGCGCACGAGCTGCCCGAAGGCCAGCCCCTGCGTGAACGGATCGGCCGCCAGCCGGAACACGCCGGGGGCGTCCGTCGGATCGACGGCCGGGTCGCCGACGACGCTCGGCACGCCGGCGCGCGACGCGGCCTGCACGGCGGCGAGGGCGCCGGTCCCGCAGGTGCCCGCCGACGCGACCGGATCCTCCCGCAGCCCGCGCCGCGCCGCCGCAGCGGCGCCCGCGGCCGTGCCGCCGCTGTCGAGCACGAGCGGCGCCACCTTGCGACCGCCGTCCAGGCCGCCGTCGGCGTTCAGTCGCGCGACCGCCAGCGCCAGGCCGATCGCGTGGGCGCGGCAACGCTCCGCATAGGGACCCGTCAGATCGGCAACCGCGAGCAGCTGGACCGGCGGGGCACCGGCAGCGCGGGGAATCCCGACCGGTAGCTGTACGGGCGGAGCGCTCGCACCGTCGACCGTCACGTACGCAAACCAGGTGCCCTCCGCCGGAATCGTGACCGGCGCCGACCATGTGCGCCCGCCGTGCGGGCGCAGCTGCGCCCGCACGGTCGCGCCGTCGCAGGCCGAGCAGACGAGCCGCACGCGCACGTCGCCGGGCCGGGGCTGACCGGGCGCCACGGCGACCGTGACGACGTTCTCGCCGGTCCGCGCCGGGGCCAGTCCGACCGGGGCGTTGGCTTTCGCGAGCAGTGCCGTCGCGAACGCCGGGCCGGGAAAGAGCGTGTCGCGTTGGGCCGGCAGCGGCTGGCCGCGTCCCTGCGCGAGCGCGGACAGCGTCGTCGCCAGGATGAGGACGCCGACGACCCCCACGATCTCGGCGCGCAGCAGGCGCGGGCGCGGGCCGGGCGCGTCCTCGCCGCGCGTGCGCCGCCATGCCACCAGGGCCGCGAGCGCGACGATGCCGACGAGCACCGCCTTGACGAGCACGACCCGCCCGTAGTCCGACCAGCGCAGGAAGTACCAGCGATCGACCTCGCGCACGGCAGCCAGGACGCCGGTCAGGATCGCGACGCCGAGTGCCGCCGCGGCGGCCGGTGCGAAGGCGCGCGCGCCCTCCGCGAGCGCCACGCCGCCGCGCGCCGTGACGAGCGCCAGCGCGATCAGACCACCGAGCCAGAGGCCGGCGGCGAGCACGTGCACGCCCTGGTGCAGCAGCGCCCAGACGGTCGGAACCGCCAGCACGTGACCGGACAGGGCGTACGTCAGCAGGACCGCGACGCCGCCGCCGAGGTAGAGCCGGTCGCGCAGGCGCTGGCGCCTGCGGGTCAGCACCAGCGCGAGCGAGACGAGACCGACGACGATCGCCCGCACGAGGTCCGAGACACCGGTCGCACCGGCGACCAGCAGCCCGAAGTCGAGCTCGTCGCCGGTGCCCGAGCTCGCCCCGACGAAGACGCCCTGGACGGCCGCCAGGACGACGAGCAGCCAGGCGAGCGGTGCGATCGTCCGCAGCACCGCGACGTCGTCCTCGTCGCCGGACGCGCCGCGGCGCCGGCGCAGCAGCGCGAGCAGGACGAAGGCGCCGAACAGGACCGACGCCGCCAGGATGCCCAGCCAGCGACCGATGACCTTGACGATGCCGTCGGCCACGGCCGTCTCCTCGCCGCGACCTCCCCCGGCGCCCGACAGCCGCTCGACGCCGGGCGGGGCAGCGCCGTTGGCACCGGCGACGCCGAAGTCGAACGAGCCGGTGACGATGTGGCCGTCGTCGCCGAGCGCGCCCCAGCGCACGGTGTAGACGGCGCTGCGCAGCCTGCTGCGCGGCCGGACCGACAGCGTGCGGCCGCCACCGGACGCGCGCACCGCCGTGACGGGCAGCTCGGTCCCGTCGGCGCCGAGCACGCGGATGCGCGAGCCGCGCGCCACCGAGGGCTCGGTCAGCGCGATGCTGATCGAGCTCGGCGACGCGGGCGCGACGACCCCCGGCTCGGGCGAGGCCTGGATCAGCAGCGGGTGAGCCCAGGCGGCCGACGGCCCGGTGCCCCAGAGGACACCGAGCACGACGGCCGCGCCGAGCAGGGCGCGGCGGGTCTTCACGAGACCTGCTGCGCCTACTTCTTCTTCGTCGTCGACGTCTTCTTCGTCGACGCCTTCTTGGTCGACGCCTTCTTCGTCGACGCCTTCTTCGTCGACGCCGGCTTGATCGTCGGGCAGCGCGCGACGGTCGACGTCCGCGTCACCGTCCTGCCTGCGGACGTCCGGATCCGCTTGGTGACCTTGAACTTCGTCGCCTTGACGTTGCGCAGGTTGAGGACGGCCGTCCAGCGGCCCGTCTTCTTGTTGCGCTTGGCCCTCACGGTCCGGCCGGCGAACGTGAAGTTCCCGCCCGTGACCTTGCGGCCCTTGATCCGGTCCAGACGGACCGTCACCGAGGAGCGGCACGACGTCGCGGCCGCCGGTGCGGCGCGGACCGCGGGCTCAGCGCCCTTCGGGCAGATGCCCGGCGGGCAGACCCAGATCTCCGAGTGCGGCTTGTAGAAGCCCGCGTCGGGGTTTCCGGGCCAGTCGCGGCGGTTGAAGTTGACGCCGATCGCACCGGTGTTCTCGTCGCGGAAGCTCTCGTCGTAGCTGAGCTTGCCGTCCGGTGCCACGTTGACGTTGTAGAAGCGGTGATCACCGTCGACGCCGGTCCTCGAGACGAAGTAGTTCGAGAACGTCAGACGCCACGGCACGCCGTTCTGGTCGACCGTGTGGTTGTCCAGTGCGCCCCAGTGCGGGCCGCCGCTCGTGATGTCCTTGACCGGCAGCGCCGAGATCAGCGTCGGGCAGTCGGCGATCTTCTCGCCCTGCACCAGCTTGTTGAAGAGCTGGATGCCGCTGAGGTTCAGGCCGTTCTTGCGGATGCCGCGCGACAGGTCGCAGTCGACCTCGCCATCCTGCGCGCTCTCGATCAGCGGCGAGATGTCGATCGTGTAGACGAGCTTCGCCTGCCCCTTGTCGAAGTAGTTGTCCGAGCCGGGGTTGCGACCCTGAACCGAGCGGAACAGGATCTTGTTGTTCGGCGCGACCTGGTGCCAGGCCCCGCCGGCGCAGCCGCCCGGCTCGTCGGCGTCCTTGCCCTCGGGCGTCTGGGCGATCGACAGGCCGTCGTTCCAGACCTGCACGATCTGGTCGGAGAAGTCGCCCTTGGCCTTCGTGATGTCGGGGATGAAGAAGATGCCGCCTCCGCACATCGAGCCGGCGAACAGACCCTTGGAGTCGATGCCGTTGTACTTCTTCTTCGCGTCCGGCCAGGTCTTCGCGTCCTCCATGATCCCGTACTGCTCGTGCGCCCGCTGGGCGGGCCGCAGCGGACCGTTGGGGACGTGCCCGACGCCGATCAGCTTCGGCTTGCGGGCGTTGGGCCCCGAGATGTCCCACGATCGGACGGTCGGCCGGAAGGCGTACTTGTCGATCACCTTGACCGGATCGAGCACGATCTCGCGCGGCTCGGCGTAGTCGGCGGTGACGCCGACGCCGAGGTCGGTGCGGAACTGGATGCCGTGCGGGTTGGCGCAGGTGCCCAGCGGACGCGCCTCGCGCAGCGAGCATGGCTCCGGCACCCCGTTGGGGTTGCGGCCGAGCTTGAGGCCACCCGCCAGCGCGGTGCCGGCCGGTGACTCGGACTCGACGACGACGCCCTTCGTCGGGTGCGGCTTGAACGTCACGATCTCACCCGGGGAGCCGCCGAAGTTCGCCAGCGGCCCACCCATCAGCGTCAGGTAGTAGCGGCCGTTCAGCCCCTTCTCGTAGGCGTCGGCGATCGACCCGCCGGGCGTCTCCGTGATCGGGATCTGGTTGAGCAGCTTGAGGTTCGGGATGTCCGACGGGTCCAGGACGTGGGTCGTGCCCGTGTAGAGGCCGCCGGCGAGGATCGGGTCGCCGTCCTCCCACTCGTACTGCATGTGGTGCGCCTCGTTCTCCAGGCCCCAGGGCAGCGGGAGCTGGACGAAGTTGACGACCTTGCCGTAGTCGGGGTTGTCGCTGCCGTCGAGGTTCTTCGGGCGCAGGTCGATGACCTGGAAGCCGTCCAGGCCGGGCAGGAACTGCGGGTTGAGCAGGTCTGCCAGGCCCTGCGGGTTGACCGTCGCCGCCTGGATGAACTTGCTGATCACGTCGGCGTGGATGTCGGCGACGTTCTGCTTGGAGGACCAGACGACGTTGTAGGTCGGCTTGGCGAGCGGGTTGGGCTGCGGCCCGTTGCCGGCCTTGAAGGCGGCCTGCGCGGCCTTCCACTGGGCGACGGCCTCGTCGCGGCGGGTGATCGCGCCGTCGATGACGTTGTTCTTCACGCTACCGAGGTTGGTGGCGTTGGCCAGCGTGTTCACCAGCCACTGCGGGTTGATCGGCAGGTCGCCGAGCCCGCTGTTGTCCTGTGCCGAAGCGCCGCCGGCCGCACCGGCGGCGATCAGCCCTGCCGCAAGCGCGCCGGCCAGCAGGCCGCGGCAAGCGCGCGATGTCACGCGTCTGGTCATGCGTTCTCCCCTGAAGTCATTTCGCCGCGACGCTCCACGCCCGGCTCAGTCGTCTGTCCGATGCCTACCGGCGCATACTACATAATTTAGATCTAGATTATGAAGGTTTGCCCCGGGTCGTCCCTCGGCTCATCCGCATCCCGACTCGAACGTCCCTTCGAAGCGCCAGACGGCCGAGAAGTTGTTGAACGGTCCGCCGACGATCTGGCTCGTCCACTCGAGCGTGTACGCGTGGGTCTCGGCGTCGTAGGTGCCGGTGACCGGGCTCGTGAGGCCCGGCAGCGAGCCGTCCGGCTTCGGCGAGCCGACGTTGAAGTTCTGCTTGTTCCACTGCGCGGCGAACGCCTGCAGCTGGCCGCTGAGCTTGCCGTCGGGCGACACGCTGATCGACGGCGCCGGTACGGTCGCGCCGGTCTGCGGATCGATCGGCGAGGTCTGCGCGGCGTAGTGGATGAACGCGAAGCGCTGCGGCGCGATGATCCGGTTGGCGAGCGCGTCGCCCAGCGGCCCGAATGCGGGGTCCGGGGCCGGCTGGAAGCTGCCGGTCCGCAGGCCGCCGTCGGTGCCGGGGCTCAGCAGCGTGTACGTCGTCGCCGTCGAGCTCGGATTCGGGAAGAAGGGGCCCCGCTCCTTGCTGCCGCCGGCGAGCACGAGCCGGATGTAGGAGCCCGTCGCGACGCCGTTGGAGTACGCGCCCGGCGTGAAGCGAAACAGCCCGACGAGCGGGGTCGCGGTCGTCGACGGAGCGGCGGCCGGCGCGGGCGCGGGCTTCTTCTTCGCCGGCTTCTTCTTCGTGCTCTTCTTCTTCGCCGTCGCCTTCTTCTTGGTGGCCTTCTTCTTCGTCGACTTCGTGCTCGACTTCGTCTTCGTGGCCTTCTTCGCCGTCGTCTGAACCGGAGCGGCGGCGGTCTTCGCGGACGGCGCCACGCCGGACGAGACGAGCGCCGAGGCGGTCCCACCGGTGATCAGCGCGCCGGCGACGAGGCCGATGAGGAGGTACTTCAGCGAGGTTCGATTCATCAGGTTCGCTCCACGGTCAGGGTGTATGGGGCGCTCATCGGGGCTTGAACGTGCCCTCGAGATGCCAGAAGCCGCTGAAGCCGTTGAACGGCCCGCCGCTGATCTTGCTCGTCCAGGTGATGACGAAGCGCTTGGTCTTGGGGTTGTAGGTCCCGGTCGCAGCGCGGCCCGAGCCGTCCGGCTTCGGCGCGCCCTGGTTGAAGTACTGGCCGTTCCACTCGGCCGTGAAGCCGGGCACGCGCAGGGTGATCCGGCGGCCGTTCAGCGTCGCTCGCGTGACGGCCGAGGTGCGGTTGGTCTGCGGGTCCTTGCGCAGGGTCGCGACGCTGAAGCGGATCGCCGTGTACGGCTCCGGCCTGATGATCCGGTTCGCGCGGGCGTTGCCCTTGCTGTCGAACGGTGGGTTGGGGTGCGACTGGAACCGGCCCGTCGCGAGCCCTCCCTCCCTGCCGGGGCGACCGAGCGTGTAGGACTTGTCGCGCGCCCGCGAGTCCGGGTTGTCGAGGTACTGCCGCTTGCCGCCGGTGCTGCCGGTGATCATGCGGAAGTACGTGCCGCTCGCCTTGCCGCCCGAGTACTTGCCCGGTGCGAGCTTGAACGTGCCGTTGAGCGTCCGCGAGCCCTGGGCGTGCGACGGCGTCCCGACGAGCGCGACGGCCGTCAGCGCTGCGACGGCGGCGGCCCCGAGGCCGAGCAGCCCGGTCGTGGTGCGACGGATGGGACGGGTCATGATGCGCCTCCTTGACGGGCGGTACCGGATGTCGTGAGTGAGCCGGCCGCCGCCGCGTGGGCGGCGGGCCGGGCGCCGCGCCGGCCGGGCAGAACCGCCAGCGCGACGATCAGCAGGCCTGGAACCACGAAGAACCAGGGGAAGAGGCCGAACGGCGGCAAGCTCTTGATCGCCTCGTAGTTGTCGACGTTGTCGCTCATCGCGCCGATCATCGGCGTCAGGTCGTTGAGGATCTCGATCCAGCCGCCGTTGAGCGTGTCGACGTCCGGAAAGCGCGTCGCGATCTCGCTCGCGCTCAGGCCGGAGCGCTCCAGCGCCGGCACGATCTCCAGCCGCAGCGAGCCCTGGCCGACGGCGATCGTCGCGAAGTAGCCCTGCATCGTCTCGACCTGCTCACGCGTCTGGATCGTCGCGAAGGCATCCATCATGCGCGCGCCCTTCGGGGCGCGGTCGAACATCTGGAAGGCGACCGGAGCAAGCACGAGGCCGATGCCGAGCGCGACGAGCAGCCAGCGGATCGACGGCCGCGCCCGCGGGGCGAGCAGAGCGCCGATCGCCAGCAGCGCGACGAGGACCCCGGGGATCACGAAGAACCAGGGGAAGAGCCTGAAGCTCGGCAGCGCGGCGACGGCGCGGTAGTTCCCGGCGTTGGCCTGGATCGTGTCGAGCAGGTTGGTCATGTCGGCGTGGATCGGCGGCCAGTCCCTGCCGAACGTGGCGAAGCCCGGGAAGCGCTCCTCGAAGCGCTCGCGGGCGGCCGCGCCGCGTCCTTCGAGGGCGACGGCGATCGGCCCGCCGGCCTCGCGCACGCCGGCGTCGATGCTGCGGATGTGGCCTTGGAAGCCGTCCAGCCGCGCATCGGTCATGAACGGCTCGAACTCGTCCATCATCTGGGCGCCCTTCGGGCCGCGCTCGAACATCTGAAAGGCGACCGGGGCGAGGGCGAGCCCGATCCCGATTGCGAGCACGGCGACGAGCGCCCGGCGACCAGCGCCATACGACAGCGGTCGCCCGCGTTCCCCGAAACCCTTCATTCCCTATCAACTTAATCTTGTTTTGAGAATGCGTCAAGACGCCCGCCGGAGCGCCTGCCTCCGGAGCTATCGCGTCGCGAGCACGGGCGTCACGCTGCAGCCAAGCCGGCGGCGGTCAGTTCGGCGCGTTCTGGCGCTCGTTGAAGATCACGCAACGGTGGCTCAGGTGCTTGCGGTTCTTGAAGAACGCGCGCTGGCGCTTCCAGACGCGGCTCGTCGGGGTGCTGCGCCGGAAGTACTGCGTGCGCGTCCAGAACTGGCCCTTCCAGAACAGGCAGACCGCGCCATAGCGCCTGTCGCCGGCGAGGATCAGCGCGCGCGTGCGGCGATACTCGGCCGGAAGCTGGTAGTCGCGCTTGGAGGCGGCGTACAGCTGGCGCTGCTCGCTCTTGGATGCCATCCGCGTCTCGCGCAGCGCATCGTCGAAGCGGTCGGCCGCGGCGACCGAGGTCGCGAGCACCGCGAGCACGATGAGCACTGCGGCGCCGCCCAGCACGAGCTGTCGCCGCGACCACAACCGCATGGTGCCCATGACGGTGGACGTTACCGGTGCGCGCGGCCGGTCGCGAGGCAAGGCGACAGGCCGCCGGTCAGCGCGGGGCGCGCGGCCCGTCCGCGACGATGTCGCGCCCCGTCGGCCGCAGCTGCGGATCGAGCTCGAGCTGCCAGAAGTAGCGCGTGAACGTATGGCCGTGCGCGAAGTCGCCGACGTGCGGCTCGACCGCCTCGCCGCGCGCCAGCTTCACGATCAGCTCCGGGTACGTGCGTCCCGGCCGGGCGGCGTACATCGGCGCCGGGAAGGCGCCGCCGAAGCGCGTGTTGACGTCGGTGATGCGCAGGCCGATCTCGGGGTCGCGGAAGGCCTGCACCGTGCACGGCCCGCGCACGCCGAGCGCCTCGACGACCGCGCGACCGAGCGCGATCAGCTCCTCGTCGAAGATCACCGTGCCCTTGATCGACTCCCCGCCGCGCGACTCGATCATCGTGCGCGGGATCGCGTTCAGGCAGCGCCCGTCGAGGTCGCTGAGCAGGTCGATCGAGAACTCCGGCCCGCCCATCAGCCGCTGCACCATGACCGGCTCCTTGACGTAGCCGACGAAGAACTCCATCTCGGCGCGGTCGGCGGCCGGGTGGATCGAGCGCGCGCCCGAGCCGCGGCGCGGCTTGACCATCACCGGGAAGACGTCGATCCCACCCGCCCCCTCCTCCGGCAGCACCGTCGGCGGCGACGGCAGCCCGTGCGCGCGCAGCAGGTGGTGGGTCTCGTACTTGTCGAACGTCGCGCGCGCGATCTCGACCGGCGGCACGAACGCCGGCAGGCGGTCGCCGGCCGCCGCGAGCGCCTCGATGTCGAGATCGGTCAGCGGGACGACGGCGCGCACGTCGTGCTCGGCGACGAGGCGCTCGAGAAACGGGACGTAGCCGGCGTCGTCGATCCGCGGCGGCGCGACGGCGAGGTCGGCGGCGTAGCGCGCGGGCGCGAGCGGGTTGGGATCGGCGGCGATCGTGAACGCGTGCTCGGCGAACGCGCTGACGATGTCGTAGCGCTTGCCGACGCCGGTCAGCAGGACCGCGGCGCCGTGCCCGCGGCCGCCGCTCGACGCGGGCTCAGCCACCCGCGGACCCGTGGAACTGCGCCAGCGTGTCGGCGCGCAGGCCGAGGCGCAGCGTCTCGAGCGAGAGCACTTCGGCCGGCGGCACGTTGCCGAGGTTCACGTCGGACCCGTAGCGCTCGATCAGCCACACCTGCTGGTGCTTCTGCGGCGCCTCGAAGACGAGCTTGCCGCGATCGATCTCGTGGACGATCTCGTCGATCAGCCCGGTGCGAGCCTCGCCGTCGGGCCGGTACAGGCCGGCGGTGCCGGTCGCGCGGCCCTCGCAGATGACGAGCTGCGCGCCCGCGTCGAGCGCCTGGCGGATCAGCCGCACCCAGCGATAGGGCGCCATCAGCGCGCTCGGGTCCTTCTCGCCGACCTCGGCGTAGACGGTGTAGCGCCCGGCGAGGCGCTCGATCAGCGCAGCCTTGTCGGCGGGCGCCATCGCGACGACGCCGCTGGAGACCTCGAGCCGGTCGATGCCGAGCTCGTCGAGCCAGCCGCACAGCGCGTCGACGCGACCGTGCAGCCAGGCGAGCTCGGTCAGCGTCCCGCCGAGCATGACCGGCACGTCGTACGCGCGGTAGGCGGCGAGCTTGGCCGCGAGGTCGGCCGTGACGTAGGCCGAGCCCCAGCCGATGCGCACCATGTCGACGTGCGCCGCCGCCTGGCGCATCAGGCCGTCGACCTCGGCGGTGCTCAGGCCGCTGTCGATGACGTGCGTCAGCCCGGCGGCACGCGGCTTTGGCGGTCGGGCGGGCAGCGGCAGGAAGTCGGGCATCACCGGGCGCAGGCTATCGCCCGTCCCCGGCGCCGCCGATCGTGCCGAGGATGCCGAAACGATCGCGCCATTCGGGGTATCTGCTCGACGATGCGTCTCAACAGCCTCACCGCCGAGCGAGTCGTCGAACTGCCCGCGACCGCCGCGGCCGCCGCCGTCGCGCGGCGCGAGCTCGCCGCCACCCCCGGCCTGGCAGGCGAGCTCGGCTACCGCGTGCTGCTGCTGTCCAGCGAGCTGATCGCGGCCTTCGTGACCGATGCCGAGCCGCGCCCGGACCAGGTGCTGCGGCTGTCGATCACCGTCACCGCCGAGCGCGTGCGGATTGCGGTCACGGGCAGTGCGCCGGTCGCCGCCGATGCCCTGCTGCACTCGCGCGAGACGCCCTCGCTGGGCGGCATGGGCCTGCAGATCGTCGACCGCATGGCTGACGCGTGGGGCGCCCGCGGCGACGGCGAGGCGCAGATCTGGTTCGAGCTGCAGCGGTAGCGGCGGATCCACCGACTACCGTTCCGGCGAGCCGATGCAGCTCGTCCCCGACACCCCGAACATCGAGCTGCGCGGCAACGACGAGGGCGAGCAGATCGTCGTGCTCGCGTTCCCCTACGACGCGAGCATCGTGCACGTCGTGCGCGGGATCCCCGGGCGCCGCTTCGACTGGGACCGGCGCGAGTGGTGGGCGCCCGTCGACGACTGGGTCGGCGTCCATGTCGCCGGCGTCATCGATCGCTTCCCCGACCTGACGGCGTCCGACGCCGTCGTCGCCTGGCTGGCGGCGATCGACAGCCGCTGGGTCGGCGTCGTCGGTGCCACGCGCTACGACGGGCACGGCTGGTGGACGCTCGCGTCGCGCGCAGGCGAGCCCCCGGCGGAGCTGCTGCACGGCTCGATCACACGCCCCGACGGCATGCTGCTGGCGCCGCTCACGCGAGCCGGCGCCGAAGCGCTCGCCGAGCAGGACGCGGTGCGGATCGACGCCGGCGCGCGACGCTGCGTCGAGGCGCTGCTGACCGGCGTGCAGCCGCCGCCCGCGCGGCTGACCGCGGCGCGCACGTTCGACGGCGAGCGCCTGCGCCTCGACGTCCTCTGGGACGGCGACGCCGGCGCCGCGTTCTGCAAGCTGCCGGGCGCCGACGCGCGCAGCCGCACGCTGCCGATCGACCCCTGGATCGTCGAGCCGCTCGACGCCTTCCTCGGCACGTTCGGGATCGAGGTCGACGGCGCCGGCAGGCAGACGCTCGACGCGCTGCGCGAGGAGCACGCCGCCGCGCTGGCGATGATCCGCAGCTCGCGCGCGACCGGCGCGGAGCCGATCGACGACGTCGCCGCGCAGCTCGGCGGCGAGCTGGCGCCGTTCCAATGGGCCGCGGTACGCTACGCGCTGCACGCGCGGCGCTGCTTTCTCGCCGACGAGCAGGGGCTCGGCAAGACCGTCGAGGCGCTTGCGGCGCTCGAGGCCGACGGCGCCTACCCGGCCGTCGTCGTCTGCCCGGCGGCGCTGAAGCTCAACTGGCAGCGCGAGGCCAAGCACTGGCTGGCGCATCGCAGCGTCGCGCTGATCGAGGGGCGGACGGCCGCCGCGCCGGCGGCAGACATCACGATCCTCAACTACGAGGTCGTGGCCGCGCACCGCGAGGCGCTCGCCCGCGGCAGGCCGCGCGCGCTCGTCGTCGACGAGTCGCACTACGTGAAGAACCCGCAGGCCAAGCGCACGCAGGCGGTGCGGCGGCTGGCGGCGGCGGTCGTGCCGGGCGGGCTGAAGCTCGCGCTCAGCGGCACGCCGGTGCTCAACCACGCCGAGGAGCTCGTCTCGCAGCTGCGCGTCATCGATCGCCTCGAGGACTTCGGCTCGGGCGCGCAGTTCACGCGCCGCTTCCGCGGCGAGCTGTCCGAGGAGCGCCTGCACTGGCACCTGCGCCGGCGCTGCTTCGTGCGGCGCCTGAAGAGCGAGGTGCTGCCGCAGCTGCCCGCCAAGCGCCAGGTCGTCGTGGCGGTCGCGCTGTCCAATACGACCGAGTACCGGCTCGCCGAGGAGGACGTGATCGCCTGGCTGCGCTCGCAGCCGCTGGACCTGCGCGAGCTCAACGCGAAGATCGCGGCGACGCTGCGCGCGCAGCGGCTCGCCCAGCTCGGCACGCTGCAGCGGCTCGCCGCGCGCGGCAAGCTCGCCGCCGCGCTGTCGTGGATCGCCGACTTCCTCGCGTCGGGCGAGCCGCTCGTCGTCTTCGCCCGCCACGTCGAGGTCCAGGAGGCGCTGCTGGATCGCTTCCCCGACGCCGCGCATCTGCTGGGGCGCGACTCGGCGCCCGCGCGCGAGGCGGCGGTGCAGGCCTTCCAGCGCCCCGACGGCCCGCAGCTGCTGATCGGCGCGACGCGCGTCGCCGGACAGGGGATCACGCTGACGCGCGCGTCGAACGTCGCCTTCCTCGAGCTCGAGTGGACGCCCGCGATGCACGACCAGGCCGAGGACCGCTGTCACCGCATCGGCCAGCACGACGCCGTCACGGCCTGGTACCTGCTCGCCGCCGACACGATCGACGAGACGATGGCGGCGCTGATCCAGCGCAAGCGCGGCATCGTCGCGGCGGTGACCGACGGCCGCCAGCTCGACGGCGACGGCCTCGTCGAAGCGGTCGTGCGCGAGCTGCGCGACGGCCGCCCGCTGCGCCATCTGCGCCCGGTCGCGTAGGACCGAGCGCCGCCCGCCGCGCCGTCCTCGGTCGTCGCGGCTTGCGAGCGCGACGCTGGGGTGACAGGCTCACACCCTTTCCACCATCGCCGCGAGGAGCAACGTCGTGATCGGTTTCATCGTCGCCGGACTCATCATCGGCCTGCTGGCCCGGCTGATCCTTCCCGGCAAGCAGCGCATCGGCCTGCTCTGGACGCTCGCGCTCGGCGTCGCCGGCTCGGTCATCGGAGGCAGCGTCGCGAACCTGATCGGCAGCGGCGACATCATGGAGCTCAACGTGATCGGCTTCGTCGTGGCCGTGGTCGCCGCGGTCGGCCTGCTCTCGGTCGCCGAGAGCTCGGGACGGATCGGCGGGGGCGATCGGGGACGCCTCGGGCGCTGACCGCGGATGCGTGGCAGCGATCGGGCGGATATCGCCCAATCGACGCCACGCTGAAGCTGGGAAGCTGGAGGCAGCGCGTGGGCGGGGCGATCAGGCCCTGTTCAGACCATCGAGCGGCCGGGCGGGATGATCCACAGCTCCTGCGCCGCCTGCTCGACGATGCCGGGATCGAGCTCGGCGACCGTCGCGACGTCGTGCTTGCGCATCTGCTCCGCGAGGTCTGACCAGCCCCGCGCGACGGCGCCGACCTTCGCCATCGGGCCCCAGCCGGTGAGCGCCTTGAGCTCGGTCGCGTGCTCGCGGGCCTCGTCGAGCGTGACCGCGCCGAACTCGTGCTCGGTCCCGCAGACGCTGACGAGCCGCGTCAGGACGCCGCTGACGTCCGGCACCGGCGCCGCCGCGTAGCGCTGCTCGACGACGCTCCAGTCGACGACGTTCAGCCAGGCGTCGACGTAGTCGGGGCGGCGGTTGGCGTAGTCGAGATAGTAGGCGTGCTCCCAGACGTCGACCCCGAGCAGCGGCTGCAGGCCGTCCGACAGCGGGCTGTCCTGGTCTGCGGTCGTCACGATCAGGACGCGGTAGCCGTCGTGCACGAGCCACGCCCAGCCCGAGCCGAACTGGCTCAGCGCGGCCTCCTTGATCGTGTCCTTGAGCACCGGCAGGCCGCGGAACGTCTCGCGGATCGCGCCCATCAGCTTGCCGTCCTTCGCGGGCCCCTCGCTGCCGCCGGGGACCATCGACTCCCAGAACAGCGAGTGGTTGTGATGGCCGCCGACGTTGTTGCGCACGGCAGCGCGCCTGTCGGGCGGAAACTCGGTCAGGCGCTTGAGGATCTCATGCGGCGGCGCGTCCTCCAGGCCGGTCCCGGCAAGCGCCGCGTTGGCCTTGTCGACGTACGCCCGGTGGTGCTTGCCATGGTGGACGCGCATCGTCTCGGCGCCGATGTGCGGCTCCAGCGCCTCGTGCGGATAGGGCAGGTCAGGGACGGTGTAGGCCATGCTGGACATGATGACGGTCGTCCGGCGCGCCGACCACCCCGAGCGCGCCGACGAGCCCGCAGGACCCCGTGCAGCGCTTCGCCCGCGCCCGGCGGCGGGCTAGGTTGGGCTGTGCCGCCGCATGGACCGCCGCCGCATCCGCGCACTCGTACTCGTCGTCGCCGCCGTCGCCTGCGCGGCGCTCGTCGCCGTGCCCGCCGGCGGCCAGCAGAGCGAGCGCGGCCTGCGCGACCGGATCGATTCCCAGCGCGACCGCGAAGGGAGGCTGTCGAGCGCCGTCGCGCGGCTCGATCGCCTCGAGCGCGCGACGACGCGCGAGGTCGCGATCCTCGAGCGCCGCGTCGCCGCCGTCCGGGCCGACCTCGGCGCCGCCGAGACGACGCTTGCGTCGACCGTGCAGCGGCGCGATCGCCAGCGTTCGCGCGCGCTTCGCCTGCGCGAGCGGCTGACGCAGTCGCGCGACAAGCTCGCGACGCTGCTGCGTACGCGCTACACGAGCGGGCGGCCGGACATCGTCACCGTCGTGCTGCAGTCCGACGGCTTCGCGCAGCTGCTCGAGACCGTCGACTTCGTCAAGCGCATCCAGAGCCAGGACGAGCGGATCGTGGACACCGTCCGGGACGCGCGCCGCGACGCGCTCGACCAGCGGCGCCGGCTCGCGAAGCTCGCCGATGAGCGGCGGATCGCCGCCGAGGCCGTGCGCCGGCGCCATGACGCGCTGACCTCGATCGCCGCCGGCCTGCGCGAGCGGCGTGCGGCGCTGACCGCCGCCCGGGCGGCGCGGACGGCCGC
>JAUYGN010000009.1 GCA_030690545.1 Solirubrobacteraceae bacterium
CGCCCGCACGCCGCCCGCGCGTCGTCGTGGCCTCGCGCAGCGAGCAGGACGCCGCCGCGCAGGCGGACGCCGACGAGCGGGCAGACGAGCGGATCGACGACGACGCGTCGCTCGACGCCGGTTCGCGACCGGCCACCGCGAGCTCCGAGCACGCGCCGTGACAGGCGAGGACCGACAGCGCGACCCGTTGGGGCTCAGCAGCGAGCCGGCGGCTCCCAAGCACGCCCTCGATCTCGCGCTGCGCTACGGGATGCGCTACAGCAGCCTGCGCGAGATCGAGCTCGACCCGCGGCTGCTGATCTACGTCCCGCTCGACGTCTGCGAGCGCGAGAAGGTCGTGCCGGTCACCGTCGCAGGCGACGTGCTCGAGATCGCGACCGCGTTCCCCGAGCCCGATCTGGAGCTCATCCAGCAGCGGTTTCCCGCGCTCGCGATCGAGCTCGTCTTCGCCCCCGCCCGGCGCATCGACGAGCTCCATGCCGAGCTGAGGGAGGCCGTCCGATGACGCCCGGCTTCGATGGCACCGGCAACGGCCCCGCCGACGACGCGACCTTCTACCGCCGCCTCGCCCGTCACGCCGGCCTGCCCTTCGCCGTGCTGCACCCCGACGCCGTCGACGACGCCGACCACGTCGAGGTCAACGCGCTCGCGGCGCAGCTGCTGACCGAGGATCTCTGCCGGCACTTCTGCATGCTGCCCGTCGCCTACCGCGACGGCATCGTGACGGTCGCGCTCTGCGATCCGTTCGACCGGCTCGCGCTCGAGCTCGCCACGTCGCTGATGGACTCCGGCGTGCAGGCGATCATCGCCGAACCGGACGACATCGAGCACATGATCACGCGGACCTTCGCGCCGCTCGTGGCACCGCACTTCGAGGATCTCGGCCCGGCCCCACCCGAAGCGCCCCGCCTCGGCGACCTGCTCGTCGCCGACGGGACGGTGAGCGACGAGCAGATCGAGGCGGCGCTGCGCGAGCAGCAGCGCAGCGGAGCGCGCCTCGGCGACGCGCTCCTGCACGCGGGTGCGATCGGCGAGGCCGAGCTGGTCGCGGCCCTGGCCGAGCAGGTGCAGATGCCGGTCTTCGACCTGCGCGACGGCCAGATCGACGCCGACGTCGTCCGGCTCGTCCCCGAGTCGGTCGCCCGCGAGCTGCACGCCGTGCCGGTCACCACCACCGAGACGGCGCTGTACGTCGCCGTCACCGACGTGCTGGACCCCGACGAGCACGAGATCCTGCAGTCCTACAGCGACAAGGAGATCGTCGCGCTGCTGGCGCCGCTGAGCCTCGTCGAGGAGATCCTCGAGGCGACGTACTGCGAGCAGTACCTGCACCTCGCGGTCGACGATCTCCGCGAGCGCCTGCCGGAGAACTGCGCCTACCGGGTCGTGACGAACGCGCAGAAGGTCTTCCTCATCGCGATCGCACTGGGCGCGGCGATCGGGTTCGTGCTCGCTCCGCGGATGACGGCGATCGTGCTCGTCAGCGTCGCGAGCCTCTTCTACCTGGCGACGTCGTTCTACAAGTTCCGCCTGATCTACAAGGCGCTCGGTCACCCCTACGAGGTCGAGACGACCGAGGACGAGGTCGCCGCGCTCGACGAGCGCCGGCTGCCGATCTACTCGATCCTCGTGCCGCTGTACAAGGAGGCCGCGGTGCTGCCGGCGCTCGTCGCCGCGATCGGGCGCCTGGACTACCCGAAGTCGCGGCTCGACGTGCTGCTGCTCTGCGAGGACGACGACGAGGAGACGATCCTCGCGATCGAGCAGCTGGCGCTGCCCCCGCACTTCCGGCTCGTCGTCGTCCCCGACGCGCAGCCGAAGACCAAGCCGAAGGCCTGCAACTACGGCCTGATGCTGGCGCGCGGCGAGGTCACGGTGATCTTCGACGCCGAGGATCGCCCCGATCCCGACCAGCTGAAGAAGGTCATCGTCGCGTTCTCGAAGTCCGACGCGGCGGTCACCTGCGTGCAGGCCAAGCTCAACTACTACAACCCCGAGCAGAACCTGCTGACGCGCTGGTTCACGACCGAGTACTCGATGTGGTTCGAGCTGCTGCTGCCCGGCCTGGACGCCGACGGCGCGCCGATCCCGCTCGGCGGCACGTCGAACCACTTCATCACCGCGCGGCTGCGCGAGCTCGGCGCCTGGGACCCCTACAACGTCACCGAGGACGCCGACCTGGGCATCCGCCTGCACAAGGCCGGCTATCGCACCGCGATGGTCGACTCGACGACGCTCGAGGAGGCCAACAGCGACGTCAAGAACTGGATCCGGCAGCGCTCGCGCTGGATCAAGGGCTATCTGCAGACCTACCTCGTCCACATGCGCAACCCGCTGCTGCTGCTGCGCCAGTCGGGCTTCAAGGGCTTCGCGTCGTTCCAGCTGCTCGTCGGCGGAACGTTCATCTTCCTGCTGAACCCGATCTTCTGGCTGCTGACGACGGTCTTCTTCATCACGCGGGCCGGCTTCATCCAGGCGGTGTTCCCGACGTTCGTCTTCTACGCCGCCGCGTTCATGCTGTTCGTCGGCAACTTCATCTTCCTCTACCTCAACGTCGCCGGCTCGATCCAGCGCGGCCTCTACGGGCTGGCGAAGTACGCGCTGATCTCCCCCTTGTACTGGGGCCTGATGTCGATCGCGGCCTGGAAGGGCTTCCTCCAGCTCATCACCAACCCGTTCTACTGGGAGAAGACCGAGCACGGCCTGCACGCGCCGACGGCAGGGGGACCGGCGCCGCAGCCGGCCCGCGGCGCGCCGCCGCGACCGCACCCGCCGGCACGCGCGGAGACCCCGCAAGGAGCGGATGAGGCCGCTCCCGCACGCGACCCGGAGCCGACCGCCGACCTCGCCGGGAGCCGCTGACGATGGCCACGATCGCGCAGCCGCCGCCGCGGCCGTCCTCCGGCGAACCGCCCGATCAGCGCGTGCAGGCGGTCGGCGCGCGAGCGCACGTCGAGCACGTCGCCGAGGAGATCCCGCAGCCACGCTGGCTGGAGGGCCTGGCGATCTTCCTGGTCGCGGCGGGCGTCTACTTCTGGATCGGCTACGAGACGGTCGTCAACGACGGCGTCGTCGTCTTCGACGCATTGGACCGTCTCACGCGCGCGTACATGGTCTGGCACAACGACCCACCGAAGCTGGCCGCGATCGGGTTCGTCTTCCCGCCGCTGACGACGATGGCGTTCCTGCCGTTCACCGTGATCAAGCCCGTGGCGACCTCGCTCGTCGCGCTGCCGCTCGCCTCGGCGCTGTTCGGCGGCTCGATGGTCGTCGCGATGAACCGGCTGCTGGCCCGCTGCTCGATGCCGGGGCTGTGGCGCTGGTCGCTGCTGGCGATCTTCGCGCTGAACCCGATGCTCGTCTTCTACGCCGGCAACGGGATGAGCGAGGTCATCTACCTCGCGCTGCTGACGTTCTCGCTGTACTGCTTCATGTCCTGGCTGCTCACGTCGCAGCCGCGCTTCGTCGTCGCCGCCGCGCTGGCCTTCTCGCTGCTCGTGCTGCTGCGCTACTCGTTCGGCATCTGGGCGCTCGTCATCGCCGTCGCGATGGCGGTCGGCCTGAGCCGCCGCGGCGCCGCAAACGACGAGATCGAGGGCACGCTCGTGACGTACCTCGCTCCGCTCGTCTACGCGCTCGGCGCCTGGGTCCTGTTCAACTGGCTGATCGTCGGCGACCCGCTCGGCTGGCTGGGCAGCTCGGGCGCGTTCGCCGTCAACGCGCCGCAGGCCGACGCGACCGGCGGCGTCGACGTCCTCGACGTCATGCTGCACGGAAGCCAGCTCGCGCTCGGCGTCTTCGCGCTCGGCTTCGTCGTCATCCCGGCGCTCGTGCTCGCCGGCCTCTCCAAGCGCGACGAGATGTCCTGGTGGCTGGCGCTGCTGGCGATCGCCTGCATCGTCGTGCTCGGCGCCGGCGCGCTGATCGAGCAGGACCTCGACGTGCTGGCGATGCGCAACGCACTGCCGCTGCTGATCGTCTGCGTCGCCGGCGTCGCCTGGCTGTATCGGATCCTCCCCGGGCTGCGCACGCTGATCTGGGTGCTGGCGGCAACCGGACTGCTGCTGACGAGCCTCGGCAGCTGGACCGCGATGCAGCACTACCCGTTCCAGGGCTCCGAGCAGGCCTTCGTGCGCGCGATCCAGTCGGGCGAGGACCAGAGCGGGACGAACGCGATCGGCGGCTTTCGCGTCGGCACGGGACCCGAGGAGCAGATGGCGGCCTACGTCAACCGCAACGTCGAGGGCAGCTCGACGATCCTCGCCGACAACGCCCAGACCTTCGGCGTGATCTTGCTGAGCGGCCGCCCGCAGGCGTTCTTCGACCGCGTCGACCGGGGCGACGACGCATTCGACGAGACGGTGCTGCGCCCGCACGGCGATGTGACGCACCTGCTGATGGCCAAGCAGGTCAGCGGCGATCTGATCCGGCGCAGCTATCCGACCGCGGCGGCGCGCGTCGCGGCGGGCCTGACGCCGGTCTTCGAGACCGAGCGCTATCTGCTGCTCGAGGTCGCCGACAGCGATCCGCGGCGCCCGGCGGCGCCCGGCGGCGCGACCGGGGGAACCGGATCGGGCCTGGGCCAGGTCGGTGGCGCGGCGCAGGGAGCGGACGGCACGCCGGGGACGACGCCGCCATGAGCGCGGACTTCCGTGACGACGTGGCGCCCACGAGCGAGGACGTCGAGGCCCTGCTGGGGACGCACGTGCAGGAGATCATGGCGTCCGCCCGACAGGCCGCCGCCGCGCTTCAGGCCGAGGTCGAGCGCAGCAGCGCCGAGCGCGCGGAGGAGATCGAGACCGCGGCGGCGCGTCAGGCGCACGCGGTGCGGATGCGCGCCGATGCCGAGGCCGAGCGACTGCGCGCGCAGGCGCGCGCTGCGACGAGCCAGTACGTGACGGCCTCCAAGCGCCGCGTCGACGAGTTCGCCAAGCTGCGGATGCAGCGGATCGCGGCGATCTCCGATCGGCTCTCCCAGCATGCCGCCGCGCTCGTCGCCCGCCTCGACCACGCCGGAGAGATCGCCCGTCAGGTCGAGGAGCTGCGCGCGGCGCTCGGCGACGCGTGCGAGCGGATCGCGATCGAGGCCGGTCGCGAATCGCCGCAGCTGCCGGATCTGCCTGCGCTCGCACGGCTGTCGGGCGTCGTCGCGGTCGACGACGACGAAGCCGACGCCGGCGAACCGGGAGTCGCCGGCTGATGTCCTCGCCCGCTGCACGCCGTCGCCGTCTCGCGGCGGGCGCGATGCTGCTGGCGAGCTGCGTGCTCGCGGCCTGCGGAGCCGACGACGAGCCGCCGACCCGAGCCGGTGAGACGACCGCGACGGGCGCGCGGGTCGGGGCGGTCGCCGTCAGCACGACGCCGGCAGCTGCGAGCACGACCCCCGGCCGGGCCACGCGAGTCGGGACCGCCAACCGCGACACGCGCGATCAGTCCTGCGCGAACCCGCTGGGGCAACGCGCCGGCTCCGCAGCGCTGACCGGCGAGGACCCCGCGGCGCTCGCTGCGGCATCGGCGACGCAGGACCTCTCGGACCCCTCGACGACGTTCGCCGACCCGGCGTCGTCGACGACGACGCCCATCGATCCGGCGACACCTGTCGATCCGACGACGCCCGCCGACCAGATCACGACGCCCGTCGATCCGACGACGTCGACGGACCCCAGCGGCACGTCGACGCCCACGTCGAGCGACGACAACGCTCCCCTCCCGGCCGATCAGACCGCGCTGCCGCGCCCGTTCTCCAGCGGCAGTCCGTGGAACACGCCGATCGACGCGCGTCCGGTCGATCCGCGCTCGGCCAACTGGATCCGGCTCGCCTCACGCCGCGTCGCGGTCGTCTCGGCCGCCGATCGGTCGAGCGTGGCGACGGTCGAGCGCGAGGCGCCCGACCTGCGTCTGTACGTCAACACCTGCGCCTGGACGCCCGCCGTCGTCGGCGCCGAGGGCCGGACGGTCCGCACCGTCTGCCGCCAGCGCAACTGCGGCAACGTCGCCCGGGATCTGGAGACGCTGCGGATCCCCGACGGGGTCGACCCGTTCCCGGAGTACGACGGCTGGTACAGCGTGATCGACGAGTCGACCGGCGTCGGCTACGACATGTGGCGCGCGCGGCGCGTCGGCGACGTCCTCTCCTACCAGTTCATCAAGCGCTGGCTGCTCGACGGGCCGGGCTTCAGCCCGCCGGCGGTGAGCGGCGTCCCCGGCTCGGCGGTCGGCGCGCGCGGCTCGGGGCTGCCGCTGTTCGCCGGCGTGATCCAGCCCAACGAGCTGCGTCAGGGACGGATCGAGCACGCCCTCGCGATCTCCGTGCCCGGACCGGCGCAGCGGATCTTCGTCCAGCCCGCGTCGGTGACGAACGGGATCAACGTCATCAACTCGCTGCCCGACGGGGCGCGGCTGCGGCTGAAGTCCTCCTACCGGCCGCGTCCGCTGCCCGAGGGCGTCAACCGGCGCTCTGCCGAGGCGATCATCACCGCCCTGCGCACCTATGGCGCGATCGTCGTCGACCGCTCGATCACGCCGACGCTCTACGCGCGCCGCAGCACCGACTACGGCACGCTGCTGCTCGGCAACGAGCTGCAGGGCATCCGCCTCGACGACCTCGAGGTCGTCCAGGCCGGTCCGCTGCTGCGCTTCCCGCCGCTCGAGAGCACCTCCGAGGTGAGCGGCGGATGAGGCGCGCGGCGCGAGCGCTGGCGGCGGGTGGCTGCTCCGTGCTGCTCGCCGGCGCCCTGAGCGGCTGCGGCGTCGACATCGGAGCCAGCGACACCGCGCCGACGGCGGACCTGCAGCGCGCCGCAGTGCCCGAGCAGCGCGAGCGCCAGGCACGCGCGGCCAGACTGCCCCGGCGACCTGCCGGCCAGCTCGTGATCGCCGGCGAGTGGCAGGGCTCGCTGAGCAGCAACGCCGTGAAGAACTTCGCCGCAGCCCAGCAGCAGGTGCGCCCGCGCTACAGCGCCGTCGGCGCGACCGAGAGCTTCGCCCGGCTGTGCCGCGGCGAGGTCGACGTCGTCGACTCCGCGCGCCCGATCTCCCGCGCCGAGCTCGCGCTCTGCAACAGCAACGGGCTGGAGATCCGCACGCCGATCCAGATCGCCTCCGACGCGATCGTGCTCGCGACGCGCAACGAGTCCGATGTCGGCGGCGACTGCCTGACGGTCGACGAGGTGCGCGACGTCTACCGCAGCGGTGCGACGATCGACAACTGGAACGCGCTGGGCTTCGACGACCTGCCGCTGACGGCGACCGGTCCCGACGAGAGCGCCAACGCGTTCTCGTTCTTCGCCTCGCGGGTGCTGCAGGTGTCCAGCGGTGCGACGCTCGGCGACCTGCGCGGCGACTACCAGGCACAGACCTCCGACGACGACATCCGCCGCGCGATCATCGGCGCCGACCGCGAGCGGCGCGTGCCGAGCACCGTCGAGCAGGAGCTGCGCGTCGCGCGCGCCGAGCTCGCAGAGCGCCGCCTCGCCTACGTCGGCAACGCCGTCGCCGCCGCGCGCGAGCGCGTCCTCGCGGCGATCCGCGCGGAGAACCGGCGGCGCGCGCGGCGCAACCAGCCAGTCAACGATCCGGCGGCGCTCGAGCGCCGCAACCGGCTGCGCGTCGATGCCGCCAAGCGGCGCGCAGCCGACCGCGCGCGGACGACGTTCGATCGCCGCTTCGACACGCTGCGCGAGACGCGCACGCGCGAGCTGCTGGACCGCGCGCGCCGCACGGGCGTCGTCGGCTTCGTGCGCTTCGGCTACTACGAGGCCTACGAGGAGCAGCTGCGCCCGCTCGAGATCGACGCCGGGCCCGCGCGCGACGCGGCGCTCGCCGCCTCCGACCGGCGCTCGCGCGCGGCGGGCATCACCCCGCCTGAGCGCCTGCCGTCGGTCGACGACGACGGCAACCGGATTCCGAACTGCATCTTCCCGTCGCAGCTGACGATCACGACCGGCGAGTACCCACTGTCACGACGCGTCCTGCTCTACACGTCGACGCGCGGCCTGCAGCGCGCGGAGGTGCGAGCGTTCCTCGCTCACGCGCTGCGCAACGCCCAGGAGCTCGCGACGAGCACGCGGCTCGTGCCGATCCCCAACCGGCTGCGCGCCGAGCAGTACCGGTTCGTCACCGGCACCGCGCTCGAGCAGACCGCCGAGCAGCGCCTGCCCGGCGAGCGCGCGCCGACCACGACCCGCCGCCGGACGCCGGCGACCACGACCACGACCAGCACGACGCCGCAGCCGCCCGCGAGCCCCGGCACGACCTCGGCCGGTGCCCCGCGCGTCCCCGGAGTCTCCAGCGGAGGGACCAGCACCCGAGAGGAGTCACCATGAGTTCGATGTCGGGCGCGCCGGCGATGCCCGATCGCGCCGCACGCATGACCCTCGAGCGCGAGCTCGACGAAGCGCTCGCGCAGTGCGCCCGGCGCGGCGAGGAGCTGCGCGAGCTGCGCCAGCAGTCCGAGCGCGTCTACGGACGCCTGTCGATGATCGAGCAGATGACGCACCGCGCCCTGGAGCGCAGCGTCGAGGATCGCCGGCGACTCGCGGACCACGACCGCATGCGAGCGCTGCTGGCCGGGCAGCTGGCCGAGCAGCGTGAGGTCCACGAGCTCGTGACAGCCCAGCTCGAGGCCGAGCGCGAGCGCGTGCGCGAGCTGGCCGAGCTGCAGGCAGGCGAGCGCGCAGCTGCCGACGAGGCGCTCGAGCAGCTGCGCGCGGAAGACGCCGCCGCGACGCAGCTGGCCCAGGAGCAGGCGGCCGACGCGATCCGGCTGGCCGAAGCGCGCTCCGTGCAGGCGCTGACCGCCGCCGTCGAGACGATGCGACAGGCGCAGTCGGCCGCCGACGAGCGCACAGACCAGGCCGATCGCGCGCTGCGCGAGCAGGTTGCGATACGCCTGCGCGCGGAGCGGGACGCCGACGAGCTGCGCAACGAGCTGGACGTCATCCAGGACGCCTGGCTGATCAGCGAGCGCCGGCTTCGCACCGAGCGCGACCAGCTGCGTCGCGAGAAGCGCGAGATCGAGGAGCACCTGCGAGCACAGCTCGAGCGGGAGGCATCGCAGCAGGCCGCGCTGCGCGCGCGCTTGGCGACCTGCGAGCAGACGCTTCACGCGCGCCAGCACGAGCTCGAGCAGGAGCGTCGCCTCGCCGACGAGGCGACGCGGTGGGCCTCGCGCGTCGAGCGCGACCTGCAGCTCGGCGGGCCGCCCGCAGCGCAGCCCGGCGCCGACGATCCGGCCCGACCGCAGCGCAGCGCCGGCGAGGTCGATCGCGCCGCCCCGAGCGGCGATCCGCCGGCCTCGACGGTCGCGACGCTGCATGCGCGCTGGCCGCGGGTCCGGATTCGGCGTGCGAGCTGACGCAGCGCGATCGCCGGCCGTCACGCCGACGCGCGCGCGCGTCGTGATCGCGGCGCTTGCGATCGCCTGCTGCCTGTCGCTGGTGCTCGCCACGCGGGCTCAGGCGCAGGGTGCCTGCGTCACGCGCCTGCCCGTCAGCGTGTCGCTGCCCGACGGCCCGTACGCGGCCGCGTACACGCAGCGGATCCGCCTGCGCGTCGACCCGCGCGGCCGGCGGATTCGCAACCTGCGCGCCGAGCTGTACACGTTCGGCGGCCAGCGCCTGGCCGTCAGCGAGCGTCGCCGAGCGGCTCGCGGCGCGGTGACGCTGGGGCTCGTGCTGCAGCGCAGCTACCGCCCGCTGCAAGTCGGAGCGTTCACGCTGATGCTGACCGGCGAGCCGAACGCCAGCCGATCGTGCGGACCGAAGCACACGACGCGGGTGCTGCGCATGCGCCCCTGCAGCACGACGCTGCCGCTCGCGTTCCCCGCCCTCCCGAGCGGCAGCGCGTCCGACTACGGTGGCTATCTCTCCGTCGCGGTACGCACCCGAGGCCCGGTCATCCGCGGCCTGCGCAGCTCGGTGTTCGGCTTCGACGGAACGCTGCTGGGCAGCTCGCCGAGCCTGACGGCGCTGTTCGGCGAGCGCACGCTCGATCACGAGCTCGTTCGACCGCTGGCGCCGGGCGACTACACGGTGATCGTCGAGGGTGCGATCGGCGGCCAGCCGGCATCGTGCGGCCGCAAGACCGCGCAGGCGACGATGACGTTCGGCTAGGGATGCTCCGGCCGGTGCACAGCTCTCGCCGCCCGCCTCGCCTGCGCCTCGCGGGCCTGCTCGCGGTCGCGGCGAGCATCGCCTTGGGCGCGCCCGGTGCGAGCGCCGCGACAGGATCGTCGTTCGCCGGCACCGGCGCCTCGACCGTCGCCGCGACATCCGACCCGTCCCCCGCCGGCACGACGCGATCGACGACGACCGCGGCGCGCTGCCCGCGTGCGCTGCCGGTGCGCATCCAGACCGTGACCTCCAACGCGGATGCGCTGCAGCGCATCCGCGTCCTGCGCGTGACGGCGCGCGGCGCGACCCGCGTCCGCGACCTGCGCGTGCTGCTCACGCGCGGCGGGCGCACCATCGCCTTCGGTGCCCGCGCCAGCGCGTTCGCCGGAACCGTGCCGATCCGCCTGACGTTCCCCCGCACCGCGCGGCCGGGACGAGTCGGCGTCGTCGTCTCCGGGCGCCGCGACGGCTGCCCGCTGATTCGCCGCGCGCGGTTCACGCTGTCGCTCGACGGGCGCAACCTCCCGCTGCGGATGACGAGCACCAGGCACGACGCGCGCGACGGCCGGCTGTCGGTCACGCTCAGCGCATCCGGCAGGCGCGCGATCGCCGACCTGCGGGTCCGCATGCTCGACGCGCACGGACAGACCGTCGCCCTCGTCGCACGGCGGCCGGCATTTCGCGCGCGCGCAACCGTCGCGGTCGATCTGCCGCCCGCCCTGGCCGCCGGGCGCTACGCGCTGCTGATGACCGCCAAGGCGCGCGGCAGCACCATGCGAACGGTGTTCGCGAGGGCGATCGACCTCGGCGAGCGACCGTCGCCGACGCCCGCCCTGCCGCCACCTGGCGCCGTCGTCGAGCACGTCGCCCTCGACTGGTCGGGTGGGCGCTGGCAGGGCCGCGACAGCGCCGGCTTCACCGCGCCCGGGATCGGCGACGGGCAGATCGTCTGCCGGCCCGACACCCAGTGGCTGCGCCTGTTTCCCGCCGACCGCGCGCGCGATGTCGCGATGACGCTGTGGACGCTTCGCGACTGGGAGGGCGGCAGCGAGCTCGCGATTCGCGAGCCGGAGATGACGCGCTTCACCGGCCCCGACTTCAACGAGGGCTTCAACAAGTTCCATCCGGCCGAGAAGCGCTCCCGCGGCAGCTTCGTCGGGGTCGTCGGCGACGGGCTGCCGGCCACCGGGTCCTTCGGCGGCGGGCGCTCGCCGACCGAGATCCGCGTGGCATGGAGCTGGGACTTCACCGACCCGTCCAACGCGCGCTGCAGCGTCACCGCGACGCTGACGAGCCAGGGCGCGGGCACGAGCGGCGCGATCGCGCGAGGCCTGTCGCTGGGCTGGCGCGGCGAGGCCGGCGTGCCGGCGGACACGAGCGTCGCGACGCAGGTGCCCGGCCTGGGCACGGTCCGGCTGCGCTGCGATCCCGGGGTCGGCGGGCTGCGGCGGATCGTCGTCGAGCCCGACGCCGCCCTCGCCGGGCTCGCGCTGACGACCTACGAGGGATCGGACCGCAGCGACCGCGGGCTCGGCGACACGCCGTACGTCATCCCGCTGCCCAACAACGGGCTCGTCGAGGCGAGCGCGCCCGGCGGACCGCCCGTGCGGCTGGTCGCCTCCTCGCGCTGGAAGGTCAACGATCCGGCGCCGGCGGAGAACTCCTGCCGCGTGTCCGGGCTCGTCGTCGTCGGCTGACGCGGTCGAGCGGGCGCGTCGAGCGCGAGCCGGTTCTCATCCAGGCGCCCGCGCCGTGCGGCAGGCAGCCACCGCGAGCTCGTCGCAGCGCTCGTTGAGCTCGACGCCGGCGTGGCCTTTCACCTTGCGCCAGGAGATCGCGTGGCGCTCGACGAGCGCCAGCAGCGTCTCCCACAGGTCCTGGTTCTTGACCGGCTGCTTGGCGGCCGTCTTCCAGCCGCGCGCCTTCCAGCCGACGTGCCATCCCTTGACGACCGCGTCCATCACATAGGAGCTGTCGATGTGCACCGTCAGCGCGGTCGGGCGCTCGAGCGCCTGCAGGCCGCTGATCACCGCCTGCAGCTCCATCCGGTTGTTCGTCGTCGCCGGGTCGCTGCCCGACAGCTCGGCCTGCTTGGCGATCGTGCCGTCCTCGTCGCGCGCGACGAGGATCGCTGCCCAGCCGCCGGGACCGGGGTTGCCCGAGCACGCGCCGTCCGTCCACAGTTCGATGCGCGCCGCGGTCATCGCCGGCAAGACGGTAGGCACAGCGACGGACGGCGCACGATCAGCCCGGGGCGATCACGTCGTCGTCGCCGCCGAGCAGGAGCCGGCGCACGAGATGCAGGGCAACGGTCGTCGAGCGGTCGCGCACGTCGGCGCGACCGCCGGGCAGCGTCACCGAGCGCGTCAGGCGCCGTCCGTCGCGGTGGCTGACCGACAGCCAGACGAGCCCGAGCGGCTTGGCCTTCGTCGCGCCGCCGGGGCCCGCGATCCCGGTCACGCCGACGCCGACGTCGGCATCCAGCGCCGTCCGCGCGCCGTCGGCCAGCGCGACGGCGACCTCTTGGGAGACGGCGCCGACACGGGCGATCAGCGCCGGATCCACCCTGGCCAGCGCGACCTTCGCATCGTCGGAGTACACGACGAGGCCGCCGCGCACGACCTCCGACGAGCCCGGTCGCTCGGTCAGTCGCGCGCTCAGCAGCCCCCCGGTGCACGACTCTGCGACGGCGAGCGTCTCGCCGGCGCCGTGCAGCAGCGCGAAGACCTGCTCGTCGACCGTCGTGCCGTCGTCGGAGAACAGCGTGCGCCCGTGCCGCTCGCGCACGAAGCCCGCCAGCGCCGCGTAGACGGCCGCCTGCTCTGGCTCGTAGCGCGTGACGACCTCGACCTCGCCGCGCCGCAGGCAGGTCGTGATCTCCAGCCGGTCGATCGCGATGCCCGACTGCTCGGCGGCCCGCAGCGTCGCCGCGATCTCCGACTCGGGGATCCCGAACAGCCGCAGCATGTCGCGGCGATACTCGATCACCCCGCTGAGCGCCGCCCGCAGCGCGGGGCTGGCGGCGAGCGCGGCGTGCCACATCGGCTGCAGCTCGCGCGGCGGGCCGGGCAGCACGACGATCGTCGGCCCGTCGCCGTCCGCGAGCGGCGCTGCGACGAGCCCCGGCGCCGTGCCGACCGGCTCGAGGATCTCGGCGCCGGCGGGGATCACCGCCTGCTTGCGGTTGGAGGTCAGCACCGCCTCGGGATCGAGGTCCGGCCAGCGCGCGATCATCGGCCGCAGGATCTCCGCGATGCGCCCTTCGAGCGCCTCGTCGAGCACCAGCTCGCGGCCCTGGAAGCGACCCACGACCTCGACCGTCAGGTCGTCCGCCGTCGGCCCCAGCCCACCGGTCGTCAGCACGAGTGCGCAGCCCTCGGCGGCCAGGAAGCGCAGCGCGCGCAGGATGTCCGGCGGCCGGTCGCCGACGACGAGGATCGCGACCGGATCGACGCCGAGGCGCTGCAGCTGCTCGGACAGCCACGGCCCGTTGCGATCGTGCACGCGCCCCGTCAGGACCTCCGTGCCGGTGACGACGATGCCGGCGCGGACGCTCATCGCCGGCGACCGCTGGACGGCGGCGAGCCGGGCGCCCGCGAGGACGAGGGCGCGCTCATGCGCTCACCGGCAGACAGGGCGCTCGTCCGCCGACAGCGGCTGGCGCCCGCGGTCGGGCGTGATCTCCAGGCCGATCGGATTCGGCGACGCCTCGACGTTCAGCAGGCGATCGTTGATCCGCAGGCGGACCCCGTTGTTGCCGAGCGTCAGCCGGAAGCGCCGCGAGCGAAACGTCCCGGTGCGCTCGCCCTCCGACAGCGTCCGGCCGTCGACGAGCGTGCGGTCACCCGCCTTCAGGCAGACGTTGACGAGACCGGTCGCTTCGATCCGCAACCGGACGAGCCTGGGCTCCGGCCGCTCCGGCACGGCCGCGGGCGTCGTGACGGGCGCCGTGTTCGTCGCCGCGACGGGCGGCGGCGACGGGGCGGCGGGCTGCTCGGGCGGGTCGTCTCCCGTCGCGGTCCCGAGCAGGTAGAGCGCGAACACGAGGCCCGCGACGATCACCGCGACGAAGACCCAGGGCGGCAGCGCGGGCGCAGGGCGGCGGCGGCGCTCGAGGCCCGGCGCGGCGGCGCTGATCGGCTGCAGCTCGACGTCGCTGAGGTGCTCGTGGCGCAGCTTGTACTCGTCGACGAGCAGCTTCGCGTCGAGGTCCAGCATCTCGGCGTACGTCCGCAGGAAGCTCTTGACGTACGTCGGGCCCGGGAGCAGGTCCCACTCCTCGTTCTCGAGCGCGCGCAGGTACTTCGCGCGGATCTTCGTGCGCGCCTCGACCTCCGAGACGTCGATCCTCGCGCGCATCCGTGCCTCGCGCAGCGATGCCCCGATGTCCGGCATCCGTAGGAGCCTACTCGCGGACCGGTTCGGGTTCGGCAGGCTCGGGCTCGGGCGCCGACTGGGGCGCCTCCTGAGGCACGTCCTGGGGAGCGTCCTCGCGCACGACGCCGGCGATCCCGACGCGCTCGCGCAGGTTGGCGATCACGCGCTCGACGTCGCCCGCGCCGACGAGCACCTGGCGCGGCTTGGAGCCCTCGTAGCCGCTGATCACGCCGCGCCGCTCGAGCATGTCGATCAGCCGCCCGGCCCGCGTGTAGCCGAGCCGCAGGCGCCGCTGCAGCATCGACGTCGACGCCGTCCCCATCTCGACGCAGAGCCGGATCGCGTCCTCCAGCAGCGGATCCTCGTCGGGGCTGAGCTCGTCCTCCGCCCCGCCCGCGGCCGCCTGCGTCTCGTCGGCGACCTCCTCGAGCAGGTCCTCGCGCATCTCCGGCTCGCCCTGCTTGCGCCAGAAGGACGTCAGCGCCTCGATCTGCGGCTCGTCGATGTAGGCGCCCTGGATGCGCTGCAGCTTCGACGAGCCGACCGGCGAGAAGAGCATGTCGCCCTGACCGAGCAGCGACTCGGCGCCGTTGACGTCGAGGATGACGCGCGAGTCGGTCTGCGAGGAGACGCTGAACGCGATCCGCGACGGGACGTTGGCCTTGATCATGCCGGTGATGACGTCGACGCGCGGCGACTGCGTCGCGAGCACGAGGTGGATGCCGACCGCGCGCGCCTTCTGCGCGAGGCGGATGATCGAGTCCTCGACGTCGGCCGGCGCGACCATCATGAGGTCGGCGAGCTCGTCGATCACGCAGAGGATGTACGGCAGCGGCGGCTCTCCGCGCTTGGCCTTCGAGCGGTTGAGCTCGACGAGCGAGCGCGTCTTGGCCAGTGACATGACCGAGTAGCGCTGCTCCATCTCGCGGACGAGGTTCTGCAGCGCGTTGGCGGCCATCCGCGGGCTCGTGATGACCGGCGTCAGCAGGTGCGGGATCGACTCGTAGTGGTTGAGCTCGACCTGCTTGGGGTCGATCAGCACGAGCCGCAGGTCGTGCGGCGTGGCACGCAGCAGGACGCTCGACAGCATCGCGTTGATGCAGGCCGACTTGCCGGCGCCGGTCGTGCCGGCGACGAGCAGGTGCGGCATCTTCGCGAGGTCGGCCCCGATCGCCTTGCCGGCGACGTCCTTGCCGAGCCAGATCGTCAGCGGCGACCAGCCGGCCGGCGCGTCCTGGTTGACGTCGCCGAGCTGGACGATCCGCCGGCGCGCGTTGGGCACCTCGACGCCGACCGCCGTCTTGCCGGGGATCGGCGCGAGGATCCGGATGTCCGTCGCGGCGAGCGCGTAGGCGAGGTCGTCCTTGAGCTGGGCGACCTTGCTCATCTTGATGCCGGGCGCGAGGCGCAGCTCGAAGCGCGTGATGTGCGGGCCGGCGACGGTGCCGACGATCTTCGCCTCGACGCCGAAGTGCCCGAGCGCCTCGACGAGCCGCGCCGCCGTCTTCTCCTGCCCGGCGGTGTCGGGGCGCAGCTGCTCGGCCGACGAGGAGCGCAGCAGCGACGTGCTCGGCAGCCGCCATTGGAACCCCGGGTCGTCGGTGACGCTGCCGCGTAGGCGGCCCTGCGGCGTGAGGTCGTCCGCCGTCAGCGGCCGCTGCGGCATGACGGCGGTCACGTCGGCGCCGGGATCCTCCGCCGCGGGCGCGAGATCCGGCTCGTCGTCCTCGGGCTCGAGCTCGGAGGCCGGTTCGGGCTCGGGTTCGGCGAGCGAGTCGTCCGCGGTCTCCGGATCGGGCAGCGGCTCGCCGTAGATGTCGGGAAAGCGCGTCGCGCCCGACCAGAAGCCGCGCCGCCCGACGGTCCGCTCGCGGACCGGCGCCGGCGCCTCGACGTGCGTCGCGCGCACGACGAGCTCGCCGTCCTGCGGGTCGGGCGGCTCGAGCGTGTTGCCTTCTGGCTCGTCCTGTGCGACGGCGGCCTCCGACGGAGGCTCGGGCTCGTCGATGTGCGCCGCGCGTGCCGTGCGCGTGACGGGCACCGGCACCACGCGGCCGATCGCCCGCGTCGTGTCGGCCAGTCCCGACCCGGTCGCCTGCAGCACGCCGGCGACCGATGCGCCGGTCAGCAGGAGGATGCCGGCGACGAGCAGGAAGACCGCGACGATGTGCGCGCCGATCGTCGAGACGGCCGTCGCGGTCGCCCACAGCAGCGCGTCGCCGGCGATCCCGCCGCGGGCCTCGAAGAACGGTGCGTTCCAGTAGCCGTCGCGCAGGCCGTCGGGGCCGATGCCGAACGTGCCGGCGGCGAGCATCAGCGTCAGCGCGGCGAACAGGCACAGCGCACCGGCACGAAACGGTCGCACGCTGGGCAGCACGGGGCGCAGCACGAACAGCGCGCCGGCGGCGACGATCGCGACCGGAACGGCGTAGGCGACCTGCCCGACGGCGTAGGCCAGCCCGTCCGTCGCCGCCTGCCCGGCCGGTCCGCCGTCCCATTGCAGGTAGAGCGGGAACGCGAGAAAGACGCCGAGCGCGACGAGCGCGAGGCCGATCAGGTCGCGATGGCGCTGTTCGAGCACCGGCAGGCCGAGGGCGCCCAGCGACGAGCGCTGCGCGCGGGCGCGCGGGCGGGACTGCGCCGGCGACTTGGCCGGCGGGCGACGTGGTGGCGACTTGCGGGCAGGGGCCATGGTTGAGCCATCGGGACCTTCGACGGCGACCCGGCGTGCTCCTGCCTTCGACCGCGAGACGAGGCTGGACGCGGCTGGCCTGGACTGGACTGGCCGAGGCTGGGTAGCACACCCCCATGAGCGATCCTGCTGAGCCCGCCCGGGCGCCCGGCGTCACGCCGCCGCCGAGCCTGCCCGATGTCGAGAGCCCGCCCCCGGAGCAGGTCCTCGACGATGCTCCGTCGACGGAGGACATCATCGAGAGCGCCCAGACGGCCGACGAGATCGTCCGCCGCCAGCCGAGCGTCGACGAGCTGCTCGGCCGCGATCGCTGATCGCTGATCGCGCGTTCCCGCCCGGGCTCCCGGGCGGTAGCGTTAACCGCGAGTTGAGCCACCGCCGTACTCTCATGAGGCCATGTCGGACCGCCCCCCACGCGTCCTCGTCGTCGAGGACGACCAGGAGATCGCCCAGGTCCTGCTGCGATCCCTGCGGATGGAGGGCTACGAGGCGCGCGCCAGCTACGACGGCGAGGCCGCGCTCGCGGACGCCCGCGAGTTCACGCCAGACGTCGTCGTGCTCGATCTCGGGCTGCCCAAGCTCGACGGCGTCGACGTCGCCCGCGTCCTGCGCAAGGACGGCGGCGACGTCCCGATCCTCATGCTGACCGCGCGCGACGCCGTCGAGGCGCGCGTCGAGGGCCTCGACGCCGGCGCCGACGACTACCTCGTCAAGCCGTTCGAGCGCCAGGAGCTGCTCGCCCGCCTGCGCGCGCTGCTGCGCCGCCGGCCCCCGCGCGGCAGCGCGTCGCTCGTCGTCGGCGACCTGCAGCTGAACCCCGACACGCACGAGGTCCGCCGCGACGGTCGGCTCATCGAGCTGACCCAGCGCGAGTTCGAGCTGCTCGAGTACCTGATGCGCAACGAGCGCATCGTCGTCGCGCGCCAGCGCCTGCTCGAGGAGGTCTGGGGCTACGATCCATTTGCAACGACGAACACCATCGAGGTCTTCGTATCGAACCTGAGACGGAAGCTGGAAGCCGGCGATGAGCCGCGACTCCTCCATACGATCCGCGGCGCGGGCTACGTTCTCCGCGCCTAGACAGGTTCCGATCCGCTGGCGCCTGGCGGGCGGCTCGGCGCTGCTGACGCTCGTCATCCTGTGCGGATTCGCCGGCGCCGTCGGCGGGCTCACGACGCAGCGCCTCAACCAGGACTTCGACCGCGAGGTGTCCTCCGCCGCCGACCTCCTGCGCGAGCGGATCCGCTACACGCCGGTCGCCGGCGACACGCCCGGCAGCTTCCAGCTGGAGAACCTGACGCCGTCACTGGCGGCCTACGAGGACGGCGGGACGATCATCCGGATCGTCGATCAGCGGGGCGTGTTCATCGACGGGACCGAGACGACCGCCGACTTCGGACCGCCCACGAGCGCGCGCCTGGAGCAGGACGGCTACCTCGTCGAGTCACGCGCCCTGCCGGTCCGCCCGGAGGACTTCTACCCGCTGCAGCTGTACCTGCAGTACGCCCGCCCGCTGGCCTCCGTCGACGCGACGGTCAGCCGGCTGCGCCTGTTCCTCGTCATCGGCGTGCTGAGCGGCGCCGGCCTCGCGCTGCTCGCCGGGGTGATGGTCGCGCGCCGCGCGATGGCGCCGATCGCCGCGCTGACGGCGACCGCCCGCAAGATCGAGCGCACCGGTGACCCGGCCGAGAAGATCCCCGCGGTCGAGGCCGACGACGAGGTCGCGGAGCTCGCGCGCACGCTGGACGGCATGCTGCACGCGCTCGACACCTCGCGCGGCGAGACCGAGGACGCCCTGCGCCGCCAGCGCGAGTTCGTCGCCGACGCCTCGCACGAGCTGCGCACCCCGCTGACGAGCGTGCTCGCCAACCTCGAGCTGCTGGCAGAGAGCCTCGACGGCGAGCAGCGCGAGGCCGCCCACTCGGCGCTGCGCTCGTCGCGGCGCATGCGCCGCCTCGTCGCCGACCTGCTGCTGCTCGCGCGCCACGACGCCGCGCGCCAGTCGCCGCACACGCCGACCGATCTCGGCCAGGTCCTCGTCGAGGCGGCCGGCGAGCTCGGCGTCATCGCCGGCGGCCACGAGCTGTCGATCGACGCCAGCCGCGCCGTCGTCGACGGCTCCCGCGACGAGCTGCATCGGCTGACCCTGAACCTCGTCGAGAACGCGATCCGGCACACGCCGCCGGGCACGCGGGTCCACGCCGCCGTCGAGCGCGTCGACGGACAGGTCCGGCTCGCCGTCGAGGACGACGGCCCCGGCATCCCGGCCGAGCTGAAGGCGCGCGTCTTCGAGCGCTTCGTGCGCGGCGTCGGCGACCGTGGCAGCTCGTCGGGCCTGGGCCTGTCGATCGTGCACGCCGTCGCGCAGTCGCACGACGGCACGGTGACGATCCAGTCGCCGACGCGAAACGGCAAGGGGCGCGCCCACGGGACGCGCTTCGAGGTGACGATGCCGCTGTCGCGCAGCGCGCGCGACAACGGCGCCGGCGCGACGGAGCCCGTCGCGACCGCAGCCGCGAGCGGCTCCTCGTAGCGCTCCGTCAGACCTCGACGACGACCGGCAGCACCATCGGCCGGCGCCTGATCCGGTCGTAGACGAAGGCGGCGAGATCGTCGTGGAGGATCTCCTGCAGCAGGTCGATCTCGCGGATCTCCTCGCGGGCGGCACGGTCCAGCGACTGCTCGACGCAGACGCGCAGCTGGTCGAGCAGCTTGTCGGCCTCGCCGGCGTACGGCACGCCGCGGAAGATCACCTCGGGCTCGGCGACCGACGATCCGTCCTGCTCGGAGATCGTCGCGACGACGACGAAGATCCCGTCGGCCGACAGCATGCGGCGGTCGCGCAGCGCGACATCCGTGACGTCGCCGATGTCGACGCCGTCGACGAAGATCATCCCCGACTGCACCTTCTTGCCCCAGCGCGCGCCCTTGCGGTCGAGCTCGAGCGGCAGGCCGTTCTCGCCCTTGAAGATGCGGTCGGGGTCGACCCCGACCGACTCCGCGAGCTGCCCGTGCAGGTGGATGCGCTTGTGGTCGCCGTGAAACGGCATCACGTAGCGCGGCTTGGTCAGGTTGAGCATCAGCTTCAGCTCCTCCTGCCAGCCGTGGCCGGAGGCATGGATCGGCGCGTCCTTCGCGGTCACCACCGAGGCGCCGATCTCGTAGATGCGGTCGATCGTTTCGTTGACGGCGCGCTCGTTGCCCGGCACCGGCGTCGCTGAGAAGACCACGGTGTCGCCTGAGTGCAGCTCGACGTCTCGGTGATCGTTGTTGGCCATCCTGCGCAACGCGGAGAGCGGCTCGCCCTGGCTGCCGGTCGAGATCA
The DNA here is from genome assembly GCA_030690545.1 of Solirubrobacteraceae bacterium. Taxonomy (GTDB): domain Bacteria; phylum Actinomycetota; class Thermoleophilia; order Solirubrobacterales; family Solirubrobacteraceae; genus CADCVQ01. The sequence continues at coordinate 20,507 of JAUYGN010000009.1, forward strand.
CGACGACCTTCTCGTCGGGAAAGTCCTCGATCTCACGCGGCTGGAT
>JAUYGN010000021.1 GCA_030690545.1 Solirubrobacteraceae bacterium
CGGGCACGCGCCGGCCGGCGGCGGGCAGCTGGCTGTCGACGAGCGCGGTCGCCGAGGCCCCGGACGGCAGCAGCGGCCCCGCGGTCAGTCCGGCGGCGCGCAGGACCGCCGCCGCCCGTGCCGGGGTCTGCCCGCTGAGCGCCGGCGTCACCGCGCGTCGCGCGCCGATCGCCACGAGCAGCGTGACGCGCGCGCCGCGCGTGGCGCGCGCGCCGGCATCGGGGATCTGGTCGAGGATCGTGCCGGGCGCGACGCCCGCGACGGTCCGCGAGCGCAAGCGCGGGTCGAGCTGCAGGCCCGCCGCCCGCAACGTGCGCTCGGCGGTCGCCGCATCCGGCGCGCCTTCGACCGGCGGCACGCTGACGCGGTCGGGCAGCTGCGTCGCCGCGAACGCGCCCGCGGCGAGCAGCACGAACGTGAGCGCGAGCGCCCACAGCGGCAGCAGACGCTGCTGGACGAAGACGACGTCGCGCGCGGCCGGCGTGCTGCCGTCCTCGCCGCGTGCGCGCACCGACACGGTGCGCGACAGCTCGCGGCCGGCGAAGCGTGGGCGCCGCGGTCGCAGCGTGACGTCGACCGCGCGCGTCTGACCGGGCTCCAACAGCAGGCACGACGGCACGATCCGGGCGACGACGGCGCCGGCATCGTCTCCGACCGACAGCCGAGCCTCGGTCTCCGTCGCACCAGCGTTCGTGACGACCGCCGCGAACCGCGCGCGCCGTCGCCCGGCAGCGATCGAGGGCTGGACCTGAAGCTCGAGCGGACAGGCCGACCCGGGCAGGCGCGCGCTGGTGGCATCCTCGATCGCCGCAGGCAGCTCGCCGAGCGTCGTCATCCTCGCGACGCTACGACAGGTCGCGCCCGCCGCCCATCGATTCTCGACGCTCTGCCCGGAAGTGGGCGCGAACGGGTCGGACCGGCCGCGGCCGCAACGCCGCCCCGCCAAGATGGCGATCCGCGAGGATTGCTCGCCGCGGCGCGGGGTAGGGTGATCGCTCGATGGCGATCGCTGCCCATCACACCGCCGGCGACGCGCTGGCACAGGTTCGCGCGCGCACGCTGGAGCTCGTCGCGCCGTTCTCCCCTGAAGAGCTCGAGCGCGTGCAGCATCCGCTGATGAGTCCGCTGGACTGGGACCTCGGCCACATCGCCGCCTACGAGGACCTCTGGCTCGTGCACCGTCATGGCGGCCGCGAGCTGCTGCGCAGCGACCTGGCGCACATCTACGACGCCTTCGAGACTCCGCGCGAGGTGCGCGGCGACATCCCCTTCCTGCGCGGGCAGGAGGTCTTCGACTACCTCTCCGCCGTACGCGAACGCGCGCTGGAGACGCTCGAGCGCACCGGCCCGGGCGACGGCACGCTCTTGGAGCTCGTCATCCGCCACGAGGCCCAGCACAACGAGACGATGCGCCAGACGCTCTTCCTCGCCGGTCTTCCCGGCGGTGTCCCAGCCGCTGCGCCGCACGCCGTCGCCGGCTCCACGGGCGCCCAGACCGCCGGGGATTGGATCGACGTCCCCGCGAGCCGCTTCGCGATCGGCGCGAGCACCGGCGGCTTCGCGTTCGACAACGAGCGGCCCCGTCACGCGGTCGACGTGCCCGCCTTCCGGATCGCCCGCCGCCCCGTCACGAACGCCAGCTGGCGTCACTTCTGCGAGGGCGGCGGCTACGAGCGCCGCGAGTGGTGGTCGGCGGAGGGCTGGGCCTGGAAGGAGGAGTACGACATCACGCGCCCCGAGGGCTGGACGGCGGACGGACCGACCGGAGCCGGCGAGCACCCCGTTCTGCACGTCTCCTGGTTCGAGGCCGACGCCTTCGCCCGCGCCCACGGCGCACGTCTCCCGACGGAGACGGAATGGGAGAGGGCAGCGACCTGGACTCAGGAGCCGATCGCCGGGGTCGGCGCGGGATGGGAGTGGACGTCGAGCTGCTTCACCGGATATCCCGGCTTCCGACCACACCCCTATCGTGAATATTCGGAGGTCTTCTTCGACGACGGCTACCGCGTCCTGCGCGGCTGGTCGTGGGCGACCGAGGAGCGCGTGCGCTCGACGACCTTCCGCAACTGGGACCTTCCACAGCGCCGGCAGATCTTCGCCGGCGTGCGACTCGCAAAGGACGTGACGTGATGGAGCCGATTCTCGATGTCACCGTCGAGGTGCATTCCCATCTGAGCGCGACCGACGAGCGCACGCTCGCCGAGGACGTGCTCGACGGGCTCACCCGGCCGCTCAAGGAGCTGCCGCCGAAGCACCTCTACGACGCCCGCGGCTCGGAGCTGTTCGACGGCATCTGCGAGCTGCCCGAGTACTACCAGACGCGAACCGAGCGGCTGATCCTGCAGACGCATGCCGACGACATCGTCGAGCGCACCGGCGCCGTCGAGCTCGTCGAGCTGGGCTCGGGATCGGCGACGAAGACGCGCGTCCTGCTCGATGCGATGGCCGCTGCCGGAACGCTGCAGCGCTACGTGCCCGTCGACGTCAGCGCGACGACCGTGCACGCCGTCGCGGAGCTGTTCGCCGACGAGTATCCGGACATGTCGGTGTACGGGCTCGTCGCCGACTTCGAGCGCCATCTGGAGCACCTGCCGGCGCCCGCCGGTCCGCGCCTCGTCCCGTTTCTCGGCGGCACGATCGGCAACCTGCCGCCCGGCACGCGGCGGCGCTTCCTGCGCTCGCTGGCACCGATGCTCGGCGCCGACGGCCATCTGCTGCTCGGCACCGATCTCGTCAAGGACCCGCGCGTCATCGAGGCCGCCTACGACGACAGCGCCGGCGTCACGGCGCAGTTCAACCTCAACGTCCTGCACGTGCTCAACCGCGAGCTGGGCGCGGACTTCGAGGTCGACGCCTTCGAGCACGTCGCCTTCTTCGACCGCCAGCGCGAGTGGATCGAGATGCGGCTGCGCTCGATGAAGCCCCAGCACGTGCGCATCGACGCGCTCGACCTCGAGCTCGACTTCGCCGCGCGCGAGGAGCTGCGGACCGAGATCAGCGCGAAGTTCACCCCGCAGCGGCTGCGCGCCGACCTGGCGGCCGCCGGACTCGAGCTCGTCGAGATCTTCACCGACCCCGACGAGCTGTTCGCGGTGTCGCTGGCGCGCGTCGCGTAGAGGGCTCTCGCTCGCGGGCCGTCACGCGTCGTCGAGCTCGGCGCCGACGAGCTGCGCCGCCCAGCCGTCGAACGCACAGGGGCCTTCGGCGGCGCCGGCGGCGATCATCCAGTCGACCCAGTCGTCGAGCAGCTCGAGCGAGATCTGCGCCGGCTGCGTCGTGCCGATCACCAACCAGCTCGTCGCGCCGCCGCCGTTGCCATCCGGCCGCGGGCGAGCATCGACGTCGTAGTCGGTCTCCGAGCGCAGGAAGGCGACGAGCTCCCGTGCCTCGGTCTCGCCCGGGAGGCGTAGAGGAACCCGAGCCGCAGCTCGGTCTCGTCGTCGATGCCGTGCTCCTCGAGGTCCGACCAGATCTCGCGGTTTCTGTGCAGCTGCAGCTCGAGCAGCTGCTCGTACCACTCGGCCATGCGGTCACGCTAGTGGATCCGGCCGGAACGTTTCGGCGAGGTTGTCCCGGATGCCCGGACAAGCCTGTCGCTCAAGCCGACAGGCCATCCGGTCTAGTGGATCGGGCTATCGTCCGGCGCGATGCGGATCGAGCGATCAGGCGCGCTCGTCGTCGGCGGCGCCTCAGGGCTCGGCGAGGCGACCGCCCGTGCGCTGCACGAGCGCGGCGCGCATGTCGTCGTCGCCGACCTCGACGAAGCGCGTGGCGCGGCGCTCGAGGCGCAGCTCGGCGAGCGCGCGCGGTTCGCCGCCGCCGACGTGACGCAGCCCGACCAGCTCGAGCAGGCCGTGGCGCTCGCGGCGCAGGCGCCGGGCGGCCTGCGGATCTCGATCCACTGCGCCGGGATCGCCCACGCCGAGCGAACCGCGCGCTCGCGCGGCCCGCATCGCGCCGAGACGTTCGAGCGGGTCGTCGCCGTCAACCTCGTCGGGACCTTTCACGCGCTGCGCCTGGCGAGCGCGGCGATGCTCTCCAACGAGCCCGACGGCGGCGGGGCGCGCGGCGTGATCGTCAACACCGCATCGATCGCCGCCTACGACGGGCAGATCGGCCAGCTCGCCTACGCCGCCTCGAAGGGCGGCGTCGTCGCGCTGACGCTGCCCGCGGCGCGTGACCTCGCCGACGCGGGGATCCGCGTCTGCGCGATCGCGCCGGGGCTGTTCGACACGCCGCTGCTCGCCGGCCTGCCCGCCGACGCGCGCACGCAGCTCGCCGCCGCGATCCCGTTCCCGCCGCGGCTCGGCCTGCCCGCCGAGTTCGCGCAGCTCGCCTGCCAGATCGCCGAGAACGAGATGCTCAACGGCGAGGTGATCCGCCTCGACGGCGCCCTGCGGATGGCGCCGCGCTGACGCGAGCGCGCCAAGGCCCGCCACCCGCAGCGCTAGGGTTCGGGCATGGGCAAGATCAAGGTCGAGCAGGAGGGTCCCGTCGGCGCGCCCGCCGAGCTGACGTATCGCCTGATCGCCGACGACGAGCACCACCAGCACATCCTTCCGGAGGGGTTCTCGGACTTCGAGGTCGTCGAGGGCGGCGTCGGCGCGGGCACCGTGCATCGCTTCAAGGTGACGGCCGGCGGGCGCGTGCGCGAGTACCTCATGCGCGTCGACGAGCCGGATCCCGGCCGCGTGATCACCGAGACCGACCAGAGCTCGTCGCTCGTGACGAGCTTCACGGTCACCCCGGCCGGCGACAGCTGCACGGTGCGGATCGAGACGCAGTGGGACGGTGCCGGCGGCATCGGCGGGTTCTTCGAGCGGACGTTCGCGCCGCGCGTCATGCGCCGGATGTACGCCGAGGAGCTGGCCAAGCTCGACGCCTACGCGCGCGAGCAGGCTGCCGCGGCCTCATAGACCCGGCCGCTTGGCGAGTCAAGCCGTCGGGAGCCTCGGTCGCCCACCACAGTAAGGCTGGTACCTTCCTTACATGCGTATGACGTCCAAGGGACAGGTCACGATCCCCCAGGAGCTGCGCGAGCGCTACGCCATGGGTCCGGGCTCGGAGGTGGAGATCCTGGCGACCGAGGATGGCGCCCTCGTCCGTCCGGCGGCGCACCGCGGCGAGGGCTCGCGACTGGTCGCACGACTACGTGACCGCGCGGACGGCGGCCTCAGCGCGGACGAGGTGCTGCGGCTGACCCGCGGCGACGACGATTGACGACGCTCGTGGACACGAGCGTGCTGCTCGACATCCTCGCCCCCTCCCCCTGGCGCAAGTGGTCGGAGGAGCACCTGGAGCTCGCCGCCTCGCACGGGGAGCTTGCGATCAACCAGGTGATCTACGCCGAGGTCGCGGTTGGGTTCTCGACGCAGGAGCGCCTGGAGCGGACCCTGCAAGGGGTCGGGCTCCTGCGACTCGGTCTGCCCTGGGCCGCGTCATGGCTCGTAGCGCAGGCATTCCTCCGCTACCGACAGCAGGGCGGCCCGCGCACGACCCCGCTGCCCGACTTCTTCATCGGCGCCCACGCGTCGGCCGCTGACCTGCGGCTCCTCACGAGGGATCCCAGGCGCGTGCGGACCTACTTCCCCGGCGTCGAGCTGATCGCGCCCGGCTGACGCGCCTACAGCCGCTCGACGAGCATCGCCTGGCCCATCCCGCCGGCGACGCACATCGACTCGATCCCATAGCGACCGCCGACGGCGTCGAGGCCGTTGAGCAGCGTCGTCATGATCCGCGCGCCGGTGCTGCCGAACGGGTGTCCGAGCGCGATCGCGCCGCCGAACGGGTTGAGCTTCTCGGCGTCGATCCCCAGCTCCTCGCGGCAGGGCACGATCTGCGCCGCGAACGCCTCGTTGATCTCGACGACGTCGATCTCGTCGATCGACATGCCGGCCTGCGCGAGCAGCGCCTGGATCGCCGGGATCGGGCCGAGGCCCATCACCTCCGGCCGGATCGCGGCGACCGTCGAGGCGAGGATCCGCGCGCGCGGCTCGAGGCCGAGCGACGCGGCCCTGTCGGCGGACATGACGAGCACCGCCGCGGCGCCGTCGTTGAGCGGGCAGGCGTTGCCGGCCGTGACCGTCCCGTGCTCGGGGTCGAAGACCGGCTTGAGCGCGGCGAGCTTCTCGATCGTCGTGTTCGGCCGCGGGCCGTCGTCCTTGCGCAGCTCGCCTCCGTCGGGCAGCGCGACCGCGACGATCTCGCGGTCGAAGTGGCCGGACTCCTGCGAGCCGACGGCGCGCGTCTGGGAGATCAGCGCCCACTCGTCCTGCGCCTCGCGGCTGACGTCGCAGCGCGCGGCGACCCGCTCGGCCGTCAGCCCCATCGGGATGTAGACGTCGTAGGCCGATCCCTCGGAGCCGTCGAGCTGCGGGTGCTTGGCCTCGTCGGGGATGCCCGCGCCGAGCCCCGCGCGCGAGACCGCCTCGACGCCGGCGGCGATGTACTGGTCGCCCTCGCCGGCCCGGATCGCGTGAAAGGCCATCCGCAGCGTCTGCAGCGACGAGGCGCAGAAGCGGTTGACGGTGCAGGCCGGGACGTGGTGGTCGATGCCGGCCACGAGCGCGGCGTTGCGGCCGATGTTGTAGGCCTGCTCGCCGATCGCGGACGCGGCGCCCATCATGACGTCGTCGGTCTGGGCGAAGTCGACGCCGGGGTTGCGCTCGATCAGCGCGCGCAGCGGGGTCGCGGCGAGCTCGTCCGCGCGAACGCCGACGAGCGAGCCCTTGAACGCGCGTCCGATCGGCGTGCGGACGGCGTCGACGATCACGGCTTCGGGCATGTCCTGCTCCTCTGGTTGGTCGGTTGTGCCCCCGGCGGTCGCACTCCACGGGGGTGTCTCTCACACCGGCGTCGCACTCGCCGGAGCCTTCCGTAAGGACCAGTCTAGTCAGATGAACGCGCACGGCCGTACGACCGGAGCGTGCGCGGCTTCGCCGGACGCGTCGCGCCCGGTCCGCCGCGGCGCGATCAGCCGGCAGGGACGAGCGGCCGGGATTCGGCTCCCGCCCGCCCCTCCGACCGCCGACGACCTGCGTTCTCAGTCGTGCAGGATGTGCGCGAAGTGCCCGGTCTCGGGCAGCAGCACGAACAGCGCGAGGATGACGAGCATGCCGATGCACGACACGAGCGCCAGAAAGAACTTCCCAGGGGTAACCACGAAAACTGCGCCTCCTCCAGTTGGACTGCGACAGAGCGCGAGCGGCCCGAATCCCGCCCGGCGGCGCCGAATCTACAGCGCGAACGCGCCAACCACCAGCGCGAGTGCGCCAGCAGGACGCTCGGTCAGCGCCGTTCGCGGGCCCGGAGGGGCCAGCGCCATCGCTCGCCCCGCGCCGCCGACGCCGGTCACAGCCCGAGATCGCGGACGCCGAGCTCGTCGGCGCCGAGGTGGTGGGCGAGCTCGTGACGCACCGTCCGCGTGACCTCGTCGCGCAGACGCTCGGCGTCGTGGCCGAAGTCGCGCCGCAGCGTGTCGCGGTAGATGATGATCCGGTCGGCGACGTCGTCGCGCGCGACGCCGTCGCCGTGGTAGAGCCCGTAGGCGCCGGCCTTGCGCCCGCCGTCGGAGATGACGACCGCGACGTTGCGCTCCAGCGCGCGCTGCAGGAGGTCGGGCAGCTCGTCCATCGCGTCGCGCACGAGCTCCTCGAAGTCCTCGTCGTCGTAGGGATCGAGATCGAGGAACTCCATCTCGTCCGGATCGGCGGCGACCCCGGCGCGCGCGAGACGCTCGCTCTCCTGCACGATGCGCTCGAACTCGGCCTCGGACTCGGGCTCGGTCCAGCCCGCGAAGCGCAACCCCAGCGCGGCCATCAGGGCGCCGACGACGACGATCGCGAGGCCGAACAGCAGACCGCCCTGCAGCAGCCGCACGGGCGTCGACATGCTGAAGCCGCCCAGCAGTCCGACGACGCTCAGCCCGAGCGCGAGCGCGAACACCGCGGCCAGCACGACCCGTCGCGGCGTCGGGGTGCGCACGGCCGTCCGCTACCTCATCGCGCGGGCGATGACGACCCGCTGGATCTCGTTGGTGCCTTCGTAGATCTGCGTGATCTTCGCATCTCGCAGCATCCGCTCGACGGGGTACTCGTTGACGTAGCCGTAGCCGCCGAGCACCTGGATCGCCTCGACCGTGACCGCCATCGCCGTATCGGAGGCGAACAGCTTGGCCATCGAGGAGTACTTGCCCAGGCCTGGCTCGTCGCGGTCGGCCATCGCGCACGCCTTGTAGAGCAGCTCGCGCGCGGCGGCGGTGCGGGTCTCCATGTCGGCAAGCTTGAACTGGATGCCCTGCAGCTCGTTGATCGGCTGGCCGAACGCGATCCGCTCGCGCGCGTAGGCAGCGGCATAGTCCGTCGCGCCCTGCGCGATCCCGACGGCCTGGGCGGCGGCGCCCAGCCGGGTGCGCTCGAGCGTCGCGAGCGCGACCGACAGTCCCTTGCCCTCGACGCCGACGAGGTTGGCCGCCGGCACGCGCACGTCGGTGAACGACGGCGAGCCCGTCGGTGAGCCCTTGATGCCGAGCTTGTGCTCCAGCGCGCCGGGATCGAAGCCGGGCCGGTCGGCCTCGACGACGAATGCCGAGCTGCGATTGCGCTCACGATCGGTCTTCGCGAAGACGATGTAGAAGTCGGCGATCCCGGCGTTCGTGATCCAGTTCTTCCGGCCGTTGATGACCCACTCGTCGCCGGCTTCGCTGCGGACGGCGCTCGTGCGCAGCGCGGCGGGGTCCGAGCCGGCCTCGGGCTCGGACAGCGCGAAGGCCGGCGACCACTCGCCGGACGCGCAGCGCGGCAGCAGGCGCTCCCTCAGCTCGTCGCTGCCGAAGAGCCGGATCGGCAGCGTGCCGAGCTCCTGCACCATGAGGATCAGCGCCGAGGACGCGCAGACCTTGGCGATCTCCTCGACGGCCATCTGCAGCATCAGCGTGCCCGTCCCGGTCCCGCCGTAGCGCTCCTCGAACGGCAGCCCGAGGACATCGTGCTCAGCCAGCAGCTCGCGGACGTCCTGCGGGTACTGCGCCGCACGGTCGATCTCGGCGGCGCGCGGGGCGATCTTCTCCTGTGCCAGCCGGCGGATCACGTCGCGCAGATCCGCCAGATCCCGCGGAATCGCGTACGCGTCCGTCGTCGCGGTCGTCACCAAGTCCATGGTACAAGCGGCCACCGCGCGCATATCGATCCTCGCGGGCGGGCATGCAATGCCTCATGGGCATAGGCACATCGATATTTCTCATCGCCGGCGGCGCGATCTTGAAGTTCGCCGTCACAGCCACGATCTCGGGGATCGACCTCGCGACGGTAGGGGTGATCCTGATGGTCGTCGGGATCATCGGACTCGCGCTCTCGCTGCTGTTCCTCGCGCGGGCCGACCGCGGCGAGGTCGTCGTGCGCGACCGGGTCGTCGAGCGCGATCCGTACGCGTAGCCCGCGCGGAGCGGCGCAGCGCCCCGCCGGCGGGCGCGTCAGATGATCGGCGGGCCCGGCTCCTGAGGAGCTTGGGGAGCCGGCGCTGCAGGCGGGGGCGCGGGCCGCGGTGCGTCAGGGTCATCGGGCAGCCGGTACCACTCGGCGATCTTGCCGCCGCGCACGAGGATCGCCGTGCGCGCGTCCTGGCCGGTGCCGCCGCCGCAGTCTGCGCCCGGCCGTTGCGTGAGCGCGAAGACCGCGATCGTGAAGCCGTTGTCGGCGCCGAGGCCGGAGACGAGCTGCGAGCCGCAGGACAGCGAGTCGTTGAACAGCTCGACGTCGGCGAGCGTCGACAGCGTGAGCACCGGCGTGCCGTTCTGCACCTTCGACGGCACCGCCCACAGCGCTGATGCGCGCGAGACATCGCCGGCCCGCAGCGCCTCGGTCCACCGTCGGATGACCCCGATCGCCGCCGGATCGCCGGCGCGCGACGCCTTCAGCGGAACCTCGACCGGGAGCTCCGGCGGCGTCTGCGCCCGCTGCTGCGGCGTGCTCGCCGGCGGCGGTGCCGTCAGCGCCGGTTGGCGCTCCTCGCTGCCCCGCCCGCAACCGCCGACAACGAACGCGCCGAGCCCAACAAGTACGATCATGGCTGTAACGCGCGGCCGCATCCGTTCAGGATCGCACGCGCCCCGTGGTCCGAAGCAGCGCCCACGCGCCAATGGTGCGGGTGCGCCGTGTTTGAGGGCCCGCATGCGTGGGCAAGGCTTAGCGCAGGTTTACCTCAATTGGAAGGACGTACATGGAGACGCTCGACACGCAGCGATTCGAGCTGTACCTCCCCGCACGCACGGTGGGCGATGGACTGGATCAGGACGAGGAATGGTGCGAGCTCAAGATCGAAGGCGAGCGACAGCGCATACGCCTGCACGACTACGCGGCGATCTACAACGTCCCCGGTCTGTACGAACAGCTGTTCAGCGAGCTGCTGGACTGCAACTCACCGGAGGTCGTCTGCGACCTGCTGGGCGCTGAGCTCGAGGACGCCGCTGTCGATCCCGGCACGATGCGGGCGCTGGACTTCGGCTCGGGCAACGGCATGGTCGGCGAGCTGCTCGACGAGCTCGGCTTCGACTCGCTCGTCGGCTTGGACCTCCTGCCCGAGGCGCGCAACGCCGCATCGCGCGACCGCCCCGGTCTCTACGACGACTACCACGTGCTCGACCTGAGCGAGATGGACCGCCACGAGCGTGCCGAGCTCAACGGGCACGATTTCGACGCGATGGTCTGCGTCGCCGCGCTCGGGTTCGGGGACATCCCGCCGATCGCCTTCGCCGAGGCCTTCAACCTCGTCGACTCGCCCGGCTGGATCGCGTTCAACATCCGCGAGCGGTTCGTCGAGGACACCGACCCCGGCGGATTCGGCGCGTTCATCAAGCGCATGTTCGACGAGGGCATCCTCGAGGAGCGCGCCCGGGTCAGCTACACGCACCGCGTGTCCGTCGCCGGTGAGCCGCTGGAGTACGTCGCGCTCGTCGCGACGAAGCGGCGCGACGTGCCGCTGGAGTGGACCGGGCGGTAGCCACCGTCAGCACCGGGCGAGGGAGGACCGGGAGCGTGGGGAGGATCGCGCTACCGGGCCGCCCGGAGCCGGCCGGAGGTCTCCGTGCCGGTACGCTCGCCCGATGCCCTCCATCTTCGACTCCAACCAGCTCGACGTCACGCCCGAGCAGACGCAGGCAGCGCTTGCCGACGACTCCGCACAGGTCATCGACGTGCGCGAGACCTACGAGTGGGACGCCGGGCGCATCGACGGCGCCCTGCACATCGAGCTCGAGCACCTCGCGTCCAACGCGAGCAAGATCGACACCGACCGCCCGGTGATCTTCCATTGCCGGCTGGGCTCGCGCTCGGCGATGGCCGCGCAGGCGTTTCGCGGCGTCGGCATCGACGCCTACTCGATGGTCGGCGGGATCCAGCGCTGGCACGACGAGGGCCGGCCGCTGAGCCCGGAGGGCGGGGTCGTCGCCGACCACTGACGGGCACCTGCGCGAAACCGCTTGCATCAAGCGGCACGAGGGTAGACGATGACTCTCTTCCTGAACAAAGGAGCCGCATGTACATCGGTATCGGAACGCTGCTCATCATCATCATCCTGTTGATCATCCTGCTGTAGTGAGAAAGGCCCGCTCAGCGGGCCTTTCTCCGTTCATGCGGTGACGCGGAGGCGGCGGCCGCATCGGTCGGCGGAGCCGTCGCCTCCCCTACGATCCTCAGAGCATCCAGCGAGCGAGAGGAGATCGCGATGGCGCAGGACGAGGCACACGAGGTGGTGACCGGCGACGGCTACGCGGTCGGCAACATCGACGCGCTCGGCGACGGCGGCGGCTTTCGCAAGATCCGCCGCGCACTCGACGTCCGAGCGCTGGGCATCAACGCGATCGTCATGCCGGCCGAGTTCGCCGGCCGGCGGCACTACCACTACGAGCAGGAGGAGACGTACTTCGTCCATCGGGGCCAGGCCGAGCTCGAGCTCGGCGACGGCTCGGTGCACCGCCTCGGACCGGGCGGGATCGCGCGCATCGACGCCGCCACCGTGCGGCGGATCCGCAACGTCGGCGCGGGCGACCTGATCTACGTCGCGGTCGGCGGCAAGGACGGCTACGTCGAGAACGACGGCCACCTGCTGCCCTCCGAGGAGACCGGCTGACATGCGCCGCGCCACCGCGCTCGCGCTGGGATTCGCGCTGCTGGGGGCGCTCGCCCTCAATGGCTGCGGCGACGCCGACGACGAGCCGGCCGCGCCGCCGACCGAGACGACGGAGTCGGGCGTGATCGAGCTGACGATCCGCTACGACGACGGCGCCGGCGACACGACGCTGGGCACCCTGACCTGCCGCGCCGACGCGCAGCGCGCGGGCGGCGCGCTGCGCGATGCCGCGCCGGCCGCCGAGCTCTGCGACCGGGCGCGCGGGCTGGCCGACTTCCTGCTCGCCGAGCCGGACCGGACGCGCGCGTGCACGCAGATCTTCGGCGGCCCGGAGACCGCGCGCGTGACGGGCACGATCGACGGCCGGGAGGTCGACCGCCGCTTCTCGCGCACGAACGGCTGCGAGATCGCCGACTTCACGCGCGCCGCAGGACTGCTGCAGCCGTAGCGCAGCCGCTCCACGCCGCGCCGCCGACGACGAGCGCGCCGGCCAGCCGGCGCCGCCCGAGCCCCGCGGCTCAGGAGGTGCTCGAGGCTAGGCTGGGCGCGCTCTGGACGGCGCACGCTCGGGCGGGGATCGAGCGCGCGCTCCAAGACGACACCTGGGCGGCGGTCGCGTCGCGGGTCGAGC
>JAUYGN010000025.1 GCA_030690545.1 Solirubrobacteraceae bacterium
CTCCAGCTGGGCGACCAGGTCTGTCGAGGCTCGATCGGCTGGTGCGGGCCGCCGTCGGCCGTGGCGGGCAGGTGCATGCCGTGCCAGTGCACGGTGGTCGCCTCCGGCAGCTCGTTGACGACGCGCATCTGCACCAGGTCGTCGCGCTCCGCGCGCAGCGTCGGACCGAGATACGCGCCGTTGAATCCCCAGGTCGCGGTGCGCTTGCCGGCGATCAGCTCGCTCGTGCCCTGTTGGGCCCTGAGGTCGAAGACCTTGCGTCCGGCCGCGTCCGTCGTGGGAGCGAGCAGCGGCGGGATGCGCAGCTCGCGCTCGAACGCCACCGGCCCGTCCGTCGACGTCCCGGCCCCCGACCACGCCACCGCGGCGATCGCGAGCGCGATCGCGACGAGGGCGACGCCGGCCGCCAGCCGCCACGGCCCGCGCACCACCGTCGCGCGACTCGTGGCGTGCCCTGCTGCGTCACCGGACATCACGGCGCCGGGCAGTGTCGCACCTTCTGACCGACGCCTCCAGCCACCGCGACGGTGCTTGCGTGGGCAGGTCTGCTCCTACGCGCTGGCAGCGTCGGCTATCCCGGACGCCAGCGCTCTCCCTCGCGGACGCGCTCGAAGCCGGTCCAGAGCGCGTCCATCGCGGTCGCCACGACGTCGACGCGCGGGACCTCCGGGTGCTCGTACCACCACAGCGCGAGCGCCTGCAGCGAGCCGCGGAAGATCTCCCAGGCCATCTGCAGCTGCAGCGGCTGCGGCCCGGCGAGGTGCTCGGACCCCGGCTCGTCGGCGAGCAGGTGCAGTCCTTCGGCGCGGCTGCGATTCTCGACCTCGCGATGCAGCGCCTGCAGCTCGGGATCTCCGGTCGCGTCGCGAAAGAGCATCCGGCAGGCGTAGGGGTTGGCCTCGACGTACGCGAACCACGCGTCGAAGGCGCGGCCGATGCGCTCCCCGGCCGGCTCGGGGCCGGGCAGGCTCGTTCGCCAGACCTCGCGCAGCTCGCCGTAGTGGCGCTCGAGCAGGCGCCCGTGCAGCGCGCGCTTGGACGCGAAGTGGTCGTAGAGGACCGGTGGCGTGATGCCCGCGCGCCGGGCGATCTCGTCGACCGAGGCGCGGTGGTAGCCGCGCTCGGCGAAGACCTCGGTCGCGGCGCGCTCGATCAGCTCGCGGCGCGCTTGCGCGCTGAGGCGCCGGCGCCGCGGTGCGCCGGCGGGAGTGGCCGATGCCATTCAGCGCGGGCGATCGCCGAGCTGCCCAGGGCGGTGGCCGCGCCGCCTGCCCCAGCGCGCGAGCACCGGCAGCAGCAGCCGTTGCAGCGCGGGCGGCGGCAGCGGCGGGAACAGCAGCGTCACCATCGCGCGGTGCTGCTCGGCGAGCACCGCCGCCTGCAGCAGGGCATCCAGGCTCCTCGGCATCGCGCGGCGGGTCGTCAGGCCGGCACGGCCGAGTGCCGCCGCGTCCTCGAGGAACGGCTGCAGCGTGAGGCCCGGGTCGGCGTGGCAGATCACGTGTGCGACGGCATCGGACCGGTTGCGAAAGGCGTGGCGCACGCCGGCCGCGATGACGACGCGCTCGCCGGCCGAGGCCGCGGTCCAGCGACGGCCGGCGAGGAACTCGACCGTGCCGTCGAGCACCTCGAAGCGCTCCTCCATCGAGGGGTGACGATGGGGCGTCACCCCGCCTCCCGGATCGATCCATTGCTCGACCTCGAGCACGTCGCGTCCGCCGGGCGCGGTTGCGGCGATCGTGCGGAAGCGGTAGCGCATTCGCAGGGTCGGGTCCTCGACGAGCTCGATCATGGCCGTCCAGACTACCTAGTAGTGACTAGGTAGTCCAGCGTCGTCGCCTCGCGCGGCTATCCTCGGGCGACGCGCATGCGGGTGCTGCTGACCAACGACGACGGGATCGAGGCCGACGGGCTGCAGACGCTGCGGCGCGCGCTGCTGCGCGTGCCGGGGATCGAGCTCGTCGTGATCGCGCCCGACGGCAACCGCTCGGCGATGGCGCGCTCGATCACGACGATGCGCCCGCTGTGGGTCGAGCAGATCGACTTCGACGACGGCACGACGGGCTACGCGACCGACGGCACACCGGTCGACTGCGTGCGCCTCGCGAACCTCGGCCTCGTCGAGGACTTCCGGGCCGAGCTGATCGTCTCGGGCATCAACCACGGCGCCAACCTCGGCGACGACATCACGTACTCGGGCACGGTCGCCGCGGCGCTCGAGGGCATCGTCCTCGGCCTGCCGGCGATCGCCGTCTCGCAGCAGTCCGCCGCGCGCGAGATGGACTTCCGCCTGTCGGACTCGTTCGACTTCGACGAGGGCGCGCGCTTCGTCGCGCGCGTCGTCGAGGAGATCGCCGACGTGCCGCTGCCGGGCGGCACGCTGCTGAACGTCAACTGCCCGGCATGCAACGCCGCCGGCGTGCGCGTGACGCGGCTGGGCAAGCGGATCTACCGCGACGAGCTGACGCTGTCGGACTCCGACGGCGAGCCCATGGGACGCCGCCGGCGCTACTGGGTCTACGGCCGCGACCACGGCTTCCACGACGAGCCGGGGACCGACCTGGCCGCCGTCGCCGCGGGCGACATCGCCGTCACGCCGCTGCACTTCGACCTCACCGACTCCGCCGGCATGGACACGCTCGAGCGCCACGACCTGGGGCGGCTGCTCGCGCCCGCCGCCGAGGAGGTGGAGGAGCACTGAGCCTGACCGCCGCGGAGCGCGCCGCGCAGCTGCGCGAGCAGCTGCACCACCACGGCTACCGCTACTACGTGCTCGACGATCCCGAGCTCGACGACGACGACTACGACGCGCTGCTCGACGAGCTGCGCGCGCTCGAAGCCGCCGACCCGCTGCTCGTCACGCCCGACTCGCCGACCCAGCGGATCGGCGGCGAGCCGGTCTCGTCGCTGCCGAAGGTGCGCCACGAGATCCCGATGCTGTCGCTTGCCAACGCGCGCTCGGAGGAGGAGCTGCGCGCCTGGGTCGCGCGGATGCGCGCGCACCTCGCACGCGAGGGAATCGAGCAGCCCGCGTTCCAGTTCGTCTGCGAGCCGAAGATCGATGGCCTGGCGATCTCGCTGCGCTACGAGGACGGGATCCTCGCGCAGGGCGCGACGCGCGGCAACGGCGAGATCGGCGAGGACGTCACGCACAACCTGCGCACGATCCCGACGATCCCGCTGCGATTGAACCCCACCCACCCCGCGCCGCCGGTGCTCGAGGTCCGCGGCGAGCTCTACATGTCGCTGCAGGACTTTGCCGCGCTCAACGAGCGCCGCGCCGAGGCCGGGCTGTCGACGTTCATGAACCCGCGCAACGCCGCCGCCGGCACGATCCGCCAGCTCGATCCACGGCTGGCCCGCGAGCGGCCGCTGTCGATGTGGTCCTACGGCATCGGCCGCGTCGACGGGCTCGCGTTCGAGGGGCACTGGGAAGCGCTGCAGTGGCTGCGCGCGCACGGCTTTCGCGTCAACGAGGACATCCGGCTGCTGCAGTCCGAGGACGAGGTCGTCGCGCAGTGCCTCGCCTGGCAGGAGCGCCGCGGCAGCCTCGACTTCGAGATCGACGGCGTCGTCGTCAAGGTCTCCGATCTCGAGCTGCAGCGCCGGCTCGGCGTCGTCGGCCGCGATCCGCGCTGGGCGATCGCCTGGAAGTTCCCGCCGACGACGAAGGTGACGACGCTCAAGGACATCATGTGGAACGTCGGCAAGTTCGGCGACCTGCACCCGTTCGCCGTGCTCGAGCCCGTTCACGTCGGCGGCGTGACGGTCAAGCTCGCGACGCTGCACAACGAGGAGGACCTCGCCCGCAAGGACCTGCGCGAGGGCGACGAGGTCATCGTGCTGCGCGCCGGCGACGTCATCCCGCAGGTGCTGTCGCCGGCCCCGCACGCGACCGAGCGGCCCGATCGTGCCGCCCCGCCGCGCCCGCCGGAACGCTGCCCGGCCTGCGACACGCCGACGGTCAAGCCGCCGGAGGGCGTCTTCACGAAGTGCCCGAACCGGATCTGCCCCGGCCGCCAGTGGCAGCTGCTCAAGCACTTCGTCTCGCGCGGTGCGATGGACATCGACGGGATCGGCGAGAAGCAGGTCTACGGGTTGCAGCAGGCGGGCCTCGTCCGCACGCCGGCCGACTTCTACCGCCTGACCGCCGAGCAGCTGGTCGAGCTCGAGGGCTACGGCGAGATCTCGGCGACGCGGGCGGTCGAGAACATCGCCGAGTCCAAGGGGCGTCCGTTCGGGCGCCTGCTGTTCGCGATCGGCCTCGAGGAGGTCGGCTTCGTCACGGGCCGCAACCTCGCCCAGCGCTTCCGCACGATCGACGCCCTGCTCGCCGCGAGCGCCGAGGAGATCGAGCAGACCTCGGGCGTCGGGCCGAAGATGGCGCAGAAGATCTGCGAGCAGCTCGCCGACCCGCAGCTGCGCACGCTGATCGAGGACCTGCGCAGCGTCGGCGTCAGCATGGAGCTCGAGGGACCGCCGCCCGGCGAGGGTCCGCTCGCCGGCAAGACGTTTGTGCTGACCGGCACGCTGCCCGACCTCACCCGCGAGCAGGCGACCGAGCGCATCGAGGCCGCCGGCGGGCGGGTGACCTCCGGCGTCTCGAAGAAGACCGACTACGTCGTGGCGGGCGCGTCGCCGGGCACGAAGCTCGCCAAGGCCGAGCGGCTCGGCGTGGCGGTGCTCGACGAGACGGGGCTGTTGGCGCTGCTGGGCTGACGCAACCCCGTCCCGCGCGCTCCTTGGCTTACTCGATCGTCAGCTCCTCGATCATGCCCTGCGCGGCGTGCGGCTCGCCGCCCTCGCGGTCGGTGAGGAAGCAGACGACCGCGTAGCGCCCGGCCTCGAGATCGAGCGTGATGTTCTGCGCGATGTCACCGTCGATGACGGCCGTTCCGCTGGCGTTGGCGAAGTCGACCGGCGGTGGCCCCTGGGGCGGCCCCTCGGCGGTGAACGCTGCGGTGACATCGTCGATCGTCGCGTTGCCCTGGATCGGGAAGAACAGCGCGTGGTGCAGCTCCTCGCCGGTGTTCTCGAAGCGCACCTGGTTGGTGCCGGCCGTCAGGCCGGAGAACTCGAACGAGTACTCGTCCTCGCCGTCGTCGGTCGTGGTGACCGTCGCGGGCTGCTCGGGCAGCTCGGCATCGACGGCCGGGCCGGTGACGGTGAACTCGCCCTTCGCGCCCGCATCGCTGTTGCTCGGGCCGTCGTCGTCGCCGCCCTCGTCGTCCCAGATCACGTACTTGCCGGGCGCCAGCACCTGTGTCGCGCTCGCCGTCGCACCGGGCGCGACCGCCCCCACGCCGCCCCCGTCCTGCATCCATGTCGGGATCTCCACGTCCTCGTCGGCATCGACGATCTCCAAGACGTCGTCGACCGTCTGGTCGCCCTCGACGCGGATGATCTGCGCCGAGCGCGGGACGCTGTCGGAGTTCGTCAAGGTCAACGTCACGAGCCCGGCCTCGACACTCGCCGGTAGCGTGAACGCCTTCTCGTCGCCTGTAGCCGTGGCCCCGATGGCGAGTGCTGCCGGCTGGGCCGCCGCCGTGTCGTCGTCATCGTCGTCTCCGCATCCCGCCACGAGTCCAGCTGCCGCCATCGCGACGAGCGGGAGCAGGAGTGAGCGCGTGCGCCGACGTTCGCTGTGAACTGGCATCAGTGGTCCTTTTGCGGTCGGAGGGAAACGGCCCAAGTCTGACCGACTCAGCGACGGAAAGCTAGTATCCGGTTCAATGAGCGGACGAGCGGCGGGGCGCCAGGATCGGACGCCCGAGCTCAGGGTTGGGCAACCGCTCCGCCACCCGTCGCGGCTGGCGGCGGCGGCTGCGGTGGTGGCGGTGGCGGCGCAGGCGCAGGCGCGGGCGCGGGCGCTGGTTGCGGCGATCCGCCCAGGCGGGCGATCGCCGCCGCCATGCGGTCCTCGCGCGCCTTCGCGGCGGAGGTGTTC
This sequence comes from Solirubrobacteraceae bacterium, assembly GCA_030690545.1. Taxonomy (GTDB): domain Bacteria; phylum Actinomycetota; class Thermoleophilia; order Solirubrobacterales; family Solirubrobacteraceae; genus CADCVQ01. The sequence continues at coordinate 5,948 of JAUYGN010000025.1, forward strand.
GCACGGTTGAACATGAACGCGAAGCCGATCGTGCGCCCGCTCGCCGTGCGGCAGTAGCCCGCCAGCGCGCTGACGAGCCGCAGCGTGCCGGTCTTGACCCGGCAGCGGCTCGCCGCGGCGGTCCCCCGCATGCGCGCCCGCACCGTGCCGCTGACGCCGGCCACCGCGAGCGACTCGCGGAACGACCTGGCGACGTTCGAGCGGTGCATGCGCTCGAGCAGGCGCACGACCTCGCGCGGCGTCGCGCGGTTGACGCGCGACAGGCCGGAGCCGTCGATGACCTTCGGGCGCACGCCGAAGTCGTCGAGCGTCTCGCGCACGACGCGTGCGCCGGACGCGCGCGTACCGCTGTCGCGGTAGCGGGCGCCGAGCGTCAGCAGCAGCATCTCGGCTGCGAAGTTGTTCGACGGCACGTTGATGAAGCGCGACAGCTCGCCGATGCTGCGCGACGGCACGCTGGCCAGCGTCCTGGCGTTCTGCGGCGCGGCGCCCGCGCGGTGTGACTTCGCGACCGGCACGCCGGCGTTCCTCAATCGCGCCGTGAAGCGGCTGGCCGCGAAGTTCGCCGCATCCAGCCGCGCACGGCCACCGAAGATGCCCCGGTCGTAGGCGAGCGCACTCAGGACGCCGCCGAGGAACGGGTCATAGCCCGCGCAGCAGCTCGACCGCCGCCGGTGGTCGAAGGCGCGCTCATCGCCGACGACGGCGCCCTCGACGCGCCGGACGCCGGCGGTCCGCAGCGCCCTGATCAGGCGCGCGGCGGACTCGTCGCCGAAGAACGGATCGCCGCCGCCGACGAGCACGAGGTCGCCGCGCAGCACCCCGCCCGGCGTGACGACCGCGCCGGGCGCCGTGACCGCCGTCGTCTGCAGCGTCGCGCTCGCGCCGAGGCGCAGCAGCGCGCTCGACGTGACGAACAGCTTCTCGACCGACGCCGGGATCCGCACGGCGTTCTGGCGGCGGGCGAAGAGCTCCTTGCCGCTGTCCATGTCGGCGACGTAGACGCCCGACGACGCCGGCGCCTGGCGCATCTCGCCGGCCAGCGCGGCGCGCAGCCGGGTCTCGGTGAGCGTCGCGGCAGCGCTCGCCTGCGCGGCGCCGGTGAGCGCCGCGACGAGCGCGATCAGCGTGAGAACGATCCGTCGCATCGCCGGTACACAACAACACGCGGCGGTCGGTGATGCGCCGGCTGCCCGCAGATCACGCACGATCCGGTCGTAGACTGGGTGGTCATGGGCAAGGTCGTCAAGCTCGAGCCTCAGGTCAGGGAACGGACCGGCGGAACGGCTCGATCGCGGCCCAAGCGCTCGAAGACCGCGCTCGTGCTCGGGGGCGGCGGCTTCACCGGCGGGGTCTACGAGATCGGCGCCCTGCGGGCGCTCGACCTGCTGACGGTCAACCGGACCGTCAACGACTTCGACGTCTTCGTCGGGACGAGCGCGGGCTCCTTCGTCGCCTCGATGACGGCCAACGGCGTGACGCCCGAGGAGATGATGCGCGTCGTCGATCGCCAGCGCCCGACGCCGTTTCCCGACGTCGACCTCGGCAACCTGCTGCGGCCGAACATCGGCGGCTTCGCGCGCAGCGCGATCACCCTGCCGCTGCGCACCGCGCGGCTGCTGCGCGGCGTCGTCGGCCAGGTCGGGCAGGTCTCGGCGATGGATCTCGTGCTCGGCCTCGCCGAGGGGCTGCCGGCCGGCGCCTACTCGGGCGCCGGCGTCGAGCAGTACCTGCACAAGGTGCTGACGAGCGATCCGGCCCGCAGCGACGACTTCCGCACGGTCGATCCGGAGCTCTACATCACCGCGACCGACCTCGACACCTGCGAGCGGATCGTCTTCGGCAGCGAGTGCTGGGACGACGTCCCGATCTCGACGGCAGTGCGCGCGTCGACCGCGCTGCCGATGGTCTACTCGCCGGTCAAGGTGCGCGATCGCGAGCTCGTCGACGGCGGGATCATCTCGACGACGAACCTCGACATCGCCGTCGACGCGGGCGCGAAGTTCATCGTCGTCGTCAACCCGCTCGTGCCCTACGTCAACGACTTCCAGACGAAGGTCCGCACGCTGCGCGGCACCCGCACGCGCCACGTCAGCGACATGGGCTTTCCGCAGATCGGCTACCAGGCCTTCAAGATGGTCGCCTACCAGCGCCTGCACGAGATGGCGCGCCAGTGGGAGCAGCGCTATCCGGGCGTCGACATCATCCTGATCGAGCCCGAGTCCGACGACGAGCTGATGTTCCAGACGTCGATCATGAACTTCACGTCGCGCGTCGAGGTGGCGCGCCACGGCTTTCAGTCGGTCACGACGCAGCTGGCGTTCGGCTACCCGCGCTTCCGCGAGATCTGCAAGCGCCACGGCATCCAGATCTCGGCGACGCGCGTGCGCAACGTCATGAAGCACTTCGAGGCCGAGCAGGGCCGCACGCGCGCCTGGCGCAAGATCCTCGAGCAGACGACCGGCGCGCTGCTGCGCCAGTCGGCCCGCGAGGCCGACCGCGGCTAGTTGTCGGGCTCGCGATCGCGTCTCACAACGCCGCGCGCCCGCGAGTCCGCGGGCGCGATGGCAGTGGTGGATCTGCGTCGGCGCCGGCTAGTGGGTCGTCACTAGAGCTTGACGGGCTCCGCTCGTTGCTCGGCACTGAGGCTGGTGAGGAACAGCGACTTGTCGATCTTGCCCTGGAAAATCGGTACCCCCATCTCCATGCACTTGGAGATCACGTCGCGCCGCTCGAGGCCTGCTTCGCGGGCGAGTTCGGTGGGGGTGAGGTGATTGGGCATCGGCTGAGACCCTCCTATGTGGATTAGCGCACCCTTGTCTTGTACCACCCCGGGTGGACGGGCTCAACGCCAATCCTCAGATCGGGTTGGGAACGTCGACGAACGTGTGCGCGACCGCGAATCGACCGGCCAGCAGCTCGCCCAGCCGGCGCACGCCGAACGTCTCCGTCGCGTAGTGGCCGGCGGCGACGAAGTGGATGCCCTCCTCCTGCGCATGCGTCATGACGCGCTCGGCGGGCTCCCCCGTCAGGAACGCGTCGCAGCCGGCCGCGAGGGCGTCGCCGAGGTAGTCGGCGCCGGCGCCCGAGACGATGCCGATCGTGCGCACGCGCGCGGGGCCGGCGAGGAACGCCAGCGGCTCGCGTGCGGTCAGGCGCTCGACGCGTCGCACGAGCTCGGCCGGCTCGATGCCGTCCCCCGGAAAGGTGCCCGCGACGCCGATCGTCGCGCCCTTGTGTGCCGCGAACGGCACGTGTGACGCGCAGCCCAGGCCGCCGGCGAGCAGCGCGTTGTTGCCGACCTCGGGATGCCCGTCGAGCGGCAGGTGGTACGCGGCGAGCGCCATCTCGTGCTCGAAGAGCAGCGCCAGCCGGCGCTTGGACGCTCGCGTCAGGGCGAGCGGCGCGCCGGTCCAGAACAGGCCGTGGTGAACGATGACGAGGTCGGCGCCGAGCTCGGCGGCGCGCTCGAACAGCTCGGCGCTGGCGGACACGCCGGTGACGACCCTCGCGACCTGATCGGGGCCCGGCACCTGCAGCCCGTTCGGTCCGTAGTCCTGAAACGACGCCGGGCGCAGCAGCTCGTCGAGATAGTCGAGGATGTTGTCCAGCACTGCGCTGAACGCTACAGTTCGCAAGCGGTCACGAGACCCCGGCAGGATGCAGGGGCCTTGCGACCAGCTTCGTTCACGGGATGGAATGGGGAGTCATGTCGGCCTTGGCAGTCGTCACCGGGCCCGCGGATCGAGCGCAGGACGATCTCGATCTCGTCGCTGGCGTGCGCGCCGGCGACGACCGCGCGTTCGAGCTGCTGTTCGTGCGCTATCAGCCCCGGATCGCCGCCTACGTGCAGGGGATGGTCCGGGACCGCGGTCGCGCCGAGGACATCACGCAGGAGATCTTCATGTCGGCGCTGCGCCGCATGCGGGCGACCGATCGCGAGATCGCGTTCAAGCCGTGGATCTACGAGATCGCCAAGAACGCCTGCATCGACGCCTATCGTCGGACGCGCAACGTCGTCGAGGTCTCCTTCGACGCCCAGGACGCGATCGGCGCCGGCGAGCACGGCAGGCTCGCCGTGCCGAGCGCGACGCCCGATGCCGCCGTCCAGAACAAGGTCGCGATCGACAACCTCTGCGGAGCCTTCGGTGGGCTCTCGCAGGCGCACCACGAGATCCTCGTGCTGCGCGAGTTCGACGGGCTCTCCTACCAGGAGATCGGCGAACGCCTGGGCATGAGCCGGCCGGCGGTCGAGAGCACGCTGTTTCGGGCCCGCAAGCGGCTGAGCGAGGAGTACGGCGAGCTCGTCAGCGGCGAGCGCTGCCGGCGCGTGCAGGCGACGGTCGACGCGGCGTCGACTCGTGGCTGCGGTCTGCGCGACCGCCGCCGGATGGCCCGCCACCTCGCCCACTGTCAGCCGTGCCGCCGGTATGCGCGCCTCGCGGGCCTCGAGCCCGGCGACGTCTCGCGGTCGCCGGTCGCCGCCGGGCGGGGGGCCCGGATCGCCGGGTTGCTGCCGTTGCCGGCGTTCCTGCAGCGGCGCTGGGGCTGGAACGGCGATGGCGGATCGCTGCTCGGCGAGCCGCGCAACGCGACCGTGCTGCAATGGACCGGGCAGGTCGCGACGACGGTCGATCCGGGAATCGCGTCGGGCTGGGCGAAGGGCGTCGCGACGGCGGCGACGGTCGCGGTCGCCGGCCTCGGCGCGGGCGCGACGATCGAGCGTGCAGGGGTCAAGCTGCCGGCGGCGTCGAACGCCGTCGTGGCGGCGCCCGCGCCCGCTGAGCCCCACGCGGCGCGGGCGATCTCCACGCCCCTGAGCGCGAGCTCGGACCCGGGCGCGAGCGCACCTGCGGGTGGCGTCGCGACGCGGGTCGATCCCGGCCCTCACGGACCAGCGGGGACGCCCGATGCGGCTCGATCTCCGGTGCCTGCGCCCGGGCTTCCTGCCCCGGTCGATCCCGGCCGGCCAGCGGCGGATGCGTCCGGCCCGCAGGCCGTCGACGAACCACCTTCCAGGTCCACCGAGTCCAGCCGCTGGTCGCCCGGTCGTGGCGCCGCCGGACCGAACCGCGTCTCCGCGCTCGATCGCGCGCTGTCCGCGGTCCGCGGCGGGCTCCGCGCTCCGGGCGCCTCGACCCGCGCGCCCGCTGAGCGCCCACGGCTGGGGCGCAGGGTCCTGGGGGCTGTCGTCGCTCCCCTGAAGGGCCTGCTCGGCGCGGGAGGCGCGCAGGCGCCCGGCGGCTCCGAGCGGACCGTCGACGGCGAACCGGCCGCCGACGCCGAGCCGGGTGGAGAGGAAGGGTCGGGCGGGACCGAGGACGCCGGTGAGGACGGGGACGAGAGCGGATCGGGGCTGACCGATAACGTCCCCGCGACGGTGGCCGAGAGCATCTCCACGACAGCGGCGCCGACGAGCCTTGGCGGATGAGCGGGAGAACGGCGAGCTCGAGCCGTTCACCGACACCGCCCTCTACGCGCTCGGCGCGTACTTCGCCGATCGGCACCCCGAGTTGATGGACGACGTCGTCCGCCAGGCCCAGCGGATCGAGGACGCGGGCGCCGAGCGCTACGCTCAGAAGGAGGGCGTCTCCGTGGAGACGGCTCTGCAGACGCTCATCACGGGCCTTGCCGTTCGGTACTACCGGGCGGTCGCCGGATCGTCGTGAGATACTCGTCTGGCATCGGGGCGTGGCGCAGCCTGGTAGCGCGCACCGTTCGGGTCGGTGAGGTCCCGAGTTCAAATCTCGGCGCCCCGATATTCAGCGCCACATCGAACGACAGCGAACCCACCCGAACGGGCACTGAGGCCAGGTGGGAGCGCTGATCGCCGAGCCACGCGAGCGGGTCCGAGCACGATCGCGAACCGGGTTCGTCGATCGTTAGCGTCGGGCGGACGAACGGGGGCCGGTGCCGGAGCTTCTGATCCTCACCCTCGCGGCGGCGGCGACCGCGCTCGCGACGGGGCTCGGCGCGATCCCGGTGTTCGCGCTCGGCGCCGAGCGCGCGGCCGCGCTGCGGCCGGCGTTGTGGGGGCTCGCCGCGGGGTTGATGGGCGTCGCCTCCGTCGTCGGCCTGCTGCTGCCCGCGCTCGACGAGGGCTCGGGGCCCGGCGTCGCGCTCGGGCTCCTGCTGGGCGTCGGCTTCCTGGCAGTCGTCCGCGCCGCCGTCGAGCGGCGCGACGTGCACGTCGGCGCGCTGCGGGGCGCCGGCGTCCGTCGCTCGGTGCTCGTCTTCACGGTGCTGCTCGTCCACAGCCTGCCCGAGGGCCTCGCGATCGGATCGGCGTTCGCCTCGGACCGCGCCGGGCTCAGCCTCTTCGTCGTGCTCGCGATCGGGCTGCAGAACATCCCCGAGGGCACGACCGCGGCGATCCCGATGCACGACGCCGGCTTCACCCGCGCTCAGCAGTTCTGGGGCGCCGTCGCGACGAGCCTGCCGCAGCCCGCAGGCGCCGTGATCGCCTACCTGCTGGTCGACGAGGTCACCGCGCTGCTGCCGATCTCGTTCGCGTTCGCGGCCGGCGCGATGCTCGCGCTGATCGTGCTCGAGCTGATCCCTCAGGCCTTCAAGCGGGCGACGTGGCATTCGGCGCTCGGCGGCGCGGCGATCGGCGCGGCGATCATGCTCGCGCTCAGCGTGCTGGTCGGGGTCTGACCGGCGTCACTCCGACCGCGGCGGCATCCGCGTCGCGTCGCCGACGGGCGGCGTGAGATCGCTGCCGCCGGGGAAGCGGACGACGACCTGGCGTCAGACCGGCAGGTACGCGGCGAGGACGGCGAGGACGGTGAGCTCGGTGACGAGCACCGCGGCGCCGAGCGTGTCGCCGGTCCGCCCGCCGACGAGCCGGCGCGCGGCGAGCGCCATCGCGGCGGCGGCGATCGCCGCGCCCGCGACGGCCGACAGGCCGGCGACGACGCCGACGGCGGCGATCGCGATCACGATGCTGACGACCGATCCGATCGCCAGCGCGGGTCGCGTCGCCGAGAACTCCGCGCCGAGCCCGTCCTGCCGGGCGGGCTCGACGTAGGCCAGCTGCGCGAGCGCAGCCCAGCGCCCGAGGACATGGCCGCAGACGATCGCGGCAGCGGCGTCGGGCGGCTGCAGCTGCGTCAGCGCGGCGGTCGCGAGCAGCGCGTAGGCGATCAGCGCGAGCGTGCCGTAGGTGCCGATCGCGGAGTCGCGCATGACGGCCAGCCGGCGGGCGCGGTCGCCGCGCACGCCGAGCCCGTCGGCCAGGTCGGCGAGGCCGTCGTGGTGCAGTGCGCCCGTCAGGATCGCGGCCGTCAGCAGCGCGAAGGCGGCCCCGTAGAACCCCCCGAGCAGGATCTCGGCGAGCGCGTACGCGCCAGCCGCGACGACGCCGACGGCGCCTCCGACGAGCGGGAACCAGACCGCCGCCCCGTCCGCCGCGTCGTCCGGCAGCTCGCGGCGGCCGGCCGGCAGGATCGTCAGCAGCCCGACGGCCGCGCGGCCCTCGTCGAGCACGCTCATAGGACCGGCTCGGCGTGCCGACGGGGGCGGTTGCTCGGATCAGGACGTTTGGTCATCGCACGTCGTCGTCGACGCCCGCCTCGGCGAACGTCGCCATCCGCGCGTGCAGCAGGCCGGCACGCTCGATCAGCGCCAGCGCGATCAGCGCGCCGGAGGCCTCGCCGAGGCGCATGCGCAGATCCAGCAGCGGCTCGAGGCCGAGCTCGGTGAGCACGAGCTCGTGGCCCGGCTCGGCGGACAGGTGGCTGGCCAGCAGCCCCGCGCCCGCGGCCGGCTGCAGGCGAGTCGCAGCGAGCGCGGCGACGGCCGTCGCGTAGCCGTCGAGCACCACCGGCAGGCGGCGCTCCCAGGCTTCGAGGACCGCGCCCGCGAGGGCGATCAGCTCGAGGCCGCCGGTCGCGGCGAGCAGCCGCTCGGGGGTCGTCGCACCGCCGCACGCGTGCCGCGCGACGGTCGCATCGACGAGCGTGCGCTTGCGCTCCAGGGCAGGCGCGTCGAGGCCGCTTCCGCGGCCGACGGTGACGCGCGCGGGGGCGGCGGTCAGCAGCGAGGCGAGCGCCGCGGCCGTCGCGCTGTTGCCGATCCCGATCTCGCCCAGCACGAGGCAGTCGACGCCTTCGGCGTGCAGCTGGACGGCAAGCCCGCGGCCCGCTGCGAGCGCCTGCTGGAGCTGCTCGGCCGTGAGCGCGGCGCCGGTCGCCATGTCGGCGCTGCCGTGCGCGACCTTGCGGTCCAGCACGCCGTCCGGGGTCGGGCCGCGCAGCCCCAGGTCGGCGACGAGCAGCTCGTGCCCGCCGGCGCGGGCGAGCACGCCGGCCGCCGTCTCGCCGCGCGCCGCGGCGGCCGCGACCTGCGCCGAGACCTCGCTGCCGAACGGGCTCGTGCCGTGCGCCGTGTGGCCGTGGTCGGCGGCGCAGACGAGCACGCCTGCGCGGATCGCCGGCGGCGGCGGGGCGCCGGTCGTCGCCGCCCAGCGCTCGATCAGCGGCTCGAGCGCGCCGAGGCTGCCGCCGGGCTTGACGAGCTGGTCGGAGCGGTCGCGGGCGCGGATCGCGGCGGCGCGGTCGGGGGCGCGGGGCGCGGTCACGGCGTCGTCGGGAACGCGGCGGGCGGGGGCGTCGTCGGAGGTGCGGGGAGCGAGCGCGTCGTCGGGGGCGCCGGCACGGTCGAGCGCGTGGGGAGGGCTCGTCGGGCCGGGAGCCTCCGGCTCCGTCCAGCGCTCGGCCATCACGACGTGCTCGAGCGGCAGGCGCGAGGCCCAGCCGCTGGATTCGAGCCCCGGACGGACCGGGCGCTCGTCGGGCCATCCGACGCAGAGGTAGGCGATCGGGTCGACGCGCGCGGGGATGCCGAGGATCGCGCGCAGGTCGGCGAGCCGGTAGAAGCTCACCCAGCCCACGCCGAGTCCTTCGGCGCGCGCAGCGAGCCACAGGTTCTGGATCGCGCAGGCCGTCGAGTAGACGTCGGTCTCGGGGATCGTGCCGCGGCCGAGGATCGGCTCGTCCGGCGCGCCGTGGTGACAGCAGACGCAGACGCCGAGCGGTGCCTCGACGATCCCCTCGATCTTCTGGTCGAGGAACTGGCGCGCGCGCTCGTCGAACGTGGCGGCCTGGCGCAGCCGCTCGCGGGCGGCGACGTCGCGGATCGCGAGGCGCGGCTGCATCGAGCGGACGACGATCAGGCGCCACGGCTGCATGAGCCCGACGGAGGGGGCGTGGTGGGCGGCTGCGAGCACGCGCTCGAGCACGTCGTCGGGCACCGGATCGGGGCGGAAGCGGCGGATGTCGCGGCGCTCGGCGATGACGCGATGGACGGCGCGCAGCGCGTCGTCGGCGTAGCGCCAGCCGCGCGGATCGGCGGCGCGCTGGGCCGCGCGGGACGGATCGTGCCCTGCGGGCGTCGCCGGACGGACCAAGCGCGTCGCGTCGCTCATCGCGTCCGACACGGTAGTCGGTCGGCGGCCGCGTGCTCGTCGTGCGCCGTCGCCGGGGGTGCGGCTAGCCCCCCCGTCCCTTAGGGGGGATCCCTCATTGGCGGCGGCTGGGACCTCTGGCAGGCTGCCGGACATGTCCACCACCCCCCTCGTCGCCGCCGAGCAGCTCATCCGCACCTACGGCACCGGTGAAGCGACCGTCCACGCCCTGGCGGGCGTCACGGTCGAGCTTCCCGCGAAGCAGTTCACCGCAATCATGGGCCCCTCGGGCTCGGGCAAGTCGACGTTGATGCACGTCCTCGCCGGTCTCGACCGGCCGACGAGTGGGCGCGTCGTGCTCGACGGCGTCGACATCACCGGCCTCGACGACGGCGCGCTCACACGGCTGCGACGCGACCGGATCGGCTTCGTCTTCCAGTCGTTCAACCTGCTGTCCGTGCTCACGGCGCAGGAGAACATCCTGCTGCCGCTGTCGATCGCCGGTCGCGCCCCGGACGCCGCCTGGGTCGACCAGCTCGTCGGCGTCGTCGGGCTGACCGACCGCCTGCACCATCGTCCCGCCGAGCTGTCCGGCGGCCAGCAGCAACGGGTCGCGGTCGCGCGCGCGCTCGCGTCGCGCCCGGCGATCGTCTTCGCCGACGAGCCGACCGGCAACCTCGACTCGGCGACGTCCGCGGAGGTGCTCGCGCTGCTGCGACGCAGCGTCGACGAGTTCGACCAGACGATCGTGATGGTCACCCACGATCCCGGCGCCGCCGCGATCGCCGACCGGATCATCACGCTGCGCGACGGCCGCATCGTCTCCGACGAGCGCGCCGGCGACGGGATCGCCGTCGCGGAGCGCGCGTAGCCATGCGCAAGGTGGCGCTCCGCGGGCTGCTGGCCCGCCGCGTGAGGCTCGCGCTGACGGCGCTCGCCGTCGCGCTCGGCGTGATGCTGATCGCCGGGACCTACGTCTTCACGGACACGATCAACTCGTCGTTCGACCGCATCTTCACCTCGTCGCTGGCGAAGACGGACGTCGCCGTGACCCCGAACGACGACCTCACCAGCGACGGCTTCGAGGGCGTCGACCCGATTCCGGCCGACATCCTTCAGCGGATCCAGGGGCTGCCCGGCGTGGCCGCGGCCTCCGGCGGGCTCTTCGACGAGAGCGGGACGATCCTCGACCGCGAGGGCGAGCCGATCTCCAACGGCGCCCCGAACTTCATCGCCTCGCGCGCGCAGCTCGACCGCTTCGAGGCCTTCGACGTCGCCGAGGGCCGCATGCCCAGCGGTCCCGGCGAGGTGGCGCTCGACAAGTCGACGGCGGAGCGCAAGGACCTCGAGGTCGGCGGCACGGTCGACGTCATCGGGCGCGAGCCGCGCAAGCGCTACACGATCGTCGGGACGGTGCAGATCGCGGGCGCGGACTCGTTCGGCGGCGCTGGGGTCGCGCTGATGACCCTGCCCGAGGCGCAGCGGATGACCGGCAAGCGGGGCGCGTTCGACCAGATCGACGTCGCCGCTGCCGAGGGGACCGGCGCCGAGGCGCTGCGCCGCACGATCCGCGAGGCGCTGCCCGCGCGCTACGACGTGCGCACCGGCGAGCAGGAGGCGGCACAGCTGAGCGACGACATCCGCGAGCAGTTCGGCTTCCTCACGACGGCGCTGCTCGCGTTCGCGGGGATCGCGCTGTTCGTCGGCGCGTTCATCATCTTCAACACGTTCTCGATCACCGTTGCGCAGCGCGCCCGCGAGTTCGCGCTGCTGCGAACGCTCGGCGCGTCGCGCCGCCAGGTCATGCGCTCGGTGCTCACCGAAGGAGCGGTCCTCGGCGCGCTCGGCAGTGCGGTCGGGCTCGGATTGGGAATCCTCGTCGCGAAGGGCCTGAAGGCGATGTTCTACGCGATCGGCTTCGACGTCCCGGCGCAGGGCACGGTGCTCGAGACGCGGACGATCGTCGTGTCGCTCGCGGTCGGCATCCTCGTCACGCTCGTGGCGAGCCTCGCGCCGGCGCTGCGCGCCACCCGTGTCCCGCCGGTCGCCGCGCTGCGCGAAGGCGTCGCGATGCCCGAGACGCGCAGCTCGCGGCTGGCGTTCCCGCTCGCCGTCGTGCTCACGAGCGCCGGCATCGCGGCGCTCGTCGCCGCGCTGGCCGTCGTGTCGGACACGACCACGGGGCTGACGCTCGCCGGGATCGGCGCCGCGGCGACGTTCATCGGCGTCGGCCTGATGAGCCCGAAGCTCGTCGGCCCGATCGCGGCCGTCGTCGGCCGCCCGCTCAGCAGGCGGTTGACGGGGCGGCTCGCGCGGGAGAACGCCGTTCGCCAGCCCGGTCGCACCGCGGCGACGGCGGCCGCGCTGATGATCGGCGTCGCGCTCGTCAGCTTCGCGTCGATCTTCGCGGCGAGCGCGAAGGAGACCGTCGCCGGCTACATCGACCGTGGCCTGATCGGCGACGTGGTCGTGCAGAACAAGGACGGCTTCACGCCGTTCTCCGGTGGGGCGCGCGAGCTGCTCGCCGCGCTGCCGGGCGTCGACGACGTCGCCGCGTTCCGCTTCGCGCAGGTCCGGATCGATGGCGAGGACAAGGGTGTCACCGGCGTCGATCCCGACACGATCGGCGCGGTCTACGACGTCACCTCCGGCGATGACGTCATCGCGGGGCTGAAGGACGGCGAGATCGCGGTCTCGAGCGACTACGCCGAGGACGAGGGGCTGCGGGCCGGCTCCGTGCTGACCGTCCGCACGGCCCGCCGCGCGCAGCTGCGCCTGCGCGTCGCCGGGACGTACGAGGACAAGGCCGAGCTGCTCGGCGCCCGGGTCATGTCCAACGAGACGGTCGGGCGCGAGATCGGCGCCAGCCGCGACTCGTACCTGTTCCTCGGCCTCGCGGACGGCGCGGCCGCACGCGCCGCGGTCGAGCGCGCGCTGCGGCGCGACTTCCCGCAGATCGAGGCGCTGACGGCGGAGGAGTTCAAGGACGACCAGGCCGCCCAGATCGATCAGCTGCTCGGCCTCATCTACGCGCTGCTGGCGCTGGCGATCATCGTGTCGCTGTTCGGGATCGTCAACACGCTCGCCCTGTCGATCACCGAGCGCACGCGCGAGCTCGGCATGCTGCGCGCGATCGGGACCTCGCGTCGGCAGGTGCGGTCGATGATCCGCCAGGAGTCGATGATCATCGCGGTGATCGGCGGGGTGCTCGGGCTCGCCGTCGGCGTCGTCCTGGCGATCGTCTTCACGACGGCGATCGGCGACATCGAGCTGCACGTCCCGGCCTCGTCGCTGGTGGTGCTGCTCGTGCTGTCCGCGGTCGCCGGCGTGCTCGCCGCCGCGCTGCCCGCGCGGCGCGCGGCGCGCCTGAACGTGCTCGACGCGCTCGCCCACGAGTGAGGCCCGTCTAGTAGGGTCGGGGCGTCAGCGTGGCGGCGCGAGGAACCCGGTCAGAGGCCGGGACGGTTGCGCCACTGTGGGCCGGAGCGAGCGCTCCGGCGAGTCAGGAACTCGTGCGCCACGGCACCTTCATCGAGGGACGCACAATCCCGAGGAGGATCAACTCATGCAGCACACCGCAGACGTCCAGCCGCTCCCGCTTCGGGAGCTGATGCCGGCACTCATCCTCGGTGCGTTCCTCGTCCTCATGATCTACCTCGTGCAGTTCGACCAGGGCGCCATCTCGCAGACCGGCGTCTTCCTGCACGAGCTGATGCACGACGGGCGTCACCTGCTCGGCGTCCCCTGCCACTAGCGCGTCGCGGAGGACAAGCTCATGGTCTGGACCCTCATTCGCAGGGGCCTCGTCGTCGGCGTGATCGCGGGCCTGCTCGCAGGCCTGTTCGCGTTCGTCTTCGGCGAGCCGCTCGTGCAGGACGCAATCGACATCGAGGAGGCCGCCAGCGCGCACGCGAGCCTCGCCTCGCTTCCGCTCGCGCACATCAGCGACTGGGCCGTCGGCCGGCCCGAGCAGCGCGGCGGGCTGCTGCTGGCGACGGCGCTCTACGGGGCCGCCGCGGGCGGGCTGTTCGCGATCGCCTTCGCCGTCCTGCGCGGCCGTGGCGCGCAGCGCAGCGACTGGGAGCTCGCGACCCGGCTGGCCGGCGTGATCTTCGTCGCGCTCGTGCTCGTGCCGTGGATCAAGTACCCGCCCAACCCGCCCGCCGTCGGCGATCCCGGGACGATCGGCGACCGCACCGCCTACTACGTGATCCTGCTCGTCGGCGCCGCGCTGGCGATGCTCGCCGCGGCGCGGGTCGTGTGGTCGCTGCGGCCGGAGGCGCCGCCGTGGGTGCGGCCGCTCGCCGGCGCGGGGACGTTCATCGCCGTCGCCGGCGGGCTGGCGCTCGCGCTGCCCGGCTTCCAGGAGATCCCGGCGGACTTCCCGGCGCCGCTGATCTGGGAGTTCCGGCTCAGCTCGCTCGGCACGCAGGCGGTGCTGTGGGCATCGCTTGGGATCGGCTACGGGATCGCGATGTGGCGGGCTGCGGCCTCGAAGGCCTCGGCGGCGATCGTGCGCGAGGCCGCATGAGGGGGGCGTGGCGCATGACCCTCGCCGGGCGAGGCTCATCCGCCACACCCCTGGCCTCGTGAGGCGGCTGGTGCTCGTGCGCCACGCGACGACCGATGCCGTGCGGCGCGCGGCCTTCCCCGTCGACGAGCCGATCGACGACGCCGGGCGCGCCGCGGCCGCGTCGCTGGCCGGACGGCTGGGGCGCGGCGAGGCGCTCTGCAGCCCGGCGCAGCGGGCGCGAGCGACGGCGGCCGCGGCGGGCCTCGATGCGGCGGTCGAGCCGGCGCTCGGCGAGTGTGACTTCGGCGCCTGGGCGGGGCGGACGCTGGCGGAGGTGCACGCGGCGGATCCGGACGGCGCGAGCGCCTGGATGACCGACCCGGACGCGCGCCCGCACGGCGGCGAGTCGCTCACGGCGCTCCTCGGACGGGTCGCCGGCTGGCTGGACGGACAGGCGGCGCGCGACGGCCGCGCGATCGCCGTGACGCATGCGGGCGTCGTGAAGGCGGCGGTCGTGCATGCGCTCGGCGCGCCGCCGGCGGCGTTCTGGCGCATCGACGTGACGCCGCTGGCGCTGACCGAGCTGCACGCGCACGACGGGCGCTGGACGGTCGCGCGGGTCAACGCCGCCGTCGTGGCCGATCCGGCGAGCGACGAATGAGACGCGTGGCGCACGCGCGCGAACGAGCCGCAGCGCGTCGTGGGTCGCAGCCGGTTCGCGGTCCGTCGCGGGGGCGGCTCGTGCGTGCGATCGGTCGTGCGCGCAGCTGTTGGGATCGCTCGTGAGCGCCGCCGGCCTCGCGCTCGGCTACGGTGCCGACCTCGCTCTCGGCGATCCGCGGCGCGGCCATCCCGTCGCGGGATTCGGGACCGTCGCGCTCGCGCTCGAGCGGCGCCTGTACGGTCCGAGCCGCGTGCGCGGCATGCTCTTCACCGGTGTGCTCGTGGGTGCGGCGGCGTGCGCCGGCCAGCTCCTCTCGCGCCTGCTCGGCCGTCCGGCCGCCCTCGCGCTGCTGACGTGGGTCGCGCTCGGAGGTCGCTCGCTGCGCGGTGAGGCCGCGGTCGTCGCGGCGCATCTGCAGCGCGGCGATCTCGACGCGGCTCGCCGCTCGCTGCCGGCGCTCGCCGGCCGCGACGCGGCCGAGCTCGACGCCGACGCGATCGCGCGCGCGGTCGTCGAGTCGGTCGCGGAGAACACGAGCGACGCGGTCGTCGGCGCGCTGCTGTGGGGCGCCGCCGCCGGACCCGCCGGTGTCGCGGCGTACCGGGCCGCGAACACGCTCGATGCGATGGTCGGTCACCGCACGCCGCGCTACGAGCGCTTCGGCTGGGCGTCGGCGCGGCTCGACGACGCGCTCGGTTGGCCGGCGGCACGGGCCGGTGCGGGGCTGACGGCGCTGTGCTCGACGGCGCCGCTTCGCACATGGCGTGTCCTGCGACGCGACGGGACCGCCCATCCGAGCCCGAACGCGGGGCGGATGGAGGCGGCCTTCGCAGGCGCGCTCGGGCTGACGCTCGGCGGACCGCTGGCCTATGGCGGGCGGATCGAGCTGCGCCCGTCGCTGGGGGACGGGCGTCCGCCGGCGGCCGACGACGTCGGGCGCGCGTGCCGGCTGTCGAGCCGCGTCGGCGTGGCGGCGCTGGCCGCGAGCGTCGCCGCGGTCCGTGTCCGCGAGGGGCGGGCGACCGTGCGCGGCCGGCGCCGGCGGACGGACCTGCCCACCGTCGGGAGTGGGCGATGAGCGTCGCGGGGCGAGGACGCCGGAGCCGCGGCGTCGCGCTTCGTCTCGGGGGAGGCTGGCGATGAGTGGCGCGCTGCTCGTCTGCGGCACGCACTCCGACGCCGGCAAGTCCGTCGTCACCGCCGGGCTGTGTCGCTGGCTGCGTCGGCGCGGCGTCTCGGTCGCGCCGTTCAAGGCGCAGAACATGGCGCTGAACTCCGTCGTGACGCCGGGCGGGGCGGAGATCGGGCGCGCGCAGGCCGTCCAGGCCGCGGCCGCGGGGGTCGAGCCGGAGGCGGCGATGAACCCGGTCCTGATCAAGCCGTCGGGCGAGCGTCACAGCCAGGTCATCGTCATGGGCCGGCCGTACGCCGACACCGACGCGCGCTCCTACCAGGCCCTGAAGGCGCAGCTGCGCCCGATCGTCGAGGACGCGCTGGCGGACCTGCGCGCGCGCTACGACGTCGTCGTCTGCGAGGGCGCGGGCTCGCCGGCGGAGATCAACCTGCGCGCCGGCGACATCACGAACATGGGCCTCGCGCGCGCCGCCGGCCTGCCGGTGCTCGTCGTCGGCGACATCGACCGCGGCGGCGTCTTCGCGTCGCTGTTCGGGACGCTCGCGCTGCTCGACTCAGACGACCAGGCGCTCGTCGCCGGCTTCGTGATCAACAAGTTTCGCGGCGACGCGACGATCCTCGCGCCGGGCCTGGAGGACCTGCGCGAGCGCACCGGACGGCCCGTGCTCGGCGTGCTGCCGTTCGTCGAGGACCTCTGGATGGACGTCGAGGACTCGCTCGCCTTGGAAGCGCCGGCGCCTGAGGCGGCTGCGCCGGCCGGGGGCGACACGCTCGACGTCGCGGTTGTGCGGCTGCGCTGGATGAGCAACTTCACCGACGTCGACGCGCTCGGGAGCGAGCCTGGCGTGCGCGTGCGCTTCACGCGCTCGCCGGCCGACCTCGAGCGCGCCGACCTCGTCGTCGTCCCCGGCACGAAGGCGACCGTCGAGGACCTCGCGCGGCTGCGCGCCGCCGGCCTCGATTGCGCACTCGCCGCGCGCGCCGCGACGGGCGGACCGATCCTCGGCATCTGCGGTGGCTACCAGATGCTCGGCGAGCGGATCGAGGACGGCGTCGAGGCGGGCGCGGCGCTGTCGCGGTCGGGTGGTGACGGGTCGGAGGCGGGCGTGCCGCTGTCGCGGTCAGGTGGTGATGGGTCGGGTGCGGGCGCGCCGGAGGCGGTCGTCGTCGACGGCCTCGGCCTGCTGCCGGTGACGACGGTCTTTCAGCGCGACAAGCTCCTGCGCCGGCGCGCCGGCGTATCGGCCGCGCTCGGCGGCGCGCGCACGACGACCGGCTACGAGATCCGCCATGGGCGCGTCGCCCGCCATGACGGCGAGCCGCTGCTGCGCGCCGACGACGGCGAGCCGGACGGCTGCCGCGCCGGCGCGGTGTACGGCACGTCGTGGCACGGCGCGTTCGAGGACGACGGCCTGCGCCGCGCGCTGCTGAGCGCAGTCGCCGCTGCGCGCGGACGGACGTTCGTGCCCGGCACGCACGCGTTCGCCGACCGCCGCGAGGCGCGCCTCGACGCGCTCGGCGACCTCGTCGAGCGCCACCTCGACACCGACGCCGTGCTCGCGCTGCTGCGAGATGGCGCGCCCACCGACCTGCCGACCCTGGGGGTCGTCGAGAGATCGTCCATATCCCGGACGGATAGTCGAACACCCCCCGTCCCCGAAGGGGTGCGCTGATGCTGCGCTTCGTCACGACCGCCGACACCGAGATCCTCGCGACCGCTGCCGCCGTGCAGCGGCTCGGCGACGAGTTCCCCGCCGTGCGCTGCGCGAACCCGGCGGGCGCGATCGACCAGTCGGCGTTCGTCGACGAGTTGCTCGACGGCGCGGCGGTCGTGCTGTGCCGGATCCTCGGCGGCCGGCGCGGCTGGCCGGACGGCTTCGACCTGCTGCGCACGCGCTGCGCCGAGCGCAAGATCGCGCTGCTCGCGCTCGGCGGCGAGCTCGAGCCCGACGCCGAGATGACGCAGCTCTCGCTCGCGCCCGCCGGTGCCGTCGCGCAGGCCGGCGAGTACCTGCGCCACGGCGACGTCGGCAACGTCGAGCAGCTGCTGCGCTTCCTCGCCGACACGTTCCTGCTCGAGGGCCACGGCTTCGAGCCGCCGCACGAGGTCGCGGACCTAGGCGTCTACGTGCCCGGTGTCGGCGACGTTGAGTTGCACGAAGCGCTCGCCCGCCACGACCCGGCGAAGCCGACGATCGGGATCTGCTTCTACCGCTCGCACCGGATCACCGGCAACGCCACCTGGGTCGACGAGCTCGCGCGCCAGATCGAGGCGACGGGGGCGAACGCGCTCGCGGTCTGGTCGACGACGCTGCGCCGCGACGCCGACGGCAACGTGCCGGCGCTCTCCCTGCTCGACGGCCGCGTCGACGCGCTGCTCGTCACGATGCTCGCGACCGGCGGCTCGCACGGCGGCGACCAAGTAGGGGGTTCCGGAAACGGCAGCGTGGGGAACCCCGCCGAGCAGCGCTGGGACGCGCGTGCGCTCGAGGCGCTCGACGTGCCAGTCCTGCAGGCCGTCTGCGCGACCTCCTCGCGCGCCGCATGGGAGGAGTCGGCGAGCGGCCTCGCGCCGCTCGACGCCGCGACGCAGGTCGCGATCCCGGAGTTCGACGGGCGCCTGCTCGGCGGCGTGATCTCGTTCAAGGAGCGCGAGGTCGGCGCGTCGTCGGTCGGCATCCCGGTGCCGCGGTACGTCCCCGACCACGAGCGGTGCCGTCGCGTCGCGTGCCTGGCCGTGCGCAGCGCCCGGCTGCGCTCCACCCCGCCCGCGGAGCGGCGGGTCGCGGTCATGCTGACCAACTTCCCCACCCGCCACGCGCGGGTCGGCATGGCGGTGGGGCT
>JAUYGN010000040.1 GCA_030690545.1 Solirubrobacteraceae bacterium
GCTCCGGTGCCCGCGCCGGCGCGCCAGGCCGCCCCGCCCGCGCCGCCGCCCGCTACGACGAGCACGTTCTCCGGAGAGTTCGCGCCGTGACCGCCGTCGGCCGGCAGGTCTTCGTCGTCGAGCGTGGCCGGGGTGGCGCACAGCTGCTGCGAGCGCTCGTGCCCGACGCCGCGCACCTCGCGATCGGAGCCGGCGGACGGCACGGCGCGGCGATCAATCCGTGGGACGTTCCCGATACGCGCGACGTCGGGGCCGGCAAGGTCGCCTACCTCGTGCGCCTGCACGCGCTGCTGCTCGGCAACCGCGCGCGCTGGTGCGCCACCCGCCGGCTCGGCCTCGGCGATCTCGAGCGCACGCTGCTGACGATCGCGATCCGCGACGTCTACGCGCGCGCCGCCGACGGCGAGGGCGTCGCGTCGGAGAGCCTGCTGCGTGCCGTGCTCTGCGACCTCGCCCGTCAGGAGCGCCGCGATCCACAGGGCACGCCCGCGCACGCATCGACCTATGCGCGCCTCGCCGGCCGCCTGCGCGACCTGTGCGCCGGCGGGCGCTTCGGTGATCTGCTGGACCGTCCGACGAGCGAGCGGGCCAGACAAGCCCCGCTCGTCGTCCTCGACGTCTCCGACGTGCCCGACGAGGCGGCGGCCGCCGTCCTGCTGTCGATCGTCGAGTTCGCGACAGCCCGCGCCGAGCGCGCGCCCGAGGGTCACGTCGGGCTGCTGGCCGACGTCATCGACCTGCCCTCCGGCGGTGACGACACGGCGCTGCCCGCGGCGTTCGCGCGCGACAGCCTGCTCGACGAGCTGCACGACAGCTACACACGTCGGCGCGTGCGCGCCGGGGAGGCGCGCTCGATCGCCTACCTGCACGCGATCAGCGACGTCGCGCACTTCCTGCACCCGCCGACGACGCTGTCGGCCAAGCGCCCGGCGATCCCCCCGTAGGACGAGCGCCGGCCCGCGATCGACGTTCACCAGCCCCGACCATCCACCACGAAGGAGCACACCATGTCGAACATCCTCGTCACCCCCGAGCAGCTGCAGCAGGTCTCCAGCCAGCTCAACGCCGGTGCCGCCAACATCGAGTCGACCCTGGGCCATCTCGCCGCGCAGGTCGCGCCGTTGCAGAGCGAGTGGCGCGGCGTCGCGCAGGCGCAGTTCGAGGCCCTCTGGGCGGAGTGGCAGCGCGCGTCGGCCGGCATCCAGCACGCGCTGCACGGGATCAGCCAGCTGACCGCCGCCGCATCGTCGAACTACAGCGACACCGAGCAGGCGATCGCCGCCAGCTTCGCGCGCTAGCGGTCGACGCGATGGCTCGGATCTCGGTCACACCGCAGCAGCTCGACGGGCAGGCCCGTGCGCTGTCGGCTGTGCCGGGCCGCCTCAACGGCGCCCGCGCGTCGCTCGCGGGCGCTGCGGGCGCCGCGGGCGAGACGCCGGCCGCCGGCGAGCTCGACAACGCCATCCGGTGCTGGACGAGGGCGATCGGCCTCAACAGCGCCGCGACGGCCGACCTGACGGTCGCGCTGGTGGCGGCTGCCGCGGCCTACATCTCGGCCGATCGCCTCAACGCGCGCGGCGGAGGCTGAGCGATGACGGCCATGACGCCCGCGCTTGCCCGGCCCTGGTCGCAGGTCGGGGAGGCGATCGACGCGGCCGCGACCGGGATCGAGATCCCGCCCGGCGACTGGCCGCAGATCAACCGCGCCGCCAACACCTGGGCGCACACCGCTACCGCCCTCGCCGCCGAGGCCCGGACGGTCGGCGCGGCGAGGGTGGACTGGACCGGGACCGCCGCGCTCGGCTACCTGCTGGCGACCCGGCTGCTCGCCGGCGAGCTGCGGCGCGGGGCAGGTGTCTGCCGGAGCGCCGCCGTCGCCTGCAAGCAGCACGCGTCGGCGCTGCACCGCGCGCAGGACGAGGCGCGCGCCGAGATCGCGGCCGCCAAGCAGGCGCTCGAGCGGATCGCCGCTGCGCGGACGCAGATCGCCACCGCGCAGACGGCCGCCGCTGCGGCCGACAGGAAGGCCCTCGAGGCGCAGACGACGGCCGATGTCGCACGCAGCGCCGCCGGCCCGCTCGGCGAGCTCGGTGCGATCCAGGCCAGGCAGCGCGAGCTCGCCGCACGCGGCGAGGGCAGCGCGGCCCGTGCGCGCGCCGGCAGGGCGCAGGGCCTGCTCGATGAGGCTGAGCACGATCTGCGCCGGGCGCGTGCGCGTGGCCGCGAGGCCAATCGCGCTGCCCGCGAGGCCGGCCGCAGCGCGGCGCAGACGCTGGCCCAGGTGGCGGCGGAGTCCAGCGTGCCGTCCGAGCGCTTCCCTCCGGCCGCGCCCGTGTCTCCCGCCGGCCAGCCGGTCGGGCCGCTCGGCGAGCTCCTGCAGCTCGTCAAGCCCTCGACGAACGGCACGAAGGTCTCGCTCGGATCGGCGACGACCGATCTGAAGCCCAGCCCGCTCGGCGCGGTCGGCGTGGCCAACGGCGTCCTCGGAGAGTCCCTCAAGCTCGCCGCGGCCCGCGCGGCGCAGGCGCGCCGCGAGGCGCTCGCGCCGGTGCCCACCGCCGGGGACGGTCGCAACCCGCTCATGCGCGGGCCGCATGCCAAGGCGAACGCCGAGCGCCTGCGCAAGGTCCGGGACCGTGCGGCCACTCGCTCGCCAGGCGGGCGGCGGTCACCGCTGAAGACGGGCCATGGGGTGCTCAAGAAGGCGCTGCCGCCGCTGGGGGTCGCCAACAACCACCGCAACGGCATGCCGGTGATCGAGAACGCGATGCGCACGGCGGGGTCCACATTCGGCGCGGGGGCGGCGGGGCTCGGCGTCGTTTGCGGCCCTGCCGTCGTCGTGTGCGGTCCGGTTCTCGGCTACGGCGGGTCGAAGGTGGGCGGCGTCGCCGGCGGTGCCGGCTACAACCTCGTCAAGCACGCGCACCAGAAGGTCATCGTCCCGCTCCCCGGGAAGGTCGCGAAGCACCTGGGGAAGATCGGAGGAAGACGATGGCCATGACGATCGTCGAGCTGCCCGCGCGAGGGCTGTCGCTCGAGCTGCCGCTCGGCAGCGACGTTACCTGCGAGACGCCGCTGCTGCTGTTGCTGCCCGCGATCGACGGCCTGCGGCCGTGGGTCGTGCTCACGCGGGCGCCGACGGCCGCGGACAGCCTGCAGGACTGGGTCGCCGAGGAGCTCGCGCGGCAGGACGGCACGCTGCAGATCCCGCTGCTGCTCGCCTACGACGACTGCGAGCTGTTCGGCCTGCCCGCGCTGCGCACGCTGATCGGCCATGCCGCCGGCGAGCATGCGATGACGCTCGTGCAGTGGTGGGCGCTGCTCGACGGGCACGGCATCCTCGCGGCGGCGTCGTGCGTGACGCCCCACTACCACCTCGTCGCCGCGCAGTTCGAGCAGATCGTCACGACGGGGGTGCGCTTCGATGACGACCGCTGACGCCCGCTTCGACCGCCGGACCGGCGCGATGCGCTTCACCATGCCGCTCGCCGACCATCTGCTGGCACCTCGCCTCGGCGGCGTCGCGCCCGCCCTCGACGATGCGCAGCGAGCGGCGCTGGAGCGTGCCGGCCTGCTGGCCGGCGGCGAGCTGATCGAGCGCCTGCAGGCCGCGCGGCACGCCGCGATGCTGGCCCGGCAGACCGTCCGCATCAGCCGGCTCGGCGGCGAGGCGCGCGGCTGGCTCGGCGAGCACGCCCTCGCGCTGACCGTCGGTCGCGGCGAGGGCTGGGTCGAGCTGCTCGTCTCGACGCCGCCGTTCTTCGCCGACACGGTCGCGCGCCTGGTCGAGCTTGGCCCACGCCCGACGCCCGCCCCCGGCGCCACGCCGGACGCCGCCGATTCGCGCTGGCAGGTCGCGGTCGACCCGGCGCGCGGCGCGCCCGCCGGGCCGGGTCCGCGGTCGCTCGACGTGCTCGACACCGAGGCGGGCCTGTGGCAGGTTCAGCCCGGTGACGCCGGTATCGACGAGATGTCTCCGATCTCGAGCGAGCGGCTCTGGCGAGCGCTGACGAGCATGGCGGCGCGCTGATGTCGGGGACGATCGTCGAAATCGTGGCGATTCTGTTCCCGTTTCTGTGCGTCGCGCTGTTCGTGGCCACGATCAGGTACGTGCATCTGGCATGGCGCAACGAGGGTGGCCTCTACACCGACGAGCCGTGGTCGTCCTGGCACGGGAACCTCGCGAGCTGGCGCGGTCATGTGCGCGTGATGTCGCTCGTGCTCCCGTCGTCCATGAGCTTGGCTCTGATCATGCTGGTGCCGTACGCGCTGTTCGGGCTGGGACATCACGTCCTGACGGACGTGCTCCTGTTCAGCTTGATGTTGCCGGTCTTCGTGCTCTGGTTCGTGCTGTATCCCATGGTCTACTTCTTCAACGTGCCCAAGGGGCTTGTCGCGCCGCATCTGCGCCACCAGCCGGGTCGGATCTCCGAGGCGCTCGGTGATCCCGTGCAGCCCACGCCGCCGCCCCGGCGCTACCACGACGAGCGCGGCAGGCTGCGACGCGGCTGACAAGAACGTGAGGGACCGGGCGGCACCCCCCGCCTCAGGGGTATGGCCGATTCCGATCCGCGCCCCGCCGCCGCCTTTCACCGTCCGCCGCGGGCGTTCGCCCCGCCCCTGCCCGACGAGCAGATCACGCTCGCCCCGCCGCCGTCGGTCGCCGAGCGGACCGGCGAGGGATGGCTGACGGCGCTCTTTCCCGTCATCGGCAGCCTCGGGCTGTTCGCCTTCGCGATCGTCTACAAGAACACGCTGTTTCTCTACATCGCCTGCGCGATGGTCGCGCTTTCGATCCTCTTCGCCGTCGCGATGCGCTACAGCCAGCGGCGTGCGCGCAAGAAGTCCGCGCGCAAGCAGCGCCGCCGCTACCGCGAGTACCTCGCCGGCGAGCAGGCGCGGCTCGAGCAGCTCGCTGGACTGCAGCTCGCCGCGGCGCTGCGTCGGCATCCCGACCCGCAGCGCCTATGGGCGATCGGCACGCGCCGCGAGCACCTCTGGGAGCGCCGTCCCGGCGACGCCGACTTCCTGTCCGTGCGCGCGGGTCGCGCCGCCGTGCGCCACGTCGCGCGCCCGCGCGTCGACCTCGGCCACAACCCGCTCGCCGAGTACGACGAGGCGCTGCTGGACGAGGTGCGCGACGTCGTCGACGTGTGGGGCGTCGTCGACGACGTGCCGGTCGCCGTCGCGCTGCGCGCGGCCCCGGTGCTGGCGGTCGTCGGACCCGCCGACCGTGCGCGCGCCAGCGTGCGCTCGATGCTCGCCCAGCTCGCGACCTGGCACGCGCCGTCGGACCTGCGCCTGGCGGTCGCCCACAGCGGTCGCGACGAGGAGTGGGACTGGATGAAGTGGCTGCCGCACAGCCGGCGCGACTCCGACGAGGACGGCTCGCCCGCGCCGCAGCTGGCGCTCGCCGGCGACGGCGCCGCGCTGTCGGCGCTGCTCGACGAGCACGTCGGCCCGCGCCTGGAGCAGCTGCGCACGCTGGCGAGCGTGAGCGGCGGCCGCGACGGCGCCGGTGAGATCGACGCCCCCCAGCTCGTGCTCGTGCTCGACGGCCTGCATCCTGCCGATCCGCGCGCCCGCCTGCCGCTGCTGCGCGAGGTCCTCACGCACGGTGCGGCCCTGCGGGTCGCGCTGATCTGCGCGGTGCAGCACGCCGGCGACGAGCCGGCCGAGACGTCCGCGCGGCTGCGCCTGCCCGAGCGCGGCCCGGCGACGCTCGAGGAGACCGGGCCCGCCGGCTACACCCAGCGGGACGTCCGCGTCGACGAGCTGGCACCCGGTGGCGCCGAGGCGATCGCGCGCGCGCTGGCGCCGGTGCGCCTGCAGGAGCACGTCGTCGCCGGCGCCGTCGATGCGCGCGACGGCCTGCTCGGGCTGCTCGGCGTGCCGGCGATCGATGCGCTGGACCCGCGCGCGGAGTGGGCGGGCCGGCCGCGCTCGCTCGCGCTGCGCGCGACGATCGGCGTCAGCGCCGCGGGCGAGCGCCTGCTGCTCGACCTCAAGCAGGCGGCCGAGGGCGGCATGGGCCCGCACGGGCTGATCATCGGCGCGACCGGCTCGGGCAAGAGCGAGCTGCTGCGCACGCTCGTCACGAGCCTCGCGCTCGCCCACCCGCCCGACGAGCTGTCGTTCGTCTTCGTCGACTTCAAGGGCGGGGCGGCGTTCGCCGACCTCGAGCGCCTGCCGCACACGGCGGGCATGATCACGAACCTGCAGAGCGACCTGCGCCTCGTAGACCGCATGCACGCCGCCCTGCACGGCGAGCAGGAGCGCCGCCAGCGGATCCTGCGCGACGCGGGCAACGTCGACGACGTGATCGCCTACCGGCGCCTGCGCGAGCGCGATCCGTCGCTGCCCGCGCTCCCCGACCTGCTCGTCGTGATCGACGAGTTCGGCGAGCTGCTGGCGTCGCGCCCTGAGTACATCGACCTGTTCGTCGCGATCGGTCGCGTCGGGCGCAGCCTCGGCATCCACCTGCTGTTCTCCAGCCAGCGCTTCGACGAGGGTCGCCTGCGTGGCCTGGAGAGCCACCTGCGCTATCGCATCTGCCTGCGCACGTACAGCCCGCTGGAGAGCAAGGGCGTGCTCGGAACGCCCGACGCCTACGTGCTGCCGCCCGAGCCGGGGCTCGGCTACCTGAAGGTCGACACGACCGTCTACGAGCGCTTCCGCGCGACGCTCGTCGCCGAGCCGCGCGCTGCGCGGACGACGCCCGCTGGGCGGCGAGCCGTCGTCGTCGCCTTCGGCGCGGGCGCCGGGAAGCCCGCGGCGGCGCCGGCCCACGCGG
>JAUYGN010000048.1 GCA_030690545.1 Solirubrobacteraceae bacterium
TTCGACGAAGTCCTGCGCGTCATCGACTCCCTCCAACTGACCGCCAACCACAAAGTCGCCACCCCAGCCCAATGGCAACAGGGCCAAGACGTCATCATCGCCGGCTCGGTCTCCGACGACGCCGCCAAAGAGCTCTACCCCGACGGCTGGGACGCACCCCGCCCCTACATCAGAATCGTCCCGCAGCCGACGAGCTGACCCTGCGACGACCCCGGTCGGGACGGCCGGGGTCGTGCTGGTTCGTCGTCAGCTGACGGCAACCACGTAGAGTGGCGATCGCCCGTGCGACGCCTTCCCCAGATCAAGCCCGCTCCGGTCATCGCGGCCGTCGTCGTGCTCGCGGTGGCCTGGTTCGTGCGCCCGATCTGGCACGGCGTGGCGATCTTCTTCTGGACCGAGCCGATCGTCTGGCTGCCGCCGCTCGTGCTGCTCTTCGCCGGCGGCGTGCTGCTGCGTCGCTCGCAGCGCAGCTGGAGCACGCTCGAGGATCTGCGCAACGGCGTGCGCCCGCCGACCTACCTGTTCGCGTTCCCGGTGCTCGCGTTCATCGCGTTCATCGTCTGCGCCGGGCTCTCCGCGCCGCTCGTCGGGCGAGCGATCGTCAAGCACTCGGAGTACGAGGCGATCTCCGGCCTGCCGGCCGGCGGTCAGGTGCGCCTCGTGCCGCGCGACGTCGCCGAGGTCAACGCGTCGAGCGCGTTCAACTCGCCGACCGAGACGCTGACGAACTTCCGCATCGTCAACAGCTCCGACGGCCTCGTCTGGACCGCGCTGCGCACGCCGCAGGGCGCGTTTCGCGTCTTCAGCAAGAAGAGCCAGGGCATCGTCAAGCTCGACGCCGAGCAGACCTCGCGTCAGCTGCGCCAGGTCGACGCCGAACTGCAGACCGCGCCCGGCCTGCAGATCACCGACAACCTGCGCTGGCAGCTGCTCAAGCGCCGCTTCCTGATCCGCCTCGAGGAGCCGGTCGGCATCGAGACGAGCGAAGGCCCGCGGATCATCGTGCCCTACCTGAAGTACAAGGGCATCCTCATCCGCCGGCCGGTGATCGGCGGCGTCTTCGTCGTCGCGCCCGACGGATCGATCGAGGATCTCGAGCCCGAGGAGGCCGCGCGCCGGCCCGAGCTGGCGATCACCGGCCGGCTCTTCTCCGACACGCAGGCGCGCCGCGTCCACGAGGCCTACCAGTACAACCGCGGCCTGTGGAACGCCTGGTTCGTGCACGAGGACCAGACGCGGATCACCGACACCGAGACCAACCGCCAGCCCTACCTCGTCGACTTCGGCGCCGCCGGGCTCGGCACGCAGTGGGTGACGGTGGCCGAGCCCTACGGACGCGCGTTCGCCGCCAGCGCGATCTTCCTGACCGACGCGACGACCGGCAAGACGCGGATCTGGCGCGTGCCGCGGCGCACGTCGCTGAGCGGCAACCGCCGCGCGCTGCAGGCCGTGCGCGCCGTCTCGATCCCCGGCGTCGACTTCGGCGACGCTCCCGGCACCGGCAACTTCCGCGTCGTCGAGCCGCGACCGGTCTTCGTCAAGGGCCGCGTCGTCTACCTCACGTCGATCGTGCCGACGACGTCCAACGCGGTTTCCAAGACGGTCATCGTCGGTGCCGAGGACAACAAGCTCGTCGCGATCTTCGACAACGACCGCGACCCCCAGGCCGAGGCCAAGACGATGCGCTACATCGAGACCGGCCAGGTGCCGACGGAGGCGCTGGCACCGGGCGCGACCAACGACGACGACGAGGCCGACGACGAGGAGCGCGCGGCGGGCGGCGGCACGACGCCCGGCGGCACCACGACGACGCCGGGCGCCGGCGGCGGCAGCGTCGAGGATCGGCTCGACGACGTCATCCGCCGCCAGCGCGAGCTGCTGCGCGAGATCGAGCGCCTGCGCGACGGCGTCCGCCGGGGCGGGTAGCTCGGGTTCAGAGTGCGCTCGCGAGCGCACCTGGACGGCGATATCGGCCTCCTGTAGTGTCGCCTCGTGAGCGTCCCGACCGGTGCCCGACTGCGCCTGCGAGCGACGATCGCCGTGGTGATCGGCGTGCTCTGCGTCGCCGTGCCGCCGGCTGCCGCCGCCCCGTCGACGGTGACCGACGTCCCGACGCCGACGGCGGGATCGCGTCCGACCGGGATCGCGGCGGGCCCCGATGGCGCGCTCTGGTACACGCAGGGCTTCGCCAACCAGATCGGGCGGATCACGACCGCCGGCGTCGCGACCGAGTTCGGCGGCCTGCTGCCCGGCTCCGCCCCGATGCAGGTCGCCGCCGGCCCCGACGGAGCGATCTGGCTCACCCAGAGCGGCGTGAACCGCATCGGACAGCTTCAGGTCACGGGCGGCGTGCCGACGCAGTACCCGCTCGCGGTCGGCAGCCGCCCGATCGGCATCGCCGCCGGTCCGGACGGCGCGATGTGGTTCACGAACACGGTCACCAACACGATCGGGCGGATCGCGACACCGGCGGGCGTGCCGACGAGCTTCCCGATTCCCACGGCGATCGCCGGCGCGTATGGCATCGCGCTCGGCCCTGACGGCGCGCTGTGGTTCACCGAGCGGGCCGCCAACAAGATCGGGCGCATCACGACCGCGGGCGCGATCACCGAGTTCCCGGTCCCGACGACCGGCTCTCGCCCGACCGGCATCACCGCCGGTCCTGACGGCGCGATGTGGTTCACGCAGTACATGGGAAACAAGATCGGGCGCATCACGACGGCGGGCGCGATCACCGAGTTCCCGGTCCCGACCGCGGCGAGCAGGCCTTCCGGCATCACGGCGGGACCTGATGGGGCGTTGTGGTTCACCGAGTACGACGGCAACAAGATCGGGCGCATCACGACGGCGGGGGTCGTGACCGAGACACCGGTGCCGACGCCGGCCAGCGGCCCGCTGTCGATCGCCGCCGGCTCCGACGGGGCGCTCTGGTTCACCGAGAACGTCGCCAACCGGATCGGCCGGATCACCGTGCCGACGACCGAGCAGCCGCCGACGCCGCCGACGCCGGCCAACCCCAACCCGCCCCAGGTGCCTCCGACCGGAGACGAGACCGTGCGCACCGTCCTCGGCGTCAGGCTCGTGTCCAGCCGACTGACGCGGCTCGGGCGGCTGCGGCTGCGGATCAGCTGCCCGACCGGCCGGGCCCGCTGCCGGGGCACGGTCCGGATCACCTCGCGCGGTCGGGCGCTCGGCAGCCGGCAGCTCTCGATCGCCGCCGGCCGCACCTCCCAGGTCTCCCCGCTGATCGCGCGCACCGCGCGCAACACCCTGCGCCGCCGGGGGCAGCTGAAGGTGCTCGCGACGGTCACGGTCCGCGTCGGGACGAACAGGCCGAGGAAGCTGCTGCGGCCGTACACGCTGCGCCGCTGACCGGCGATCGCGCGCAGGCGTGGCGAATCGGCGTCGACGTCGGCGGCGGCGCGATCAGTCGCGGCGGTCGAGCTGCTCGCGCCAGGCGGGCGCGCGCGTCCCGGCACCGGCCTCCATCCGCGGCGATCGCCACGCGCTGACGACGCGGATGCCGTGCAGCGCGCTCGTCAGCCACGTCTCGGTGCCGGCCAGCTCAGCCGCCTGCGGAGCGCGCCTGCGCACCTCGACGCCGTCATCGCGAGCGATCTGCAGCAGCAGCGCACGCGTCACGCCCGGCAGCACGTGCTCGTCGGGCGTCGTGCAGAGCACCTCGCCCTCCCACCACAGCAGGCTCGACAGCGCGCCCTCGCGCAGCGCGCCGGCGTCGTCGCGCAGCAGCAGCTCGTCGGCGCCCGCCGCACGGGCCTGCGCGCGCAGCCCGGCGAGCAGCTCGAGGTCCGGTCCCTTGCGATGCGGGCAGCGGCGCGGGTCGCCGCGCGCGCCGACGAGCACGCGCACCTCCCGCTGCGGCGGCGGAGCCCGGCGGACGCGCAGCGCGAGCCCCTCCGCCGTCAGCTCGACGCGGGGAAACCAGCGTCCCTCGAGCGGGAGCGCACCGCGCGCCGCGGCCTGGAAGGCGGCAAGCTCGCCGCGCTGCACGCCGCACTGCAGGCAGGAGCCGCCGAAGCGCGCCCAGTGCGCAGCGGCCGCGCGCTCGTAGCCGGAGTCGACGAGCCAGGAGTCGGCGACGAGCAGCGCGCCGGCCGGAGCATCGGCCGGGGCCTGTCGCAGCGCGCGCCCGTCCCAGCGCAAGAGGGTGTCCGCCCGGTCGTCGCCCATCTGCGCCCCGACGCTACCCGAGCGACGGCGAGACAGGGTGCCGCGAGACGCCAATCGATCGTCGAGTGGCGACCAGCATGTCCTCAGGCACCGTTGGACGCCACTGGACCGCGCCCGGACGCATGCCGGCGGCTCGACCGCGACCGATCGCGCCGACGCCTACGCTTGACCTGCCGTGGCGACGCTGCTGATCGACAACTACGACTCGTACACGTTCAACCTCTACCAGCTGATCGCGAGCGTCAGCGACGAGGAGCCGGTCGTCGTGCGCAACGACGAGATCGAGTGGAGCGCGCTGGCGGCATATCCGTGGGATCGGATCGTCGTCTCGCCGGGACCGGGACGGCCCGATCGCGCGCGCGATCTCGGCGTCGGGCGCGCGGCGCTCGCGCAGCGCGAGATCCCGGTGCTCGGCGTCTGCCTCGGCCACCAGGGACTCGCCCACGTCCACGGCGCCCAGGTCATCGCGGCCGCGGAGATCGTCCACGGGCGCATCAGCAAGGTCTTTCATCGCGGCGACGGGCTGTTCGCCGGCATCGCGCAGGGCTTTCGCGCCGTGCGCTACCACTCGCTCGTCGTCGAGCCCGCGCTCGCACCGCCGCTGGAGGCGATCGCCTGGGCCGAGGACGGCACGCTGATGGCGATCCGCGCGCGCGGGCTGCCCGCCTGGGGCGTGCAGTTTCACCCCGAGTCGATCGGCACCGACCACGGGGCGCAGCTCGTCGAGAACTTCGTCGCGCTGACGCCGGCACGGCGCCCGCGGCACCCGCGCAGCGGCGCGCCGAGCGCACCGGCCAGCAGCGTCGTGCCGGGCGGGCGCGCGCCGGCGCACAGCACCGGCGCGGTGCGGATCTCCCATCGCCCGCTGCACCGCGCGACCGATGCCGAGCGCGCCTTCGCGGCGCTGTTCGCCGAGCGCGAGCACGCCTTCTGGCTGGACTCGAGCCTCGTCGACCCGGCGCTGTCGCGCTTCTCCTTCATGGGCACGGCGATCGGGGGGCTCGGCGCCGAGCTGCGCTACCGCGTGACCGGCTCGCGGCTGACGGTCACCCGCGGCGGCGCGACCCGCGTGCACGAGGAGACGCTGCTGGACTACCTCAGCCGCGAGCTCGCGCGGCTGCACACCGACAGCCCGCAGCTGCCGTTCGACCTCAACGGCGGCTTCGTCGGCTACCTCGGCTACGAGTGCAAGGCCGACTGCGGCGCGACCGCCGTCCACGAAGCCGAGCTGCCCGACGCCTTCCTGCTGCTCGCCGATCGGCTCGTCGTGGTCGACCACGAGCGCGACGAGACGCACCTCGTCGCGCTCAGCGACGGCACGGACGACGAGCGCGCGGCGGCCGAGGCCTGGCTCGAGGCGACGGCCGCGGCGCTCGACGACCTGCCGGCGCTCGCCGAGCCTGAGATGCTCGACCACGGCGAGACGGCGCTGCAGTTCACGCTCAGCCGCGGGCGCGAGCACTACCAGGCGAACATCGAGACCTGCAAGCGCCTGCTGGAGTCCGGCGAGAGCTACGAGATCTGCCTGACCAACCAGCTCGCGCTGCCGGCCGTGCGCGACACGTTCGCGCTGTACCGCGTCCTGCGGCGCGTCAACCCGGCCCCGTACGGCGCCTACCTGCGGATCGCCGAGGGCGCAGTGCTGAGCTCCTCGCCCGAGCGCTTCCTGCGGGCCACCCGCGACGGCACCGTCGAGGCCAAGCCGATCAAGGGAACCGCGCGGCGCCACCCCGAGCCCGCCGCCGACGTCGCCGCCCGCGACGCGCTGGCGCGCAGCCCGAAGGATCGCGCCGAGCACCTGATGATCGTCGACCTGCTGCGCAACGACCTCGGCCTCGTCTCGCAGATCGGCAGCGTCCACGTGCCCAAGCTGATGGACGTCGAGAGCTACGCGACCGTCCACCAGCTCGTCTCGACGATCCGCGGCCGGCTGCGCGACGACGTCGACCTCGTCGACTGCATCCGCGCGACGTTCCCCGGAGGCTCGATGACCGGCGCCCCGAAGCTGCGCACGATGGAGATCATCGACGGGCTCGAGGGCCAGCCGCGCGGCGTCTACTCCGGCGCGCTCGGCTACCTCGCGCTGAACGGCACCGCCGATCTGAGCATCGTCATCCGCACGCTCGTCAGCACCCCGACCGGCTCGTCGATCGGCGCCGGCGGCGCGATCGTGACGCTGTCCGAGGCGGAGGACGAGTACGACGAGATGCTGCTCAAGGCCCAGCCGCTGCTGGATGCCGTCAGCCTGAGCGGGGCGTGCGCATCGTCGCCCCGTCAGCGCGACCGCCCCCCCAGCGGCGGCGCCTCATAGGCGGGCCGGGCGGACGCGCTCGGCGCAGAGCAAACTTTTCTGTCGGCGTGTCGATTTCGTGGAGCGTCGTTCGACGTGGGAGTACAACCACCCAACACCACGAGGAGGCAGCAATGCGTTTCATGGTCCTGGTCCCCGGCAGCCCCGAGTCCGAGGCCGGCGAGATGCCCGGCACAGAGCTCCTGGAGGCGATGAACACGTACAACGAGGAGCTCGTCAAGGCCGGCGTCATGCTGGCCGGCGAGGGCCTGCACCCGACCGCGAAGGGCGCCAAGGTGCGCTTCGACGGCGCGGAGCGCACGGTCATCGACGGTCCGTTCACCGAGGCCAAGGAGCTCGTCGCGGGCTTCTGGATCTGGGAGTGCGCGTCGCGCGAGGAGGCGATCGAGTGGCTCAAGCGGGCGCCGTTCGACGGCGGCGCGGAGATCGAGCTGCGCCAGGTCTTCGAGGCCGATGACTTCGGCGACGAGCTGACCCCCGAGCTGCGCGAGGCCGAGGATCGGATCCGCGAGCAGCTCTCAGACCAGGAGTAGGCGGTGCGATGACGGCGCCGGCCACCCACCGCGCGATCGACGCCGTCTGGCGGATCGAGTCGGCCCGGCTGATCGCCGGGCTGACGCGCATCGTCGGCGACGTGGCGACGGCCGAGGACCTGGCCCAGGACGCGCTCGTCGCCGCACTCGAGCAGTGGCCGCGGTCGGGCATCCCGGACAACCCGGGGGCCTGGCTGATGGCCACCGCCAAGCGGCGCGGCATCGACGCGCTGCGCCGCCGCGTCACGCTGCAGCGCAAGCAGGAGCTGATCGGCCGCGAGCTGCAGATCCTCGAGCAGCTCGACGCGCCCGACCTCGCCGCGCAGGTCGACGACGTGCAGGACGACGTCCTGCGCCTGATCTTCATGACGTGCCATCCGGTCCTCTCGCGCCAGGCGCGCGTCGCGCTGACGCTGCGCCTGCTCGGCGGCCTGTCGACGCCGGAGATCGCCCGCGCGTTCCTCGTCTCCGAGGGGACCGTCGCGCAGCGCATCGTGCGCGCCAAGCGCACGCTGACCGAGGCCCGGGTGCCGTTCGAGGTCCCCGGCCGCGGCGAGCTGACCGAGCGGCTGTCGGCGGTGCTCGAGGTGATCTACCTCGTCTTCAACGAGGGCTACGCCGCGACCGCCGGCGAGCACTGGATCCGGCCGGCGCTGTGCGAGGACGCGCTGCGCCTGGGACGCATCCTCGCCGCGCTGATGCCGCGCGAGCCCGAGGCCCACGGCCTGCTGGCGCTGCTCGAGCTGCAGGCCTCGCGGCTGCGCGCCCGCGTCGGCCCGCAGGGCGAGCCGGTGCTGCTCGCCGACCAGGACCGCGCGCGCTGGGATCGCCTGCTCGTGCAGCGCGGCCTCGCCGGGCTGCGGCGCGCCGAAGCGCTCAGCCGCGCGCTCGGCCCGTACACGCTGCAGGCCGCGATCGCCGCCTGCCACGCGCGCGCCGCCAGCGTGCAGCAGACCGACTGGCCGCGGATCGTCGCGCTGTACGACGGCCTGGCGGCCCTCACCGGCTCCCCGGTCGTCGAGCTCAACCGCGCGGTCGCGGTGACGATGGCGTTCGGCCCCCGGGCCGGCCTGGAGCTCGTCGACGCGCTCGCCGACGAGCCCGCGCTGCGCGGCTACCACCTGCTGCCCAGCGTGCGCGGCGACCTCCTCGCCCGCCTCGGGCGGCCGGCCGAGGCGCGCGCGGAGTTCGTCCGCGCGGCCGACCTGTGCGACAACGACCGCGAGCGCGAGCTGCTGCTGTCGCGCGCGGTCGCCTGCGGCACATGAGGTCCGCGCGCCGCGCCGCCCTCGCCGGTGCCCGGCGAGTCCGGCCGCGCTCGCTCAGCTGATCAGCACGGGCGTTCCGACCGGCACGCGCTCGTAGAGCGCGATGACGTCGGGGACGTGCATGCGGATGCAGCCGTGCGAGGCGCGCGTGCCGATCGATCCGCTCTCGCCGGTGCCGTGAAATCCGATCCCGCCGGCGAGCCCCATCCAGCGCGCCTTGAGCGGGTTGGCGGCCGTGCCGCCGGCGACGGTCGAGCCGGCGAGCTCGCCGGCCCAGGGGCTGTTGGGCACCGACCAGACGGGGTTGACCTGCTTGCTCGTGACCGTGAAGCGCCCGCGCGGCGTCGGATACTGCGGCTTGCCGACCGCGACCCGGTACGTCTTGACGACCTTCAGGTTCTTGAACAGGCGCGCCGTGAAGGTCCGCCGCTCGACGGTGACGACGGTCGCGGCGCTGGCGCGCGCCTTGCCGGCGTCGATCTTCGGCCTCGGCGACTGCAGCCTGGGCCTGATCAGGCGGTCGCTGTGCGGATCGGACAGGGCGGCGCCGATCTTCTGGCGCAGGTCGGTCCGGTTGATGTCGCGACCGCGCTTGGAGTGCGTGACGCGCACGCGCCGCACGGTGATCCTCACCTGCGAGTCGCGCGCCTGGCGGTGCAGCCGCTTGCGGATCCGGTTCGTGAACGCGTTGACCGCCGACTGCGCGTACGTGACCGCGAGCGGGACGTCGACGCGCGCGCCGCGGTGCTCCCGCCCCGCGTAGACGGCGCGCTTGACGCTCGTCTCCGTGTCGAGCCGCACCTGGGCGCCGGCACCGGTCAGCCGCCAGTTGATGTCGGCCGCCCGCACGGTCACGGCGCCCTGCCGCAGGCGCTCGCCGAACGCGCCGTCGAGCCTGGCCGCGGCCTCGTCGACCGTCAGGCCGGAGACGTCCAGGCCGGCGGCCGTGACGTTGGCGGCGATCCGCTCGCCGGGCAGCGGCGGCGTCGCGCCGGCCTGCGCGGCGACGAGCAGCCCGCTCGCAAGCACGCAGATGCAGGGGACGATCACGCGAGCGGACATACGCTGAATGTACCGGCCGCCCCCGCCGGTCACGCCGATCGGCCCGGGCTGCAACCTCGCGCCCGCTCGCGGCGAGCACGCCCCGGCGAGCCGGCATCGCGCGAACTCCCCGCAACGAGCGCGATCCGTCCGCGCCGCTTGCCACCGTGTCGGCCATGTTCGTCAGGGATCTGCAGCCGGGTGCCGAGATCGACTGCGTGCTGCTCGTCCGCGAGGCACAGCTCCGAGCGCGGCCCGACGGCGGACCCGTCCTGCGCCTGTCGCTCGGCGACCGCACCGGCAGCCTGCCGGCGACCGTCCGCGAGGACGTCGCCGCGATCGCCCGGATCGCGACGGTCGGCGAGCCCGTCCGCGTCGGCGGACGGGTACGAGTCGAGGGGCGTCGCGAGCCGGAGCTCGAGCTGCGCGCGATCGGCGCGCCCGAGCCGGGCTCGTACCACCTCGACGACCTCGTCGACGGTCCGCCGCGCGCGGCGGAGCAGATGGAGGCGGACCTGCGCGAGCTGCTCGCCACCGTGCAGGACCGCGACCTGCGCCGCCTGCTCGACGCGGTCTTCGGTCCCGACTCCCCGCTCTGGGAGCGCTACCGCGCGGCGCCGGCGGCCAAGCGCTTCCACCAGGCCTACCGCCACGGGCTGCTCGAGCACTCGCTGTCGGTCGCCCAGGCCGTCAGCGCGATCAGCGCGACGTTCAGCGAGGTCAACCGCGACGTCGCGGTCGCGGGCGCGCTGCTGCACGACATCGGCAAGCTCGAGGCCTACGCCTTCGCGGGCAACGCGATCGAGATGACCGACGCCGGCAAGCTGCAGGGCGAGATCGCGCTCGGCTACTACCGCATCCGCCGGCTGATCGACGCGATCGCCGGCTTCGCCCCGCAGACCGCCGAGGCCGTGCTGCACATCATCCTCAGCCACCACGGCTCGCTGGAGCACGGCAGCCCCGTCGTCCCCTGCACGCGCGAGGCGACGCTCGTGCACTTCTGCGACAACCTCGGCGGGCGGCTGGGCTCGTTCGACCGGCTCGAGAAGCAGCTGCCCAGCGGCGAGCGCTGGTCGAGCTTCGATCGCGCGATCGGCGGCGGGGCGTACTTCGCGACCGTTCCCGCGGGCGGGCACGAGACGCGCAAAGCCGCCTGAACGCCCGCAACTCTCCGCAAAAAGCGGGCCAAGACAGCCCCGGGCCGCTCGATCGGCGCCGGGCGGCCGCGAGCTGGTCGTATCGTGTGGGCCATGGCCAAGGACACGGAGAAGCTCATCCGCCAGCTCTCCCTGATCTCGTATCTCATGGCGGAGCGGCGGCCGGTGACGGCGCTGGAGATCCGGCGCGACGTCGAGGGCTACAGCGCGATGAACGAGGACGCCTTCGCGCGGCGCTTCTACGCCGACCGCTCCGAGCTGGACTCGCTGGGCATCGCCCTGACCGTCGAGCGGCCCGTCGACGGCGTCGCCGAGCAGGAGAACTACTCGCTGCGGCCGGAGAACTTCCACCTGCCGGCGATCGCCTTCTCCGACGCCGAGCTGGCCGCGCTGCAGACCGCGCTGTCGCTGCTCGACGGCGAGTTCGCCTACGCCGAGCCGCTGCGCCTGGCGCTGCAGCAGATCTCCTGGGGACGCACGAACCCGCTGCGCGCGCCCGAGCAGCCGTCCGTCGGCCTCGGCATCAAGGCGTCCGTCGACGGCCACGAGCTCTCCGGCCGCCTGGCGAAGATCGAGACGGCGATCTTCCGCAACAAGACGATCACCTTCGACTACTACACGATGGCCCGCGACGACACCGGCACGCGCAAGGTCGATCCGTACCACCTGCTCTTCAAGGGCGAGTTCTACCTGCTCGGCTACGCCCACGAGCGCAAGGCGCTGCGCGTCTTCCGCCTGTCGCGGATCCGCGGCAAGGTCGCCTACGCGACGAAGGCCGAGCATGACTTCAAGGGCCCGCCGGAAGGCTTCGATCCGCGCCCGTACGCCAATCGCGGCGCATGGCAGTTCGGCGATCCGCAGGACACCGGGGAGATCTGGATCTCGGCGCGGATCGCCTGGCAGATCGAGCGCCACTTCGGCCGCTACGGCGAGGTCCAGCCGGCCGGCACCGACGGCGACATCGTCTTCGCCACGCCGTACGCCGACCGCCGCCAGCTCGCCGCCTGGGTGCTGCGCCTCGGCGAGCACGCCCGCGTGCTCGGCCCGCCCGAGCTCGAGCGCGAGCTCGCCGAGCGCGTCGACCTGCTGCACGAGCGCCACCGCGGCGCGACGCTCGAGCTGGCCGCCGCGGTCGTGCCCGAAGAGGAGCACGAGGACGAGGCCGTCGCGTCGAGCAACGGCGCCGTGCGGCGCACTGAGGCGTCGATCCGTCCCGAGCGCTTCGCGCGCCTCGTCACGCTCGCCTCGATCCTGATCCGCGCCGGTCGCGCCGGCGAGAAGCTGCCCGCCGCCGAGGTCTGCGAGACGATGCAGATCTCCGACGCCGAGCTGCGCGAGGACATCAACGTCCTCAACGTCGTGAACTTCGGCGGTGGCTCCTACGTCCTCTACGCGGAGGTCGACGAGGACGGCGCGATCGAGGTCGACCCGGAGCCCTACTCGGACAACTTCGCGCGGCCCGCGCGGCTGCTGCCCGTCGAGGCCAAGGCGCTCGTCGCCGCGATCGACCTGCTGGCTCAGGGGCTGCCGGAAGGCTCGCTGCAGTCCGCCCGCGAGAAGATCGTCGCGGCGCTCGGCGCCGACCCGATGGAGCAGGGCCTGCACGTCGCCGACGCCGGCGGCGACGACTCGCGCATCGCGCGCGTCGCCTCCGAGGCGATCAGCTGCCATCACCTGCTCGCGCTGGACTACTACAAGCCCAACGAGGACGAGTTCACGACGCGCGTCGTCGAGCCCTATGCGCTCGTCAACGGCCGCGAGGGCTGGTACGTCGCCTCGTTCGATCCCGAGCGCGACGCCGTGCGCCACTTCCGGCTGGACCGCATCCGCCACGCCGAGATGACCGCGACGCCGTTTGCACCGCGCCCGGAGGTCAACCCGGCGGCCGAGCTCGACGGCTGGCTGCGCACCGGCGAGGTGCAGGCCTCGCGGATCGCGCGCGTCTGGGTCTCGCCCGAGCGCGCGCGCTGGGCGCGTGAGCAGCGCCGCGTCGCGCAGGAGCTCGCCGACGGCTCGGTCGTCGTCGAGCTGCCCTTCAAGGGCACCGACTTCCTCGTCCGCGACGTCCTCGCCGAGGCCGGCGACGCGGCCGTGCTCGAGCCCGTCGAAGCACGCGAGGCCGTCCTCGCCGCCGTGCAGCGGCTGCGCGCTGCCGCCGTCGGCTGACGAACCCCAGCCACACGCCGCAGCAGCGACCCGCGCACTCCTTCCGCGACGCGGGCGAAAAAAGTCCACGTCCGCCACCGGACATGGAAGGATTTCCCAAGCTGGCGTGTAAACGCTGTCGCTGATAGCTGGTGGCCGGACCGGGGGTCCGGGCCGACATGAAGGACGCATTTCGGACAGCGAGGGTCCCCTGGCTGCCACGACGATTGGAGACGCATGACTCGCAGGCTTCTTGTAGTGCTGGCGACCGGAATCGGGATGCTCGTCGCGGCACCGGCCGCTTCAGCCTTTACCACGCTGCCGGTCTGGCAATGTCGCGCCAGCCCGCTGCACACCTCCGTCGCGGGGAACAACCGCGTCGAGCCGATCGTTGCCAACGGCAACATCAACACCGCCGACGGCGGCAACCCCGATCACGCGCAGTGCGCCAACGCGGAGACGGGCGCCGGCAACCTCGCCACGCAGCTCGGCATCCCGCAGAACCTGATCGGGGCCGGCACCGCCGCGGCCAAGACGACGATCACGCCCGAGCTCGGGCGCGCGATCGCGCAGACCGCCAACGCCGACGCACGCGTCGAGAACCTCGCGATCACGCTGCCCGCGGGCGGGACGATCGTGCTTGGCGTGAGGGCCGCGACCTCGAGCGCCACCGGCTCCTGTGAGAGCGGCGACATCACCCCGAAGTTCAGCGGGACGAGCCAGATCGCCACGCTGACACTGGGTGGCGTCGACCTTCCGCTCGACGACCTGATCGTCGCCGTCAACGCGCTGCTCGCGCCGCTGGACCGGGTCATCTCGCTGAAGCTCAACGAGCGGATCGAGACACCGACCTCGCTGACCGTGCGCGCGCTGCGCGCCGTGATCCTGCCAGCGTCGGGCGGCGGCGCGCCGCTCGTCGAAGCGGTCGTCGCGGAGAGCAAGGTCGCGGCCAACGGGCCGGTCTGCGATCCGAGCAGGCAGAACGACGGCTCCGGCCCGGGCGGCTCGGACGGGCAGGTCTGCCCGACCGGCGCGATCCTCGACCCGACCCGCAACCTCTGCGTGATCCCAGCCGGGACGTCCGGATCGAGCCTCGGCGAGATCATCATCGGCAGGCCGTTCCAGGGTCCGAGCGGCGGCACGGTCGTCCCGCTCGACGTCGCGCGCCGACGCTACGGCCGTAGCCCCTGTCTCGCGAGCGGCGGGCGACCGCTGTTCGCGATCGTCGGCACGCGCGGCAACGACCGGATCACCGGTACGAACGGCGCCGACCGGATCCTCGGTCTGAGCGGCAACGACCGGATCGACGGCGGGCGCGGCAACGACTGCCTCGAGGGCAACAACGGCCGCGACATCCTGTCGGGCGGCCTCGGCAACGACCGCATCTACGGCGGGGCCGGCAACGACGCCCTCAACGGGGGCGGCGGCAACGACCGGCTGTCCGGCGGCGCCGGGAACGACACGATCAACGGCGGCTACGGAGCCGATCAGGTGTTCGGCGGCCCCGGCAACGACGCGATCAACGTCGCAACCGCTGGTCCGGCGGCACGCATCAGCTGCGGGACCGGGTTCGACAAGATCCGGATCAACCGCAACGAGGTCCGGCGCCATCGCGGCTGCGAGCGCGTCTACGTCCTCGGCGGCCCGGGCGGACCGCCCTCGCGAGGCTGATCGCAACGAGGCGCGCGGGGACCACTATGGTCCCCGCGCGTGAACCGCCGCGATCAGATACGGATGTCCGACGCGGAGGTGCTCGAGCTGCTCGAGTTCGAGCGCACCGTCATCTGCGCCACGATCGGCCGGGACGGCTGGCCGCACCTGATGCCGCTCTGGTACGTGCTGCGCGACGGCGAGCTGTGGGCCTGGACCTACGTCGCCTCGCAGAAGGTGCGCAACCTCGAGCGCGACGCCCGCGCGACGCTGCAGGTCGAGACCGGCACCACGTACGAGCAGCTGCGCGGC
The DNA here is from genome assembly GCA_030690545.1 of Solirubrobacteraceae bacterium. Classification (GTDB taxonomy): domain Bacteria; phylum Actinomycetota; class Thermoleophilia; order Solirubrobacterales; family Solirubrobacteraceae; genus CADCVQ01. The sequence continues at coordinate 14,609 of JAUYGN010000048.1, forward strand.
GTCATGATCAAGGCCGATGTGCAGCTGCACCGCGACACGGAGATCGTTGCCGAGCTCGGGCTGCAGATCATGACCCGCTACCAGCAGGAGCCCGATCGCGCCGGCGAGATCGCGGCGACCGTCGCCAAGCAGGCGCCCAAGCGCGTCGCGCTGCGCTTCGTCGAGCGCTCGCGCGCCAGCTGGGACCATCGCAAGCTGGCCACCGCGCAGTAGCGTGCGCCCCCCCTCGACTAGCCTCCAGCGCTGATGAAGGGCCTGATCCTCTCCGGCGGCAAGGGCACGCGCCTGCGCCCGATCACCCATACGAGCGCCAAGCAGCTCGTGCCGGTCGCCAACAAGCCGGTGCTCTTCTACGGCATCGAGGCGATGGCCGAGGCCGGCATCGAGCAGGTCGGGATCATCATCGCGCCCGAGACCGGCGACGAGATCCGCGCCGCCGCGGGCGACGGGTCGCAGTTCGGCGTCTCGATCACCTATGTCGAGCAGGACGAGCCGGGCGGGCTCGCGCACGCCTCGCTGACGGCCGAGGAGTACCTCGACGGCGAGCCGTTCGTCATGTACCTCGGCGACAACCTCCTGCAGGGCGGCATCACCGACCTCGTCGAGTCCTTCCGCGCGAGCGCGCCCGACGCGCTGATCCTGCTGACCCCCGTCGACGATCCCGAGAACTACGGCGTCGCCGAGCTCGACGCCGGGCGCGTCGTGCGGCTCGTCGAGAAGCCGCCGCAGCCGGCCACGAACCTCGCCCTCGTCGGCGTCTACATGTTCACGGCCGGAATCCACGACGCGGCGCGGGCGATCGAGCGCAGCGCGCGCGGCGAGCTCGAGATCACCGACGCGATCCAGCACCTCGTCGACGAGGGCCGCCGCGTCGAGCCGCACGTCGTGCGCGGCTGGTGGAAGGACACCGGCCGCCTGGAGGACATGCTCGAGGCCAACCGGCTCGTGCTCGACCGCATCGAGCCGCGGATCGACGGCGAGCTCGTCGACGCCCAGTGCGACGGCCGCGTCATCGTCGAGCAGGGCGCGGTGCTGGAGCGCACGACCGTCCGCGGGCCCGCGGTGATCGGCGCCGGCGCTCGACTGACGGACGCCTACATCGGTCCGTACACCTCGATCGGCGAGGACTGCGTGATCACCGGCGCCGAGGTCGAGCACTCGATCCTGCTGGCGGGATCGAAGGTCGCCAACCTCGCCGGGCGGATGGAGTCCTCGCTGCTGGGGCGCAACGTGACGATCTCGCGCAGCGAGCGACAGCCGCGCGCGTACCGCTTCATGGTCGGCGACAACTCCGAGATCGGGATCCTGTGACGGCGCGTCGCGCACCGGCCGCTGGCGGCGCGAGCCCGGACGGGGCGTCCTCACGATGAAGCTGCTCGTGACCGGAGCGGGCGGGATGCTCGGACGCGCGGTCGTCGACGCCGCCGCGCGGCTGGGCCACGACGTCGTGGCGGCGACCCGCGCGGAGCTGGACGTCACCGATGCCGGGGCGACCCGCCGGGCGCTGCTCGCGGCGCGCCCGCGGGCGGTCGTCAACTGCGCCGCCTACACCGACGTCGACGGCGCCGAGGGCGACCGGCGGGCCGCGGCGGCCGTCAACGCCGAAGGTGCCGGTCACGTCGCCGCCGCGGCGGCGGCGGTCGGCGCGCTGATCGTCCACGTCTCGACGGACTACGTCTTCGACGGCTCCAAGCGCGAGCCGTGGCTGGAGTCCGATCCCGTCGCGCCGCTCGGCGTCTACGGCGAGACGAAGCTCGCCGGCGAGCGAGCCGTCGCCGAGGCCAACCCGGCGCACGCGATCGTCCGCACGGCGTGGCTGTTCGGCGCCGGCGCGAAGAACTTCGTCGACACGATGCTCGCGCTCGGGACGCAGCGCGACGAGATCTCCGTCGTGACCGACCAGATCGGCTGCCCGACCTGGACCGGCCATCTCGCGAGCGCGCTCGTCGACCTCGCCGAGCATCCGCAGGAGACCGGCATCCACCACATCGCCGGGGCCGGGCAGTGCTCGTGGAACGAGCTCGCGCTGGAGATCTTCGAGCGCGCGGGGATCGACTGTCGCGTGCTGCCGGCGACCAGCGAGCAGTTCCCGCGCCCCGCGCGGCGCCCGGCCTACAGCGTGCTCGGCAGCGAGCGGCGCGACCCGCTCGTGCTGCCGGCCTGGCAGGACGGCCTCGCGCAGTACCTCGCGACGCGGGTGACGGCATGAAGCTGCTCGTCTGCGGCGGCGCGGGCTTCATCGGCTCGGCCTTCGTCCGCGTCCGCCTGCGCGACCACGGCGACGAGGTCGTCGTGCTCGACAAGCTCACCTACGCGGGACGGCGGGAGAACCTCGACGACCTCGACGTCGCGTTCGTCCATGCCGGGATCGAGGACGCCGAGGCGGTCGCCGGCGCGATCGGCGGCGTCGACGCGGTCGTGAACTTCGCCGCCGAGACGCACGTCGACCGCTCGATCGCCGAGCCCGACGCGTTCGTCACGACGCACGCCGTCGGCACGTGGGTGCTGCTCGAGGCGGCGCGCGCGGCCGGCGTGCGCTACCTGCAGGTCTCGACCGACGAGGTCTACGGCTCGATCGAGGAGGGCTCGTTCACCGAGTCCTCGCCGCTGGCGCCGTCGTCGCCGTACAGCGCGACGAAGGCCGGCGCCGACCTGCTCGTCGCGTCGTACTTCCACACCTACGGCCTGCCGACGGTGATCTGCCGCGGCTCGAACAACTACGGGCCGCGTCAGTACCCCGAGAAGCTGATCCCGCTGATGGTGCTCAACGCGCTGCACGGCGACCCGCTGCCGGTCTACGGCGACGGCATGCAGGTGCGCAACTGGCTCTACGTCGAGGACTTCGCGCGCGGGATCGGGCACGTGCTCGCGCATGGCGAGCCGGGCCAGGCGTACAACGTCGGCGGCCCCGACGAGTGCCCGAACATCGAGGTCGTGCAGCGGATCATCGAGCTGACCGGAGCATCCCCCGAGCTGCTTCAGTACGTCAAGGACCGCCCCGGCCACGATCGCCGCTACTCGCTGGGCTCCGAGAAGGTCCGCGCGCTCGGCTGGGAGGCGCAGGTCCACTTCGCCGAGGGTCTCGAGCAGACCGTCGCCTGGTATCAGGACAACGCCGCCTGGTGGGAGCCGATCCGCTCCGGCGACTACCGCGCGTACTACGAGCGCCAGTACGGCTCGCAGATCAAGGGCTGAGCAGGACCAACCTACGCGTTCAGCGAGGTGATCCTCCACGCCGAGCCGACGCGCTCGAGCTCGAGCGTGTCCGTCTTCTTCTGCGAGCCGGTGCCGGAGGTCACCTTGGCGCTGGCCTTCGTGCCGCTGATCGTGACCTCGTCGACGGTCAGCTCGAACGAGTCGGCATCGGTGAACGCGTCCCGGACCGCGGTCGTGCAGGTCGTGCCCTGCTCCTTGAGCGTCCCCAGCAGGCTCTCGGAGAGCAGCTTCGTGCAGACAGCACCGGGATCGTCGTCGCGCGCAGCGGTCTCGAGATCCTCGATCGCGGTGGCGACCGCGCGCTCGGCGCCACTGAACTCCTCGGCGGAGTCGCGCGGAGCGGACCCGCAGGCCGTCAGCGCGAGCGCCAGCAGACAGAGGGCGACAGCGGGTCTCATCGGCCGGAGCCTATCTAGACTGGCTCGTCTTGACGCCCGAGCCCAGATCCCTGTCGCAGCCGATCCCGCGCGGACGTCACGCGCCGCCGCTGGAGGTACGCCTGGAGGTGCAGAAGCACCGGCTGTTCGACGCCGCCGCGACGGTCTTCTCGCGCGTCGGCTACGGCGATGCGAGCGCCGAGGCGATCAGCCGCCAGGCGGGGATGTCGAAGGCCACCTTCTACGAGCATTTCGCCAACAAGGAGGAATGCCTCGCCGCGCTCTTCGAGTACGCCACCGCGTCGCTCGTCGAGGAGCTCCTGTCGGCGTCGCGCGGCGCCGAGCGCGACTTCGCCGAGCGCCACAGCGCCGGGCTGCGCGCGATCCTCGAGGCGATCGAGGACAACCCGCCGCTCGCGCAGGCGATCCTCGTCGAGACCGTGGGGGCGGGTCCGCGCCTCGCCGAGCTGCGGATCGCGGCCCTCAACGGCTTCGCGCAGGTGATGTACGAGCAGACGGTGAAGGCCGCCGCTCGCAGCGGCGGTCCCGCCTTCGCCTCGCCCGACGAGGCGTTCGCGATCGTCGGCGCGACGTTCGAGCTCGTCTCGCGTCAGCTGCGCACCGGCCAGCCCGAGCGCGTGACCGACCTGCAGCCGCTCGTCGAGCGGCTCATCATCGGGCTGCTGACGCAGCCGCCGCACGCTTGAGCGACGGCGTGGGAGCCGACAGGTCGGCGCCACCCGATCCCCTGGCGCGGCTCGAGCAGCTCGAGCGCGAGATCGTCGACTGCCGGCGCTGCCCGCGGCTCGTCGCCTGGCGCGAGCGCGTTGCGCGCGAGAAGCGCGCCGCGTTCGCCGACGACGACTACTGGGGCCGGCCGATCCCGGGCTTCGGCGACCCGCACGCGCGCGTCCTGATCCTCGGCCTCGCGCCCGCCGCGCACGGCGCCAACCGCACCGGCCGCGTGTTCACCGGCGACCGCTCGGGCGACTTCCTGTTCGCAGCGTTGTATCGCACGGGGTTCGCCAGCCAGCCGACCTCGACGCATGCCGGCGACGGCCTGACGCTGCGTGACGCCCGGATCACCGCCGCCGTGCGCTGCGCCCCGCCGGCCAACAAGCCGACGCCGGCCGAGCGCGACGCATGCCTGCCCTACGCGCTGCGCGAGCTGACGCTGCTCGCCGACGTGTGCGTCATCGTCTGCCTCGGCCTGTTCGCCTGGCAGGCGGCGCTGCGAATCCTCTCCGCGCGCGGCGTCGAGCTTCCGCCCCCGCGCCCGCGCTTCGGCCACGGAGCCGAGCTCGACCCCGCCGCCGACCCCGCCGCGCCGCTGCTGCTCGGCTGCTTTCACCCCAGCCAGCAGAACACGTTCACCGGCCGGCTGACGCCGCCGATGATCGACGCCGTGCTGCTGCGCGCGCGGACGCTCGCGGGACTCGGCCCGGCTCGACCTGCCTGACGACCTGCTCGCGTCGAGCCCCGACGAAGCCGAGCCGGATCGTCACGCGGTGTCCCCGAGGCTGGACCACGCCTGGCGCATGAGCGCCTGCGACCGCAGCCGCTGCAGGCTGCGGCGCTCGAGCTGGCGGATGCGCTCGCGCGTGACGCCGAGCATGCGGCCGATCTCCTCGTAGGTGTGAGCGCGCCGGCCGTCGAGGCCGTAGCGCAGCTCGAGCACGCGGCGCTCGCGGTCGGGGAGATGCCGCAGAGCCTGGCAGAGCGCCTCGCGGAGGAGGATCTCCGCGGCGCGCTCGTACGGCGACTCGGCGCGCTCATCGGCGATGAACTGCCCGAACTCCGACTCCTCCTCGTCGCCGACCGGCTTCTCCAGCGAGACCGGCGCCTGCGCCGAGCGCTTGATCGAATCGACCTC
>JAUYGN010000063.1 GCA_030690545.1 Solirubrobacteraceae bacterium
GGCGGTCGTGACCTGGGCGATGTTGCGGACCTGGTCGGTGAGGTTGTCGGCGAGCTGGTTGACGTTCTCGGTCAGGTCGCGCCAGGTGCCGCTGACGCCCTCGACGGTCGCCTGCCCGCCGAGCTGGCCCTCGGTTCCGACTTCGCGCGCGACCCTTGTGACCTCGTCGGCGAAGGACTGCAGCTGATCGACCATCGTGTTGATCGTGCCCTTCAGCTCGGCGATCTCGCCGCGCGCGTCGACGGTGATCTTCTGGCTGAGGTCGCCGTTGGCGACGGCGGTCGTGACCTGGGCGATGTTGCGGACCTGGTCGGTGAGGTTGTCGGCGAGCTGGTTGACGATCTCGGACAGGTCGCGCCAGGTGCCGCTGACGCCCTCGACCTCGGCCTGCCCGCCGAGCCGGCCCTCCGTGCCGACCTCGCGCGCGACGCCGGTCACCTGCTCGGCGAAGACGCGCAGCCGGTCGGTCATCGAGTTGATCGTCTCGGCGAGCGTCGCGATCTCGCCCTTCGCCTCGACGGTGACCTGCTGGCCGAGGTCGCCGTTGGCGACCGCCGTCGTCACGACCGCGATCTGGCGCACCTGGTCGGTCAGGTTGGAGGCCATCACGTTGACGCTGTCGGTCAGGTCCTTCCAGGTCCCGGCGACGCCCTGCACCTCGGCCTGCCCGCCGAGCTGGCCGTCGGTGCCCACCGCGCGCGCGACGCCGGTCACCTGCTCGGCGAAGATGCGCAGCGTCTCGGTCATCGAGTTGATCGTCTCGGCGAGCGTCGCGACCTCGCCCTTGGCCTCGACGGTCACCTTCTGCGTCAGGTCGCCCTGCGCGACCGCGGTCGTCACGGCGGCGATCTGGCGCACCTGGTCGGTCAGGTTGGAGGCCATGAAGTTCACGTTCTCGGTCAGGTCGCGCCAGGTGCCGCTGACGCCCTTGACCTCGGCCTGGCCGCCGAGCTGGCCGTCGGTGCCGACTTCGCGCGCGACCCTTGTGACCTCGTCGGCGAACGAGGAGAGCTGGTCGACCATCGTGTTGATCGTGTCCTTCAGCTCGAGGATCTCGCCGTGCGCGTCGACGGTGATCTTCTGGCTGAGGTCGCCGTTGGCGACGGCGGTCGTCACGGCGGCGATCTGGCGGACCTGGTCGGTCAGGTTGGAGGCCATCGAGTTGACGTTCTCGGTCAGGTCGCGCCAGGTGCCGCTGACGCCCTTGACCTGCGCCTGGCCGCCGAGCTTGCCGTCGGTGCCGACCTCGCGCGCGACGCGCGTGACCTCGTCGGCGAACGAGGAGAGCTGGTCGACCATCTCGTTGACCGTGCTGCCGATCCGCGAGAACTCGCCCTTGACGGGCTGACCCTCGATCGTCAGCGCCATCTCCTGCGACAGG
>JAUYGN010000100.1 GCA_030690545.1 Solirubrobacteraceae bacterium
CTCCTCCTCGTCGCCGACCGGCTTCTCCAGCGAGACCGGCGCCTGCGCCGAGCGCTTGATCGAATCGACCTCCTCCGGATCGATCCCCGTAACCTCCGCGATCTCCTCCGGCGTCGGCTCACGACCAAGCTCCGTCACGAGGTCGCGCTCGGCGCGACCGATCTTGTTGAGCTTCTCGACGACATGGACGGGAATCCGGATCGTGCGCGCCTTGTCGGCCAGCGCCCGCGCAATCGCCTGGCGAATCCACCACGTCGCATACGTCGAGAACTTAAAGCCCTTGCGATAGTCGAACTTCTCCGCCGCGCGCACGAGCCCGAGCGTCCCCTCCTGAATCAGATCCAGGAACGGCAGCCCCTGGTTGCGATAGCTCTTCGCGATCCACACGACGAGGCGCAGATTGGACTCGACCATCTTCTGCTTGGCATCCAGGTCGCCGCGCTCGACGCGCTTGGCGAGATCGACCTCCTCCTGCGTCGTCAGCAGCCGGACCCTGCCGACGTCGCGCAAGAACAGCCCGACGGCGTCGTCGACCACCAGCTTCGACCGCGGCGTGAGCTCGTCGTGTCGTCCCCACGAATCGGCGAGCTGCGGCGGCGCCTCGTGATCTGCGTCGACGAGCAGGCCCAGCGCCGGCGGCGCGCGGCCGCTCGATGCGCGCTCCGTCATCGCAGCCACGCGGCGACGTCCCGTCCGTGCGCTGCGCGCGCCGACGGGTCCAGCCGCTGGTTCGTCGTCTCGATCTGCAACTCGGTCCAGTGGTCGAGCTCGCTGCCTGCGCGCTCCCCGAGCTCGTCGCAGATGTGCCCCCAGTGCAGCGCGACGCAGGCTCCCTCCCGCAGCGGGCCGGTGAACGCTCCCCGCGCGGAGCGCCACGTCACCTCCTCGTCGGCCGGCTCGGCCAGTTCGAGCTGGCGACCATCCCACGTCAGCGCGCGAGCGCGCACGAGCACCAGCTCGGGGCGCACTTCGAGCACCTCCGCCGACCGGATCCGGCACGAGTCGAGCACGTGCAGCGGCTCGTCGCGTCCGGTCGCGAGCAGACGGGTCCACGGATAGACGCCGAAGACGTGGAAGGCATGCGTCGGCGTCACCTCGTCGAGCAGCCCGGGCGTGAGGTGCGACCAGTAGTGGCCGGCCTGCGAGGCGAAGCGCTCGAGCAGCAGCTCGCCGAGCTGGCGACCGTTGATCTCGCGCGTGAGCGCGTTGCCGGTCCAGTAGGCGCGCACGACGCGCTCGTCGAGCGGGTCGGCGATGCCGGCCAGGTCAGCGATCAGGCACTGGTACGGCCAGGCGCCGCTGAAGCGCGCCGCGAGCGACGGCACGTCGACCCCGGCTCCGTGCCCGCAGGCGACCGCCTCCAGGCCGGCGCCCGCGACCGCGGGCGGCCCGCAATAGCCGCGCGCGTTGGGCGCGCACGCGTAGCGGGCGAACAGGCGGTGGCCGCGCGGCTGCGAGATCGCGCCGCTCACGGCGCGGGCCGGTCGATCCAGTCGGCGGGCACGACGAGCGGCTCGTCGCCTTCGGGCCCGAGCAGCCCGACGTCGCGCATCAGCGCGGTCGTCCTGGCCGCCTCGTCGGGATCGAGCTTCGTCAGCGCGAAGCCCGCGTGCACGATCGTGAAGTCCCCGACCTGCAGGTCGGGGAGGTAGTTCAGCCGCACCGTGCGCAGCTCGCCGGCGAAGTCTGCCTCGGCGAGGATCGCCCCGTCGTCCTGCACCCAGCGGCGGACGATTCGCCCGGGGATGCCGAGGCACATCGTCAGCGCCCGCCCGCCGCGGCCGCATCCCACAGCACGATGCGGTTGTTGCCCGAGTCGGCGATCGCCAGCTCGTCGCCCCAGCGCGCCAGGCCATACGGCCAGCACAGCGTGTCGGCGGCGATCCGCTCCCAGCGGTTCTCGCCGGCGGCAGCGAGATCCGGCTGCGCGAGCACGGCGGCGGGGGCGGTCGCCGCGGTCGGGACCTCGTCCCACAGCAGCACCCTGTTGTTCGCCGTGTCGGCGACCGCGAGGCCGGGGCCGCTCGCGACGGCGTACGGGAAGCGCAGCCGTCCCTCCTGGGAGACGTACGGAAACTCGACCGCGGTATGCAGGTCCGGCTGGCCGAGCACGCCGTCGGCCGGCCGATCGGCGCGCGGATGCGCGTCCCAGCGCAGCAGCCGGTGATTGCCGGCGTCGGCGACGACGATGCCGCCGTCGCCGGTGCCGGCGATCGCGTGCGGCCAGCGAAACGAGTCCGGCCCGACCGCGCCGCCGCGGTTCTCCGAGCGGCTGCGCGCGTCGGGCTGGCCGAGCACGACGTCGGCGCCGCGACCGTCGAGCGGGATGCCGTCGCTCCAGGCGAGGATCCGCCGGTTGCCGGTGTCGCAGACGTAGAAGCGCCCGTCGACGACCGCGACCCCGAACGGCCAGTAGAACGTCGTCGCGGTCGCGTCTGCACCCGCGTTGGGCTCGACGGCGTGCGGGCCGGGCTGGCCGAGGACGTGGTCGGGCGCCGTGCCGGTGCGCTGCGGCACGCGATCCCAGACGAGGATCCGGTGGTGCCAGGCGTCGCTGACGACGAGCCGGCCGTCGTCGACGAGCACGCCCGTCGGCAGGAACATGCCGTTGCCGGGACCCGCGCCGCCGGCCGCCGGGCCCTCGCTGTTCGCGTCGGGCTGACCGAGCACGACGTCGGCGGGCGCCCCGTCGCGATCGGGCCGGCCGTGCCAGATCAGCACGCGGTGGTTGCCGGTGTCGCTTGCGATCAGCCGCTCGTCGTCGAGCCACACGCCGCGCGGCGCGTACAGCGCGGACGCCGTCGGCTTCGCGTCGGGCAGCAGCAGCCCGCCCGACGACCTCGCCCCGAGGATCGTCCGCGGCCGCCATGGGCCGTACGTCGCCGGCACCGGACCGGCGCCTGCGCCCGCACCGGCGCCGGTCACGATGCCGACGTGGGGAGCCGACTCGGTGATCACCTGGACGCGCACGTCAGGAGGTGGCGCGCACCCAGACGTGCCCGTCCTCGATGCGCAGCGGCAGCTGCTCGAGCTGCGCGCCGGGCATCGTCAGGCATTCGCCGTTCGTCGAGTCGAAGCAGAACCCGTGCCAGGGGCAGGTCAGCGTGCCCTCGGTCGCGTCGACGATCGCGTTGTCGAGCGGCAGGCCCTGATGCGCGCAGGCGTTGACGTAGGCCGCCATCTGGCCCGCGGCGTTGACGACGACCACCTCGACGGCCTCGCCGGAGGCGGGGGTCAGCGACATCGCCTCGAGCGTGCCGACCGCGATGCGCTCGGTCGGGAACGTCTGAAACCAGCCCGCCTCGGCCATCGCCGCGGCGCCCGTCGAGCCGCTGGCCGCCGCGCTGCCGCCGGCCTCGGCGTCGCCACCGACCTGCGTGATCTGCAGCAGTTGCTCACCGGCGGGCTCGTTGGGCAGCACCTCGACCGCGGTCACCGACGGGACGCCCTCGACGAGCGCCTTCTCGACGCCGTCGCGCATCGTCACGCTCGCCATCGAGCAGCCGTTGCAGGCGCCCGACAGCCGCACGTAGGCGACCCCGTCCTCGATCCGCGCAAGCTCGACGTCGCCGCCGTGGGACCTGATTCCGGGACGGATCGTCTCGAGCACCTGCTCGGCGACCGCCATCGGGTCCGACGAGCGGATGATGCCGTGCATGAGCAGCACCATCCGCACGGAGGGGTCGTCGACGAGCTCGAACAGCAGCTCCTTGCCGCGCGGGTCGGCGCGCAGCGCGCGCACGATCGTCGTCAGGCCGGCCCTGTGCAGCGCGTTGAGCGCGTCGAGGCTGTCGTCGAGGATCTCGCGCGGGCGCGGGTCGAGCTCCTCAGCCCGGGCGCGAGCGGCGTCGAGCTCGGTCGCGAGCCGCTCGAGGTCGACCGCGTCGGGCGCGGGGGCCTGCGCGCCCTTCGCCGGCGCCGGTGCCGGCGCCGGCGCCGGCTCGGACGAGTGCGCGGGCACGATCGTCGCGACCGGCGGCGGCGTCGGTGCCGGCGCGGGCGCCATCGGCAGGGATACCGGGGTCTTGCTCATGCGTACCTCCTCATCCGTACACGCTCGCGCGCGACATCGACTCGAGCACCTTGCCGTGCAGCAGCTCGCCGAACGCGGACTTCGCGGCGTGCACGAGCAGCTCGCCGACGGTGCCCGACGCGTCGATCGTCAGCGGGCGGCGCTGCAGCGCGCAGAGCACGAACGCGGCGCCCTCGGCGTTGTCGAGGCACCAGTCGGCGAACACCGCGTCGACGAAGTCGTCGAGCCAGACGCCGTCGGCGTTGCGGTCGTCGCGCAGCGCGCGCAGCGCGTTCTCCTGGCCCGCGCAGCGCTGCACGATCCGCTCGATGAAGGACTCCGCGGCCTGCGCGAGCAGGAGCTCAAACTGCTGCTGCTGATGAAGGTCCACGATCATCTCCCTTCGGTTGCGCGGCCTGCGCCCCGCGGACCCCGTCGACGCCGCCCATCGCCAGACGGCCGGCGGCCTGGTGACCCTCCTGCGGAACCGACTGCTTGGCGATCTCGTCGAGCACCGAGCGCACGGTCAGCGCCGAGTCGTGATCGAGGTGCTCCTCGAACAGGAAGCGCGCCTCGTAGAGCTTCGCCTTCGCCTGGTCGAAGATGCCGAGATGGGCGAGCGCGTTGCCCTGGTTGGCGAGGACGCGCGCGCGGCCGAGCGGGTCGGCGTCGCGCCCGCGCACCGCGAGCACGTCCTCGTAGAGCTCGACGGCCTCGACGAGGTTGTCGCCCTGCTTGACGGACGGGGTGTAGATCAGCGCGTTGGCGAGATTGAGCGTCGTCGTCGCCCATTGCGCCGGGTGCTCGTCCTTCGTGAAGACCTGCAGCGCCGCGCGCATCGCCTGGATCGCGATGCCCATCCGCAGCGCGTCGGTCGCCTCGACCATCGGCGACGCGAGGTAGGCAGTCGCGAGGTTGACCTGCGCGCTCGCCCAGAGGTGCGGGGCGGAGCGCTCCGTGACGAGCTGCAGCGTCGTGTAGTAGTGGTGCATCGCCGGGCGCAGCGAGGCGCCCGCGGCGACGGCGTCCGCGTGCTCCAGCATGCCCAGCTGGTAGTGCAGCTCGGCCTTGCTGACGTCCAGGTCGGTGTCGGTCAGCGCGCGCGTCGCCATCAGCAGGTCGGCGCGTGCGACGTCATGGTCGAGGCCGTGCTCGTAGCCGACCGTGCCGGCGTTGCCGTGCAGCACCGCGGCCAGCGGCGGCGAGTCGCCCTCCGCGCGATCGGCGGCGCGGTGCAGCAGCGCCACCGCGTCGGCCGGGCGTCCGATCGAGAGCGCTTCGGTTGCCTGGGTGGCGAGGACGAGCGCGGCGACGACGTCGCAGACGGGGTCGCCGGCGACGAGCGCGGGCGGCGCCTCGCAGTCCCCGTTGGTGTAGCGCACGACGTCGACGAGCGGGGCGAGCTCGGGCGGGAGCCGGGCGGCGAGATGCGCCGGGTCGACGTAGTCGGTCCCGAGCAGGAAGCGGTTGTAGAGCGTGTACGGGTCGTCGGCGACGAGGACGGCCATCGCCGCCTCCACGTCGCCTCCGTGGGCGAACTCGTGCGCGCGCATCGCTGCCGGCCAGCGTTGGGGGAGCTTGCCGGCCAGCAGCGATGCGACGGTCTCGTCGACGGAGGGGTCGTCGACCTCGGGAACGAGCATGAATCCGGCGGGGAGCGCGAAGGCGCCGAGCGGCTGCGCGCGCATCAGGGAGCTACCCGGGATGCAGGTCGCCGTCCGGCGGCGGGCGCCCGCGGCGGTGCGCCGCCCGCTGCACGAGCGATGCCGTGAGCAGCGCCTCGCGTTCGGTCCGGTGCGCCGACAGCCTGCGACGGGTGATCCCCTCCGGATCGATCAGCAGCAGGTAGACGACCCACTGCCGGCAGTCCTCGACGACCTCCGTCCGCAACGTGCTGCTCACCGCCCGCTCCCTCGCCGGGTCGCTCGCGCAGTGCGACGACGAGCGCACCGCGATCCTCGCGCCAGGTTACGCGAAAGCGGCCCGCAGGTGGGCGAAACGCGAGCACCTCGCTGATCAGCAGCGAGCGGTCGCCGGCGGCGTTGCGCTGCTTGAGGACGAGCCCGCCGTTCGCCTCGCTGCGCAGGGGGAGCAGGACGAGGTCGTCGTCCTCCACGACGGCGACGCAGACGCCCGCGGGGAAGTGGCGCTCGGCGAGCGCGCCGGACAGCCGCAGGTACCCATCCGCCGTGATCTCGCAGGACGTGTGCTCGTCGAGGCTCATGCGCGGTCACCGGCGGCCGAGCACTCGTCGAGCACGATCTCGACGACGCGCTCCATCCCGTAGCTGACCGCGGGCGTCAGCGGCTCGCCGAGCGCGGTCGACTCGACCTCGACGAGCAGGACGTCGACGCGCCGCGGCAGCTGCGGCCCGAGCAGCCACGTCGCGAGCGCCAGCGCATGGTCCCAGCGAAACGCGTGCGTGTGGATGCCCTCCAGCGGCGGCAGCTCGGCGAGCTCCTCGCCCGGCACGCGGAAGACCGAGCCCGGCGGCGCGCCGGTGCTCGCCGCGTCGATCAGGATGACGCGCCGCGCGCCGCGCATGTGAAACGCGACGTCCATTCCCGCGGTGCCGCCGTCGATCAGCCGGACGCCGTCGGGCACCCCGCGCGACCAGAGCGTCCTGATCGCGATCGGGCCGACGGCGTCATCGCCGCGCAGGAGATGCCCGCAACCGATCACGACGACGTCGCAGGCCGGCGGCTGGAAGCCGTCGTCGAGCAGCTCGTGCGGTTGCATCGTCATCTCCGCCATCGTGCTCGCCGGTCAGACCATCCCGTTGACGACGAACGTGCTGAGCTCGCGCCCGCTCTTGCCGTCGTAGGCGTGCACGGTACAGACGAGACAGGAGTCGAACGAGCGCGCGACGTGCCCGAGCTCGACGGGGTCGTCGACGTCGGCGATCGGCGTGCCGACGAGCGCCTGCTCGATCGGGCCCGGCGTCCCGTCGCTGTCGCGCGGGCCGATGTTCCACGCCGTCGGCGTGATCACCTGGTAGTTCTCGATCTTGCCGTCCTCGAGCACGATCCAGTCCAGCAGCGCGCCGCGCGCGGCCTCGGTGGCGCCGAAGCCCTTGCCGGACTCGAGCTCCTCGGGCTTCGTGTAGAACGAGTCGTGCAGGTACAGCTGCGAGAGCCACTGCTTCGTCCACTGGAAGTACTTCGGCGCCTCGTGGAGGCGGGCCATCTGGCGCACGAAGACCGACGGCCCGAGCTTGTCGAGCATGTCGACGAAGAGCGGGTCGTGATCCTGATGCGCCGCCCCGGCCGGAGCGCCGGCAGCCACGCGGCGCGCCAGCGGCCCGGCCTCGAGCGGCATGTGCCCGGAGCCGGGAACGTCGTACCGCGGCGACTTGGCCCACGAGTACTTGCCGCTCCCGCGACCGATCTGCGGGTCGATGGGGTCCGTCTCGCCTTCCCACGGATGCAGCCTGCGGGTACCGGTGAAGTAGCTGTGGCTGACGTCCTCCGCGATCCGCATGTGGTCGAAGTCGTGCCAGCGCCCGTCGGCGTAGACGCCGGAGCGGCCGATCAGCGCGCCGTTGCGGGCCTCGATCGTCGGGTTCTCGTACAGCGAGGGCTCGAAGTACGTCCCCGACGCGATGTAGTTGCCGCAGCCGCCGCCGTACTCGTGCAGGCCGATGTCGAGCGCGTAGCGGATGAAGAAGCCGCAGTCGGAGTTGTACTGCGACTCGTTCTCCTCGACCCATTCCTGCATGTCGGCCCAGGTCTTGATCTCCATCCAGCGCTCGATCGAGCAGCCGAGCCACTGCTTCTCGAGCCAGTGGTTCTTCCAGTGGTCGAGAATCGCGGTCGACCGGGTGACGTCGGCGAGGTTGGGCCCGCACATCACGCCGCCGGGCACCATGAACGACGAGTGCGGCCACTGCCCGCCGAAGATCGCGTAGACCTCGACCGGCTTGGCGGACAGCACGACCCCCGTCTGATAGGACGTGCCGACGTACGGCGCGAAGCGGCGCACCGCCTCGTCGTAGAGCGGCGAGTGGGCGTAGTTCTTGTTCACGAGGTCGATCGCGAACAGCGCGTAGAAGTAGCGCGGGATCGACTGCAGCGTCTCGCACGCCTGCGCGATGTTGCGGATCAGCGTCCCGTTGGGCGGGACGTGCGTCTTCCACGCCGTGTCGAGCGCGTAACAGGCCTTGTAGAGGTGGCTGCCCCCGCAGATGCCGCAGATGCGAGGGGTCACGATCAGGCCGGCCTGCGGATCCTTGCCCTTGAGGATGATCTCGAAGCCGCGGAACATCGCAGCCTCGGTCCAGGCCGACGTGACGACGCCGTCCTCGATGGTGACGCGAACGTCGAGATCGCCCTCGACCCGGCCGAGGGGACTGACGAAGAGGTCAAGTGCTGTCATGAGTTGCTTGCATTGCTCCCAGATCGAGTGCCGTCGATCAGACGACGAACATGTCTTCCTTGGACCACTGCGGCGCGGCGATCCGCGCAGCGGCCGCGTGTGCCATGTAGCTGAGGTGATCGGCTCCCTCGGGGATCTCCTTCGGGATCGTGCCGGCGACCTTCTGGGTCTTGAAGACCGTGCCCGGCGCGAGGTCGAAGAACGGGAACTCGGGCTCGGTGCAGCCGGTGCACGGCATGCCGGCGCGCGTCTTGCTCGACTGCCGGTTCCACAGGATGCGGTTGCACGGTGAGTGCGTCATCGGCCCGCGGCACCCGTACTCGTAGAACAGGCATCCGCTGCGCGTGCCCTCGCCGAAGGAGGTCGTCGACTGCTTGTACTCGAAGAACTGGACGCGCGTGCAGCCGGTCTGCGTGAACGTCTTGAAGAACGTCTGCGGCCGGTGCAGGTCGTCGAGCGCGATGTCGCCGGCACGCCCGGTCGCCAGCGCGACGAGGATCTGCGTGATCCAGTCGGGATGCGCCGGACAACCAGGGATGTTGATGACGGGCAGGCTCGACCGCGAGCGCCAGTCGGGACCGAGGAAGCCGCCGCGCTCGCGCTTGTGGAACTGCAGGCCCGTCGAGTCCGACGGGTTGGGCTCCATCGCGGGGATGCCGCCCCAGCAGGCGCAGTCGCCGATCGCGACGACGATCTGCGCCGCCGCGGCGAGCTCGTTGATCCAGTCGATCATCGGCCGGTCGGCGAACATGTCGTAGCGGCCCGACTTGTCCGGCGCCTGGATGACGGTCCCCTCGAGCACGAAGATGTCCAGGTTGCGCCGGCCTTCCGCACAGTCGGTGAAGATCTTCTTGGCGTTCTCGCCCAGCTCGAGCCCGAGCGACGGGTGCCAGAGCAGATCGAGCCCGAAGTCGACGATCAGGTCGACGACGTTGGGCTCCTCGGCGTTGAGGAACGACATCGTGTTGCCGGAGCAAGCTCCTGCCTGAAACCAGAGCACTGATGCCATCGCACGCATTCCCTCCTGCTCGTGAACAATCGACTGGCCCCTGCGACCTTCGGGTACGGCAAGCTGGCGACCTACGCGAGAGCGCGTGAATCACCAGCGTCCACCTACGACAAGGCGAGCACGGACAACGACCCGGGTCGCGGTCAGCGCACCGACGAGCGCGCTCATCGAGCGGTCATCCGATCGTCGGCCGCTTCGTCGGCTGCCGGCCCCGTGCGCTTGTGCGGCGCCCCTCCATGTGGTAGCACGGCGAGCATAGGTCGGTGCCAGCTGGTGCGCAATAGCGCAAAGCGCAGCGACTGCTCCGATTACGCAACAATCGTTGCTCTGGAGCGCAGCCGCGCTGTCGGCGGGCGCTTTGCAGCAATGCGATGTCGCGCCTCTCGTTCCTCCGATTCATCAACACCGAGCGGACCCGCATGCCGGTGCGCAAGCGCCTGCGGTCGCGGGGCGTGCCGACGGCGCTGCAGGGTCACGAGGTGCTGTGCACGCACGACCGGGGCGAGGCGACCGAGGCGGTGTCCGCGATGCTCGGGACCGCCGTCCTGAGCGTCGGCCCGACCGCACGCGAGGAGTTTCAGGCGACGCTCAACGCGATCCGCTTCCTCGACGTCACGATGGCCTACCTCGATCTACGGGCACCGACACGGCTGGCGGTCGAGCGCGCAGCCGCCGTCTTCACCGTTCACATGATGACCCACGACGTCGCTGCGGCGGTCGTCGACGGCGAGCAGCACGAGCTGAGCGCGTTCTCGGCGCTCGTCAACAACCCCGGCGAGCGCTACGCGATCGAGCTCGGCGCCGACTGCCCGCAGCTGATCATCCGGATCGAGCGGCCCGCGGTCGAGCGCCAGCTCTCGCGCATGCTCGGGCGCAGCCTCGAGGGCCCGATCGCGTTCGAGCGCACGGCGGACCTGACGGGCGACGAGGCGGTTCGCTGGCACGGCGCGATCCAGCTGCTCTCCAGCGAGGTGATCTCGCCGTCCTCGCTGATCCAGCAGGGGCTCGGGGCGGCGTCGCTGGAGGAGCTGATCGTGTCAACCTTGCTCTATGTCCAGCCGTCGAACTACTCCGACCGCCTCCGGCATGCCCATGCGACGAGCGGGCGCGCGGCGGTGCGCCGCTCGCTGGCGTACATCGACGAGCACCTCGCCGAGACGATCTCGATGAGCGACCTGGCCCGCCATGCGTGCGTCAGCGTGCGGTCGATCCAAGCCGGCTTTCGCGAGGACCTCGGCACGACGCCGGTCGCGTACATCCGCGACCGGCGCCTCGACAAGGTGCGCCACGCCCTCATGGAGGCGATGCCGACCGACGGCGTCACGGTTGCCGGCATCGCCGAGCGCTGGGGCTTCTCCAACGCGGGGAGCTTCTCGGTGCGCTACCGCGAGCGCTTCGGCGAGTCGCCGTCGCAGACGTTGAGGCGGTGAGCGATGCACGAGCTCTCGCTGTGCCGGAGCATCTTCACGATCGCCGATCGGGCCCGCGAGGGACGGCCGGTCGAGATCATCCACCTGCAGGTCGGGCAGCTGCGCCAGGTGGTTCCGCGGACGCTCGAGTACTGCTGGGGACTGGTGACCGAGCAAACCGAGCTGCACGGCAGCCGGCTCGACATCGATCACATCGAGGTGCGGTTGCGGTGCGAGGCGTGCAGCGCCACAATGCCCGTCGCCGACAGCCTCGTGCTGGCGTGCTCGGCGTGCGGCAGCGGCGACGTCACCGTGACGCAGGGCGAGGAGTTCATGTTGACCTCGATCGATCTGGGAGGGCGCGGCGATGGGCAGGTTCCACCGGCACGAGGACGGCACGGCGCACGATCACGGTCATGACCACGCGCATGGTCATGAGCATGACCACGCGCATCGGCACGACCACGACCTCGGCGACCACTCGGGCTACGACACGGGGCCGCAGCGAGTCAGCGTGCTCGAGCACATCTTCGGCGAGAACGACGACGCCGCGGATGCCAACCGCGCCGCGCTCTGCGCCGCGGGCGTCGTCTGCCTCAACGTCATGTCCTCGCCCGGCGCCGGCAAGACGGCGCTGCTCGAACGCACCTTGAGTCACCTTCAGGGGAGCGTCCGCGCAGGCGTGATCCAGGGCGACATCGAGACGAGCCTCGATGCCGACCGCCTCGCGGGCCTCGGCGCGCAGATCTCGCTGCTGAACACCGCCAACGGGTTCGGCGGCGAATGCCACCTCGACGCACCGATGGTCGCCAACGCCCTCGGGCGGATCGATCTCGACGCGCTCGAGCTGCTCTTCGTGGAGAACGTCGGCAACCTCGTATGCCCCGCCGAGTTCGACGTCGGCGCCCACCATCGGGTCATGGTCTGCTCGATCACGGAGGGCGAGGACAAGCCGCTGAAGTACCCGGTGATGTTCCGCGCCGTGGAGCTCGTGCTCGTCAACAAGATCGACCTCCTCCCGCACCTCGACTTCGATCTCGCGCTGCTGGAGGCCAACCTGCGGACGATCAACCCGCACGCCACCGTGCTGAAGGTCAGCACGCGCACCGAGCACGGCCTCGACGACTGGTACGCGTGGCTGCGCGCGCGGCTCGCCGAGGAGCCGGTCGCGGCGCTCCGCTGACGCCGATCTAGGACACGTATGGGCCGCGATCCCGGCTAGCCTGGACGCGTGGCGCTCGAGCAGTTCACCCCCGCCGTTCGCGACTGGTTCACGGCGGCGTTCGAGCGGCCGACCGCGGTGCAGGAGCAGGCCTGGCCGGCGATCGCGACCGGCGAGCACGTGCTCATCTCGGCGCCGACGGGATCGGGCAAGACGCTGGCGGCGTTCCTGTGGGCGCTCGACCGGCTCGGCCGCGCGCCGGCCGGCGCTGCCGACGCGCCGCGCGGCACGCGGCTCGTCTACGTCTCGCCGCTGAAGGCGCTCGCCTACGACATCGATCGCAACCTGCGCGCGCCGCTGCGCGGGATCGGCGCCGACCTCGGCGTCGGCGTGCGGACCGGCGACACGCCGCAGCGCGAGCGCGCGGCGATGCGGCGCACCCCGCCCGACATCCTCATCACGACGCCGGAGTCGCTGTACCTGCTGCTGTCCAGCGGCGCGCGCGAGATGCTGACCGGCGTCGAGGCCGTGATCGTCGACGAGATCCACGCCGTCGCGGCGACGAAGCGCGGGGCGCACCTCGCGCTGACGCTCGAACGGCTCGCCGCGATTCAGGACCCCGCCCACCCCGGCCATGATCCGCAGCGGATCGGGCTCTCCGCGACGCAGAACCCGCTCGAGGAAGTCGGCCGCTTCATGGTCGGCCCGCGACGGACCTGCACGATCGTCGACGCCGGCATCCGCAAGCCGCTGGACCTGCGGATCCACGTGCCGGTCGAGTCGATGACCGAGCCCGACCAGGCTCCGGGTGGGCGGGATCGGGTCGATCCGCTCGATCCGCTCGACCCGCTCGCCGGAGGCGAGGCGACGCGGCGCTCGATCTGGCCGGCGATCTACCCCGAGATCCTGCGGCTCGTGCAGGAGCACCGCTCGACGATCGTCTTCGTCAACGCGCGCCGCGCCGCCGAGCGGCTCGCGCTACGCCTCAACGAGCTCGCGAACGCGGACCTGCCGGACGACGCGCCCCACGTGGAGATCGCGCGCGCCCACCACGGCTCGCTCGCGCGCGAGGAGCGGACCGTCGTCGAAGAGCTGCTGAAGGCCGGCGAGCTGCCCTGCCTCGTGGCGACCTCGTCGCTGGAGCTCGGCATCGACATGGGCGCCGTCGACCTCGTCCTGCAGGTCGAGTCGCCGAAGTCCGTCGCCCGCGGCCTGCAGCGCATCGGCCGCGCCGGCCACAACGTCGGCGACGTCTCGAAGGGCCGCGTCTTCCCGAAGTTCCGCGCCGACCTGCTCGAGTGCGCGGTCGTCTGCAAGCTCATGCGCTCAGGCGAGATCGAGCCGACCGTCGTGCCGCGCAACGCGCTCGACGTGCTCGCCCAGCACGTCGTCTCGATCGCGGCGAGCCGTGAGGAGGATGATCCGATCGCCGTCGACGAGCTCTTCGCGCTCGTCACGCGCACGCACTCCTACGCCGAGCTGTCGCGCCCGCTGCTGGAGAACGTGCTCGACATGCTCGACGGCCGCTACCCCTCCCAGGAGTTCGCCGAGCTGCGCGCGCGGATCGTCTGGGACCGCGTCGGCGGCACGATCCGCGCCCGCAAGGGCGCCCGCCAGCTCGCGATCACGAACGCCGGCACGATCCCCGACCGCGGCCTGTTCTCCGTCGTGCTGCCCGACGGCCGCCGGGTCGGCGAGCTCGACGAGGAGATGGTCTACGAGGCGCGCGCGGGCCAGACGTTCCTGCTCGGCGCCTCGACCTGGCGGATCGAGGAGATCGGCCGCGACCGCGTCGTCGTCACGCCGGCGCCGGGCGCGCCGGGCGCGGTCCCGTTCTGGAAGGGCGACTCCGTCGGGCGACCGATGCAGCTCGGCAGGGCGATCGGCGCCTTCAGCCGCTGGGCGGTCGAGCAGGACGCCGAGACGCTGCAGGCCGACTACGACCTCGACGCCTTCGCGGCGGGCAACCTGCTCGACTTCCTGCGCGAGCAGCAGGCCGCGACGCGCGTGCTCCCCTCCGACCGGACGATCGTCGTCGAGCGCTTCCGCGACGAGATCGGCGACTGGCGACTGTGCGTGCTGTCGCCGTACGGCGGGCGCGTCCACGCCGCCTGGGGCCTCGCGCTGAGCCGCCGGATCCGCGAGCGCTACGGCCTGGAGTCCGACGCGATCTGGTCCGACGACGGGATCATCGTCCACCTGCCCGACGCCGACGAGCCGCCGGGCGCGGAGCTCGTCCTCGTCGAGCCCGACGAGGTCCAGGAGGCGGTCGTCGCCGAGCTCGCCTCCTCCGCCCTGTTCGGCGCGCGCTTCCGCGAGAACGCCGGCCGCGCACTGCTCATCCCGCGCGCGTACCCCGGCAGGCGCACGCCGCTGTGGCAGCAGCGGCTGAAGGCGCAATCGCTGCTCGAGGTCGCCAAGCGCTACCCCGACTTCCCGATCATCCTCGAGACCTACCGCGAGTGCCTGCGCGACGTGCTCGACGTCCCCGGCCTCGAGGAGCTGCTGCGCGGGCTGCACGCGCGCGAGCTGTCGTTGGTGGAGGTCGAGACGCCGACGGCGTCGCCGTTCGCCTCGTCGCTGCTGTTCGACTACGTCGCGACGTACATGTACGAGGGCGACCAGCCGAACGCCGAGCGGCGCGCCGCGGCGTTGTCGCTCGACCGCGAGCTGCTGCGCGAGCTGCTCGGCCAGGAGGAGCTGCGCGAGCTGATCGACGAGGACGCTCTGGACATGGTCGAGGCGGACCTCCAGCACCGTTCGGACCGCACGCGCGCCGAGACGCGCGACGCGCTGCACGACGTCCTGCGCCGCGTCGGCGACCTCACCGTCGACGAGGTCCACGACCGCGTGCTCGCCGGGATCGACGCCGACGCGATGCTCGCGACGCTGCGCGACGAGCGCCGCGCGATCGTCCTGCGGATCGGTGGCGAGCAGCGCTGGGTCGCCGCCGACGACGCCGGCCTGTACCGCGACGCGCTCGGCGCCGTCCCGCCCGGCGGGCTGCCCGACGCGTTCACGGCCGACGTCCCCGACGCGCTCTCCAGGCTCGTCGCACGCTACGCGCGCACGCACGCGCCGTTCACGACGGCGCAGCTGCGGGCGCGCTACCAAGGAGGTCGCGGAAACGACAGAGTGAGCGACCTCCAAGTAGGAGGTCGCGGAGACAGCAGAATGAGCGACCTCCAAGCAGGAGGTCGCGGAAGCAACAGCGTGAGCGACCTTGGCGTCGATCCGATGGCGGCGCTCGAGGCACTCGAGCGCGACGGCGGGATCGTCCGCGGCGAGCTGCACCCGCGCGGCCGGCCCGGCGAGCCGGAGTGGTGCGACACCGAGGTCCTGCGGCGACTGCGCCGCGCGTCGCTCGCCGCGCTGCGCAAGGAGATCGAGCCTGCCGACCAGCGCGCGCTCGCCACGTTCCTGCCGTCGTGGCAGGGCGTCGACCGCCATTCCGCCGCCGGCGCAGGGATCGACCGCCTGCGCGAGGTGCTCGTGCCGCTGCAGGGCCTCCCGCTGCCCGCGGAGGTCTGGGAGCGCGACGTCCTGCCACGGCGTCTCGGGGCGTACTCGCCGACGTGGCTCGACCAGCTCTGCGCGAGCGGCGAGCTCGTCTGGGTCGGCGCCGGCACGCTCGGCCGGACCACCGGACGCGTCGCGCTGTACTTCCGCGACGACGCCGAGGCGATCGGGCGGCCGGCGCCCCCGCGCGGCGGCGCGCCCGTCGCGCCAGCGCAGGCCGAGCACGAGCTGATCCGCGAGCGGCTGACCGCGTCGCCGTGCTTCTTCACCGACCTGCTCGCCGACGTCGCGCTCGAGGCCGAGCAGGTGCAGGAGGCGCTCTGGGACCTCGTCTGGGCGGGCGAGGTGACCAACGACGCGTTCGCGCCGCTGCGCGCGCCGCGCCTGACGCTCGCCCGCGCGCGCCAGTCCAGCGCCGGGCGCCACGGCACGGCCCGCCGCTTCGGCAGCACCCGCCGCGGCGGCACCGGCGCGACCGTCCAAGGCCGCTGGGCGCTGACCGACACGATCTTCCGCCGCGGGGCGGGTGGGACCGATTCAGCCGCCCGCCGCCGCACGCAGGCCGAGCTGCTGCTCGAGCGCTACGGCATCGTCACCCGCGAGCAGGTCCTCGCCGAAGGGGTCGCCGGCGGCTTCGCGATCCTCTACGAGGCGCTGTCGCAGCTCGAGACGCTCGGCGTCTGCCGCCGCGGCTACTTCGTCGAGGGCCTCGGCGGCGCGCAGTTCGCGCTGCCCGGCGCCGTCGAGCGCCTGCGCGCGCAGCGCGACGTCGAGGAGTCCGCGCCGCTCGTGCTCGCCGCGACCGACCCGGCCCAGCCCTACGGCGCCGCGCTGCCGTGGCCGAGGCGCGACGAGCAGGGCGCGCGCAGGCCCGCGCGCGTGCGTGGGGCCTATGTCGTGCTGGCCGGCGCCGAGCCCGTGCTCTACGTCGAGAAGGGCGGCCGCGGGATCGCGACGCTCGTCGCGCACGACGACCCGCGGCTGCGCCCGTCGTTCGGCGCGCTCGCGCGGTTCATCACCGGAGGGCGCGGGCGCAAGCTGTCGCTCGAGCGCCTCGACGGCGAGCCCGTCGTCGGCTCCCCGCTGGAGGCGCTGCTGATCGAGCTCGGCTTCCGCGCCGGGCCCCGCAAGCTCACCCTCAGCGCCTGACGCGGGCTCCGCGGGCCTGCCGCCGGCAGCCACCGATCGACCAGCCTCAGGCTCCCACGACCGTCAGGCCCAGCGCGCGTGCCGCCTGCGCCTGGCGCAGATCGAACGTCAGGAACGGCACAGCGGAACCTCCGGCGCGCTGCGCGGCGGCCAGATGCAGCGCGTCCAGCGTCCGCACGCCGGTCAGCTCGGCGATCGCGGCGGCCGTCTCGCAGGTGTCGGCGTCGAGCTCGATCAGCGAGAGGGACGCGAGGTCGGCCGCGAACGCCGCGCGAGCCTCACCGGCATCGCGCTCGCTCAGCAGGCGGGCAAGGTTGCGACGCACCTCGACAATCGTATGTCGAGCGGTGAGCAGGGAAGGATCGCTGTCGAGCAGCGCGCTGGCGGCATCCGAGTCGGGCTCGTCGACGTAGCGCTTGAGCAGGGCGCTCGAGTCGACGTACAGGCTCAACGGCCGCGATCCTCGTCGAGCGACGACAGCACCGAATCGCTCGCCTTCCAGCGGCGCACCGGAGCGAGACGAGCGCTGGACGACGCCTGCGTGATCCACCCTTCCGCGATCCCGTCGTCGACGCGCGCGCGCCCCGGCAGGGGACCGAGCAGCGCCTTCGGGCGACCACGATCGGTGACGCGCACCAGCTCACCGCGCTCAGCACGGTCGAGGTACTCGGAGAGATGTTGCTTGAGGTCCCGAACGCCGACGTCCGTCATGTGGACATCCTAGACCATCGATGTGACCACGTGGTCAGACGATCAGCGCGTGGCGGCCGACGCAGCAGCCTGGATCTTCGCCAGCCACTCGGCGACCGCGTCGTCGTCGAGCAGCTCCGCGGTCAGGCGGGCGGGCAGCTTGAGGAACATGCGCTGCGCCGGCCAGGTGCGCGGGTTGGGCGCCACGTCGAGCAGGATCACGCGGTGGCCGTCGAGCGCCGGGATGTCGGCGGGCATGCCCTCGTTCCAGATCCAGGTGTCGCTGTAGGCGAAGTCGCTCGGATCGGGCAGCGTGCCGTCCGGCGTCAGCGCACCGTAGGTGAAGAGGTTCCAGGCGCCGGTCACGTTCTCGTCGATCTGCTGCGGCCCGCTGCCGCGCGCGACCGCCACGGCGGCGTTGGAGACGCGCGGCTCGTCGCGCGGGAACTCGTCCATCAGCAACGTGCTGAGCTGGAAGTTCTCGACGATGCCAGTCATCCGCCCGACGACGCCGATGCCGCTGGACGGCTCGATCGCGACGTAGGGCTCGTCGTCGAGCACGGTCAGCATCGCGCGCAGCCAGCCGGCCGCCTCGTGGACCTCCTCGATGCGCTCGGCGACCGGCGCGAGCTCGCGCGCCTCGGCGCGGGCAGGCGGATCGACCGACAGCAGCGCGATCGCGCCGGGCCAGATCTCGTGCAGCCGCTGCCAGGCCTCGAGCGCCGCCGGCCGCTTGCCGGCCGCCTCGTTGATCGCATGGGCGAGCTGATCGGCGAGCCACGTGTCGATCGCGTCGTCGTTGAGGTCGAGATCGGCGGCCGGCTCGCCAACCTCGGCGCGAGCTTCGTCGACGAGGCTCGCGCAGGCGGGCAGGGTCGTCTGCAGCGCGCCGAGCATCGCCGCGCGCGCGGGCTGCGGGTCGTGACCGGACTCGATCATCGCGCCGACGATCCGTGACGTGACGCCGGCCGGCTCGGGGTCGAGCGCGTTCAGCCCGGAGGCGAGCGTCGCGAGCGCCTCACGCGACTCGGCCGGCGTCGCGCGGCCGATCTGCGCGGCGAAGGCCTCGACGAGGCGGTCCGCGCGACCATCGGTCCAGGTGTTGCTGCCGAGCGCGTCGAGCAGCTCGCGGGCGGTGGGGACGAGGTCCGAGGGCACGGGCGAGACAGTAGTCGGTCGCCCGCCACCCGTCCCCGGGTCGCGGGTCGCGGGTCGCGGGTCGCGGACAGATACTGGCCTAGATGCCTGGGAGGCTGACGACGATCCCGACCGCACGACCTCAGGAGAGATCCCATGATCAGCAAGCTCGACTTCGTCGGCGTCCCGTCACAGGACTGGGAGCGCGCGCGAGCGTTCTACGTCGAGACGCTCGGGCTGCGCCCCGACGAGCACACGAAGGCGGAGTTCTGGGTCGGCGAGACGTGCTTCGGCATCTGGGAGCCGGCGAGCTTCGGCATGCCGTTCGCGCCGCAGAAGAACGCCCATCTCGCGCTGCACGTCGACGACATCGCGGCGGCGCGCAGCGAGCTCGAGGACAAGGGCGTCGCGTTCGCCGGCGAGACGATGGACACCGGCGTCTGCCGGATGGCGTTCTTCTCCGACCCCGACGGCAACGATCTCATGCTGCACAGCCGCTACGCACCGCACGAGTAGCCCGCCGGCCGGTCCGGCGACCCACGCCGGCCGCCGGACCGAGGCGGCCGCTGGAGACCGAGCCGGGCAGCGGAGATACTGGCGTGCGCATGGCCCCAGTCCCGCCCACCCGCCACCTGCTGCGCGCCAAGGACCTCGCCGACGCTCGCTACTTCGAGCCGATCGGCGTCGACGACATGGCTGCGGCGGCCGGCCTCTCGCGCGCCCACTTCAGCCGCGAGTTTCGCCGCACCTTCGGCGAGCCGCCGCATGCCTACCTGCTGACCCGCCGCCTCGAGCGCGCGGCGGCGCTGCTGCGCACGACCGACCGCTCCGTCGCCGAGATCTGCCTCGCGGTCGGGCTCGTCAGCCAGGGCTCGTTCACGACGAGCTTCACGCGCATGTTCGGCGTCTCGCCGACGGCCTACCGCGCAGCCCACCCGCCGGCCGCCGACCATGCCCGCGTCCCGACCTGCCTCGTCCGCGCCTACGGCCGCCCGCAACACCGCACGTTTCGAGAAGACGGCGGCTCGGCGCGCGACTAGCGTCCTGCCATCGGCCCCGACGACACCAGGAGACACGGTTCGACGATGAGGATCGCCAACGCACAGCTGTGGGTTCACGACCAGGACGAGGCGCTCGCCTTCTACACGGAGAAGCTCGGCATGGAGGTGCGCGCCGACGTGACGATGGCCGAGATGGGCTTCCGCTGGCTGACCGTCGGCCCGGCCGGCCAGGACGACGTCGCGATCACGCTGATGGCGATCCCCGGCCCGCCGATGATGGACGACGAGACGACCGGCCAGGTGCGGACGCTGATGGCGAAGGGGTTCGCCGGCACGATCTTCCTGACGACCGACGACGTCCACGCCTCCTATGACGAGCTCACAGCGCGCGGCGTCGAGTTCGTCGAGCCGCCCGAGGAGCGTCCGTACGGGATCGACTCCTCGTTCCGCGACCCCTCCGGCAACCACTTCCGGCTCACGCAGGTCTACGAGCTGGCGAACGCCTGAGCGCCCGCGCGCCGCAGCCCGACCGAGCTCGCGGCTCAGGGCTGCTTCTTGCCGGGGTTGAAGAGCCCCTTCGGATCCAGCGCGACCTTGATCGCCCGCTGCGCGGCGACGGCTGCGGGCGCCCACTGGCGACGTAGCTGCCCGGCCTTGAGCAGCCCGATGCCGTGCTCGCCGGTGACCGTCCCGCCGAGCGCCAGCGCGAGCTCGAACAGCTCGCCGGCGGCCGCATCGGCGCGGGCGCGCTGCGCCGCGTCGCCGGGCTGCAGCAGGAAGGTGGCGTGCAGGTTGCCGTCGCCGGCGTGGCCCCACGAGCAGGCCGGTAGATCGTGGCGCGCGCCGATCCGCAGCGTCGCGGCGATCGCCTCCCGCAGCCGGTCGACCGGCACCGCGACGTCCTCGGAGCGCTTCGCGCCGCGGACGGCCGCGACCGCCGAGGAGACGCCGTCGCGCCAGCGCCACAGCGCGCGCGGGCTGCGCGGCTCGAGCATCGCGTCGGCGCCCTCGGCAAGCGCCTCGCGCAGCTCGGCGAGCACCCGCTCGGCCTCCGCCGCGCTGCCGTCGGCCTCCGCGACGACGACGAAGCCGCGCAGCGCGCCGTCCGGGAACGCGATGCCGCAGGCGCGCATCGTGGCCTCGTCGAAGTACTCCAGCGCCGCCGGCTCGACCCCGCTCTCCAGCACGCGCAGCAGCGCGGCGCAGCCCGCCGCGGCGTCGGGATAGGCGACGACGATCGGCAGCTGCGCCGCGGGGGCGGGCACGAACCGCAGCCACGCGGCGGTGACGACGCCGAGCGTTCCCTCCGAGCCGGTCAGCAGCGCACGCAGGTCATAGCCCGCGACGTCCTTGCGCAGCGCCCCGCCGACGCGCACGATCTCCCCCGGCGCCAGCACCGCCTCGATGCCCGTCACCCAGTCGCCGGTCACGCCGTACTTGAAGGCGTGCGGGCCGCCCGCGTTCGTCGCGATCGTCCCGCCGAGCTGGGACTGCTCGGGCGCGCCGGGGTCGGGCGGGAAGCGCAGCCCGCTCTCGCGCGCAAGGCGGGCGATCGTGGCGGTCGTCACGCCGGCCTCGGCCTCCATCCGCCACAGCGCGGGCTGAAACGAGCGCACCGCGCGCAGCCGCTCCAGCGACAGCGCGATCACGTCCGCATCCGCGTCGACCACCGCCGCCCCGCCCGCGAGGCCGCTGCGTCCCCCGACCGGCACGATCGCGACGCCGTCGGCGTAGCACCGGGCAACGACCGCGGCCACTTGCGACGCATCCGCGGGACGGACGAGCGTCGCCGCCACGCCGGGCACCGCGACGTCGCCGACGACCTCGCCGGCCAGCACGTGGGCGGGCCCGACGATCCGCGCCAGCGCGTCGATCGTTGCGTTCACGGGTTCTAGATTGAAGGACCGCATGCCAGAAGGCGACACGATCCACCACGCGGCCCGTCGCATCCGTCCGCTCGTCGAGGGCCGCGTTCCGCAGATCGCGCACCCGAGTCCGCGCCTGCGCGGCGAGCGCTGGCCGGAGAGGCTCGCCGGACGCGCGGTCACCGCGGTCGATGCGCACGGCAAGCACCTCTTCGTGCACTTCGACGGCGACCTGGCGATCCACTCGCATCTGCGCATGACGGGCTCCTGGGGCGCGTACCGCGACGGGCAGCGCTGGCGCCGCGCGCGCGGGCGGGCATGGCTCGTGCTGCGCACCGACGCCGGCGAGGTCGTCCAGTTCGACGGGCCCGTGCTCGAACTGCTGACCGAGTCGCGCACGCGCTTCGACCGCCGCCTGGCGATGCTCGGCCCCGACATCCTCGCGGCCGAGCTCGACGAGGCCGGCTTCCTGCGACGGCTGCGCGCCGACGACCCGGCGCGGCCGATCGGCGACGCGCTGCTCGACCAGCGCACGATCGCCGGCATCGGCAACCTCTGGAAGTGCGAGGGCTGCTTCGCGGCGCGGGTCGACCCGTGGCGCCCGACGGGCCGCGTCAGCGACGCCGAGGCACTGGCGATCGTGCACGGCGCGCGCCCGGGCATGCAGCAGTCCGCGCGCGACGGGATGCAGGATCGCCACCGCGTCGTCTACGCCGGGGCCGGGCGGCCCTGCCCGCGCTGCGGCGCGCCGGTTCGCAGCGCCGGCCAGGGCGACGACAACCGGATCACGTACTGGTGCGCCGGGTGCCAGCGGTGACGCCCGCGCGACCGCGCACGCAGCACGCGTCGATGCGACGCGTCGGACACAAGGGCGCCGACCACATCGCGCCGGGCAACACGTTCGACTCGTTCGCCGCCGCGCTCGCGCACGACGTCGACATGATCGAGTTCGACGTCCTGTCAGAGCGCGAGGACGGCAGCGGCGAGCTGCTGCTCGCGCACGACTGGGACGACGCGGCCGGCCGGCGCCCGCACACGCTCGACGAGGGACTGGCGCACTTCGCCGAGGCGACCTACGACGGCGTCGAGCTGATGCTCGACCTGAAGTGGCGCGGCTACGAGGAGCGCGTCGCCGCAGCGCTGCGCGCGCACGAGCTCGTCGGTCGCGTGCTCGTCTCGACGACCGAGAACTCCTCGCTCGAGGTCCTGCGCGCCCGCGATCCGCAGATCTCGCTGAGCTGGTCGCTGCCGCGGATGCGGCGCAACCCGCTCGGCAACCCGATCACCGCGCTGCCCGCCTTCGCCGTCCTGACGTACGTGCGCCGCGCGCTGCCCGGGGTCGCGGCCAACCGCATCCGGCGCGGCGAGATCGACGCGCTGACGGCGCACTGGCGGCTCGTCACGCCGCGCCTGGCCGACGCGGTCCGCGCCGCCGGGGGCGAGCTCTACGCCTGGACGGTCGACGACGCCGAGCGGATCGCCGAGCTCGAGCGGATCGGCGTCACCGGCGTGATCTCCAACGATCCGCGCCTGTTCTAGCCGGAGATCGTCCTAGAGGGAAGCTGGCGTTCCGGCGCGAAGCCGCTCGGGGCCCCGCCTCAGCTGTCGGCCGTGATCGTGCACGTCGCCGCCGAGTAGCCGCGCGGATCGTCGCCGGCGCTCGAGCGATGCCCCTTGCGCGTCGTCGCGTGCGCACGGCGCACGACGACGCCCTTCAGCCGCCACTGGAAGTAGACCCGGCCGCGCAGCAGCACCGGCTGGCCGGCGGCCGGCTGGATGCGGAACGAGCGGCCGAGCTGGCGCGTCGCTCGTCCCTTGCCGACCGACAGATACCCCGAGTCGCCGCCCGCCGTCACGCGCTTCCAGCGCTCCTCCGCGCGCGAGTAGTACTGCACGACGAAGCGCATGTAGCGCTCCTGCAGACCACGCCGCGACCCGGGCATCGACGCGCGGACGCCGATCGTGTTCGGCGACTTCGCGGTGTCGCAGACGTTGACCGTCGCCCACGGCTCGCGGCCGTCGGAGGGCGCCGAAGCATGCGCTGTCGCGAGCGGCACCACGATCACGACCAACAGCGTGATGATCCCGGTGCTACGACGTAGTACTCGCATGAGCGCAGCTCTGATCATGGCACCCAGCAACAACACGTCAACCGAGAGCTTCGATGCGCTGTATCGCGAATGTGCGCACGATCTGTACGCCTACGTTCGCACGCTGCTCGGTGACGACGCGAGCGCCGAGGACGTCACCGCGCTCGCGTTCGAGCGCGCCTACCGGCGACGCTCGAGCTTCGACGCCGCTCGCGGCAGCCGCCGCGGCTGGCTGTTCGGGATCGCGCGCAACGCGGCGCTCGACGAGCTGCGGCGCCGCAAGCGCGCGGCGCCGCTCGTCGGCGAGCCGCCCGACGAGACGCTGTCGGCACCCGACGAGGAAGCGGACCTGGCGATCCGCCGCAGCACCGTCCGGACCGCCCTCGCGGCCCTCGCGCCGCGCGACCGCGAGCTCGTCGCACTGAAGTTCCACGGCGGTCTGACGAACGCCGAGATCGCCGCCGCGCTCGGCACGAGCGAATCCAACGCCGGAACCCGAGTGCATCGGGCCGTCACGAAGCTGAGGGAGGCATGCAATGCGCCCGCGTAACCCCTTGACCCCGGAGCAGGAGCGCGACCTCGAGGCGCTCGACCGCGCGCTCGCCGGAGACCCCGTCGAATCCGATCTGCATGAGCTCGAGGAGCTCGTCCGCGAGGTCCGCGCGACGGCGCCCGAGATGTCGCCGGCGTTCGCCGCACGCTTGGCGGAGGACGTGCGCGAGGGCTTCCCGTCCTCGCCGGAGCGTCCGCCGCTGCGCGGGCGCTCCTGGCCGTGGACGGGCCGCCGCTGGGTGCTGCTGCCGGTCGCCGGATCGCTCGCCGCGCTGCTCGTCGCGCTCGTCGTCGTGCTCGGCGGCGTCGAACGTCACGATGCCGTGACCGCCTTCAGCGGCGAGACCTCGGCCCCGATCCCGCGCGAGGAGTCCGCCGCCCCGCCCTCCGGCGCGACCACGGACGACGCGGCGAGCAGCGCCCGCGGAGCGGGCGACCGCGCGCCGTCGACGGCGTCCCCGTCTCCGACGGCGCGCGACCGGGCGCTGCCGGTGCCGCCGATGCCCAGCCCGTCGCCGATCGCCCCGGGCCGCGACCGCGACGTCCAGCGCAGCGCCGTGCTCGCCCTGCAGACCCCCGACGACCGCTTCGAGGCGACGGCCGCCGCCGTCAGCAGCACCGTCGCGCGCTTCGGCGGGATCGTCGCCAGCTCGCAGATCGGCTCGAGCGACGCGAACGGCGGCGAGGCCTCGTTCGACCTGCGGATCCCGACCGAGCGCCTCGACCGCGCGCTCGCCGCGCTGGCCAAGCTCGGCCACGTCACCGAGCGCAGCCAGAGCCTCGAGGACATCACGGCTCCGGTCGCCTCGGCGCGCGAGCGCCTGTCCGACGCCCGCGCCGAGCGCCGCGGCCTGCGGCGCGCGCTCGAGCGCGCCACGACGCAGGAGCGGATCGACAGCCTCAGGGCACGCCTGCGCAGCGTCGACAGCCGGATCTCCAGCGCCGCGAGCGAGCTCGCCGCGCTGCGCCGGAGCGCCGATCTGTCGACCGTGCTCCTGACCGTCCGCGGCGACGGCGAGCGCGGCTCGACGGGCGCCGGCGGGCACTGGACGCCCGGCGACGCGGCCGGCGACGCGCTGCGCGTGCTCGAGGTGCTGGCCGGCGTCGCGCTCGTCGCGCTGGCGGTCGTCGTACCGCTCGCGCTCGTCGGGCTCGCGATCGCGCTGGCCGTCGGCTTCGGTCGCCGGCGCCGGCGCGAAGCAGCGCTCGACCCGGGCTGACAGCGGGCCGGCTCGCGCGGATCGTCAACCGCGCGAGCCGGCCACCCGAGCACCGGTACCCGCCCGCTGTGCTATTGCTCACACGATGGCGACGCGAGAGCACGACGCAATCGAACTGCTCGCGAACGTCCGCGTCTTCGAGACGCTGGGCCCCGAGGAGCTCGCCCAGATCGCCGCGGTGACCGTGCCGCGCTCGTTCGGCGCGGGCCACGTCATCTTCCGCGAGGGCGATCAGAGCGACACCTGCTACATCGTCGGCAGCGGCCACGCGCGAGCCGTCCGCGGGCATGGCGACGGCCGCCTGCTGACGCTCGCCCACTTCGGACCGGGCGACATCTTCGGCGAGCTGGCGATGTTCGACGACGAGCGCCGCTCGGCGACCGTCGAGACGCTCGACCCTGTCGACGCGGTCGCCGTGCTCGGCGCCGACATGCGCCGGCTGCTGCGCGAGCACCCGACGATCGCCGTCAAGCTCGTCGTCTCGCTCGGCCGCCGCCTGCGCGAGGCCAACGAGCGCATCGCCCGCCAGTCCTTCCAGACCGTGCAGAGCCGCGTCGCGGGGGTCATCAGCCGGCTCGTCGCCCAGGCCCAGGCCGAGGGCGCCGGCGAACGCGACGTGCTCGTGACCACGACGCAGGCCGACATCGCCCAGCTGGCGGGCTCGTCGCGCGAGTCGGCCAGCCGCTTCCTCGCCGTGCTCGAGCGCGCGGGCGTCGTGACCCAGGGCCGCGGCCGCGTGACCGTTCACGACCCCGGCGCGCTGGAGCGCTACGTCTTCTGATGGCGGCGACCGAGTTCTCGGCCGGCGGCGTCGTCGTCAACGCCGACGACGAGATCGTCGTGATCGTCCCGACGCGCCGCTCGGCCGACGGGTCGAAGGTCCTCGCGCTGCCCAAGGGCCACCCCGACGGGCAGGAGTCGGCGGCGCAGGCGGCGCTGCGCGAGGTGCGCGAGGAGGCCGGCGTCGAGGCCGAGGTGATCGGCTCGCTCGGCGAGGTGCGCTACTGGTATCAGCGCGGCGGCCGGCGGATCGCCAAGGTCGTGGAGTTCTTCCTGCTGCGCTACGTGTCCGGCGACGTCGGCGACCATGATCACGAGGTCGAGCTGGCCCGCTGGATTCCCGCCGCGCAGGCGGCCGAGACCCTCTCCTACGCGGGCGAGCGCGACATGGTGCGCGAGGCGCTGACGCGGTTGGAGCGCGGCCGGGCTCGCGGCGACGACCACCTGTAACCTGCCGAGCGTGCAGGTTCTCAACTTCTACTCGACGATCTTCGCCGACCAGCTCAAGCGGGGGCGCAAGACGGCGACGATCCGGCTCGGCGACAAGTCCCACAAGTACCGCAAGAACCAGGCGGTCCTCGTGACGATCGGCTACCAGCACTCGCCGCGCGAGAAGGTCTTCATGGCCGTCATCGACAGCGTCGAGGTCAAGCGCGTCAAGGAGCTCTCGCCGCGCGACATCGAGCACGACAACCCGGAGTTCCGGCGCACCGAGGAGATGGTGAAGTTCCTCGAGCAGATCTACGGCCGCGACGTGACGCTCGAGGACACCGTCACCGTCGTGCGCTTCAGCCAGATCATCGAGAACCCGCCGTCGATGACCGAGCGCATGCACGGCATCGGCGGCGCGCAGAACTGAGCGCCGCTTCCGGCCGGCCGCTCGGCCTGACAGGGGACGCTGAGCGTCAAACGGGCGGCCAGACCGTCGGCCGGTCGCCGAGCGGGGGTGCCGGGGGCGGCACCGGGTGACCACGTGCCCCCGGACGAGCGCCCAGACACGCCCCCGCCAGGATGACGGCGGCGCCGGCCAGCGCGACCCACGGTCCCCATTGCAGGGCGATGAGGTCGCCGCCCGGGCCCGGCTTGTCGAGCATCGCGACGACGGTCGCCAGCGCCGCGCCGCCGCCGGCCAGCGCCGCGACGTCGAGCCGACCGAGCGCGGCCGCGAACCCCGCCGCCAGCGCGCAGCCCAGCAGCACGACGTCGGTCTTCTCGAAGGCCTCCCAGCCGTTGACGACGATGCGCTCGGGGAGGATCGACAGCAGCCCGCGCGCGAACTCTCCGACGACGCCCGGGAGCTGGCCGCTCTGCTGCGTGATCGTGTCCCGCGCGGCCCCGCTCAGCTCGATCGCGTACCACGGAGCGAACAGCGCGGCGACGACGATCGCCGCTCCGAGCAGCACTCCGGAGGTGCGCGAATCGCTCATGGGCGCGACATCGGATCGTCCGCTCGCCACCGGGACCCGCAGCCGCGCGCTCTCGACGTAAAGATGTGTTGGCACTCTTCCCCCCAGAGTGCCAAGTGCGCTATCGTCAGCCCACGTTGGCACTCGGCAGTCGAGAGTGCCAAGCCCATGTATCGCGAACTTGGAGGGTCAACACATGAAGCTCAAGCCCCTTGGCGACAGGCTCATCGTGCGGGCGATCGAGGAAGAGGAGACCACGGCCAGCGGTCTCGTCCTCCCCGACACCGCGAAGGAAAAGCCGCAGAAGGGCAAGGTCATCGCCGTCGGCGACGGCAAGTTCGACGAGGATGGCGACAAGCGCATCCCGCTCGACGTCTCCGAGGGCGACGAGGTTCTGTACTCGAAGTACGGCGGCACGGAAATCAAGGTCGACGGCGAGGAGCTGCTCGTGCTCCGCGAGTCCGACGTTCTCGCCAAGATCCTCTAAGCAAGGAGAACCAGACTTATGCCTCATAAGGAACTGCTGTACGACGTCGACGCGCGCAACGCCCTGCAGAGCGGCGTCGATGCGGTCGCCAACGCCGTCAAGGTCACGCTCGGTCCGAAGGGCCGCTACGTCGTCCTCGACAAGAAGTTCGGCGCTCCCACGATCACGAACGACGGCGTCACGATCGCTCGTGAGATCGAGGTCGAGGACGTCTTCCAGAACCAGGGCGCGCAGCTCGTCCGCGAGGTCGCCACGGCGACCAACGACGTCGCCGGCGACGGCACGACGACCGCGACCGTGCTCGCCCAGCAGATCGTTCGCTCGGGCCTGAAGAACGTCACCGCCGGCGCCAACCCGCTCGCGCTCAAGCGCGGCATCGAGCGCGCCGTCGAGGACGTCGTCGCGAACATCGCGCGCCAGGCCAAGGACGTCTCCGGCAAGGACCAGATCGCTCGCGTCGCGACGATCTCCGCCGGCGACGAGGAGATCGGCGACGTCATCGCCGACGCGATCGAGAAGGTCGGCAAGGACGGCGTCGTCAACGTCGAAGAGGGCCAGACGTTCGGCATGGACCTCGAGTTCACCGAGGGCATGCTGTTCGACAAGGGCTACATCTCGCCCTACATGGTCACCGACCAGGAGCGCATGGAGGCCGTCCTCGACGACCCCTACATCCTGATCGCCAACCAGAAGATCACCTCGGTGCGCGACGTGCTGCCGGTCCTCGAGGCCGTCATCCAGTCGGGCAAGCCGCTGCTGATCATCTCCGAGGACGTCGAGGGCGAGTCGCTCGCGACGCTCGTCGTCAACAAGCTGCGCGGCACGTTCACGGGCGTCGCCGTCAAGGCCCCCGGCTTCGGCGACCGCCGCAAGCGGATGCTCGAGGACATCGCGATCCTGACCAACGGCGAGGTCATCACCGAGGACATGGGCCTGAAGCTCGAGAACACGACGATCTCGCAGCTCGGGCGCGCACGGCGCGTCGTCGTCGGCAAGGACTCGACGACGATCGTCGACGGTGCCGGCGACGGCGCCGCGATCAAGGGCCGCATCAACCAGCTCAAGGCCGAGATCGAGACGACCGACTCCGACTTCGACCGCGAGAAGCTCCAGGAGCGCCTCGCGAAGCTGTCGGGCGGCGTCGCCGTCGTCAAGGTCGGCGCGGCCACCGAGACGGAGATGAAGGAGAAGAAGCACCGCGTCGAGGACGCGCTGCAGGCGACCCGCGCCGCGCTCGAGGAGGGCATCGTCCCCGGCGGCGGCGTCGCGCTGCTGCAGGCCGAGGGCGCGATCGACGTCGACGCCTACGAGGACGACGAGAAGACCGGGGCGAAGATCGTCCTGCGTGCGCTCGAGGAGCCGCTGCGCCAGATCGCGCACAACGCCGGCCTCGAGGGCTCGGTCGTCATCAACGACGTCCGCAAGGCGAAGAAGGGCTGGGGCCTGAACGCCGCGTCCAACGAGATCGAGGATCTCGTCGCGGCCGGCATCATCGACCCCGCGATGGTCACGCGCTCGGCGCTGCAGAACGCCGCCTCGATCGCGAAGAACATCCTCACCACCGAGGCGATCGTCTGCGAGATCGAGGGCAAGGAGATGTCGATCCCCGGCATGGGCGGCGACGGCGGAATGGGCGGCGGCATGGGCGGCATGATGTAAGCCGCTGGGCGCCGCGCCGTCTGCGACGCCCGCACGTCCGTCCAGAGGGCCCGGCTTCGGCCGGGCCCTCTGTCGTTTCGATTGCCGCTACGGTTGCGCTTCCGGGCATGCGTCGATCGGCCTCCCCCTCTCGCTGCGCCCGCCGGCTGGCCACAGCCCTCACGCTGCTCGGCGTCGCGTCCGCCGCACCGGCGAGCGCCGCGACCTGGCGGCTGGAGCCGATCGCCGCCGCGACCGATGTCGCCGAGCTGCACGATCTCGCCTTCGACGCGCAGGGCAGCGCGCTGCTGAGCTGGCACGGCGCGCCGCAGGGCCGTGCGCCGGCCTTCGCCGGCGTCGCCTCACGCGATCTCACCGGCGCCTGGAGGCGTCCGGCCGACCTCGCCGGCGTGGCCCCGGCCGGCGCCCAGATCCACCTCGTCGGCGCGACGCGCGCGCTGCTCGTCGCGCGCGAGGGCGCGACGCGCGCCAACCGGCGCCGACTCGTCGTCGCCGACGGTCGCTCGAACGGCGGATTCAGCGCGTCCAGCGGGCTCGACGAGTTCGTCGCCGGGCACTGGTCGGACGCCAACGCGCGCGGGGATGCGCTCGTCGCGTGGACCGTCGAGCGCTCGCCGTTCATCCGCCTCGCCGAGCGGGGCGCGGGCCAGCAGAGCTTCGGCGCCGCACGCGATCTCGCCGTCGGCAGGGCCGCGACCGTCGCGATCAACGCGCGCGGCGATCGCGTGCTCGCCTGGCGTGCCGGCCGGCGGCTGGCCGCGCGCGTGCGCCCGGCCGGCGGCACGTGGAGCCCGGCGGTGCGCTTCGGGCGCGTCGAGCAGATCCAGGGGCTGGCGCTGTCGGCGCTCGTGGCCCGCAACGGACGCGTCGTCGTGACCTGGGGCAGCGTCGGGCGCCCGTGCGGCGTATCGCTGCGCGATGGCGCCGGCAGCTGGCGCACCCGCACGCTCGAGCGCCGCTGCGGCCCGACCGGCGGCCCGTCGCGCGGCGCGCCAGTGCTGGCGCTGGCCGACTCGCGCGGGGCGACCTACGCCGCCTGGACGGGGCGCACGCGCAGCGGGCGCCGAGCCGTCAAGCTCGCGCGCGTCGGCCCGGCCGCGTCGACCCGCCCGCTCGTGCTGTCGCGCGAGCGAGGCGCGGTGCTCGACGACGTGGCCGCCGGCCCGAGCGGGTCGCTGGCGATCACCTACAACGCGCCGCGACCGACCACCGCGCGACCGCTGCTGCACGCGACGTTCGCGGCGCTGCGGCGTGGCACAGGCGGGTTCGGCCGCGCCGACCGGCTGACGCCCGCCAACGTCTTCGCCGCGCAGGGCAGCCGCGTCGCGTTCGCGCCACGGACCGGCGAGCCGGTCGTCGCCGTGCCGTATCTCGTCGGGCGCACGGTCGCCGTCGCCGCCGCGGTCGGACCGGCGGCGCGCGCGACGACGCCGTGACGGCAGCCGCGCTGATGCGCCGGCCGGTCGTCGAGCTGGCGGCGCTCGTGCGCCGCGGCGAGCTGTCGGCGCGCGAGCTCGTCGACGCGTCGCTGGAGCGCATCGACGCGATGCAAGCGGCGGTCAACGCCTTCGTCGACGTCGATCACGAGGGCGCTCGGAGCGCTGCCGACGCGATCGCGCCCGGCGACGAGCGTCCCTTCGCGGGAGTGCCGATCGCGATCAAGAACAACCGCGCCGTCGCGGGCATGCGGCTCACCGCGGGCGCGGCGCTGATGGGCGACCACAGGCCGTCGAGCGACCACAACGTCGTGCGCCGCCTGCGCGCCGCCGGCTTCGTCGTCGTCGGGACGACGGCCTTGCCGGAGTGGGGGATCCTGCCCGTGACCGAGGGTCTGCGGCTCGGCCCGACCCGCAACCCGTGGGACCCGCAGCGCACGCCGGGCGGCTCCTCCGGCGGCTCGGCGGCGGCCGTCGCGGCCGCGATGGTGCCGGTCGCGCACGGCAACGACGGCGGCGGATCGCTGCGGATCCCGGCCGCCTGCTGCGGCCTCGTCGGGCTCAAGCCCCAGCGCGGGCGGATCTCGCTGGCGCCCGACGCGGGCGAGGCCTTCCTCGTCCAGGACGGCGTGCTGACGCGCACCGTGCCGGAGACCGCCGCACTGCTCGACGTGCTCGCGGGGCCCGAGCTCGGCGACGCGTCGTGGGCGCCGCCGCCGTGCGAGCCGTTCGCGGCGCGCGTCGCGCGCGAGCCCGGCCGGCTGCGGATCGGCATGACGACGCTGACGGCGCTGCTCGAAGCCGAGCTCGATCCCGCCTGCGAGCGTGCCGCCCACGACGCGGCGGCGCTGCTGGCGAGCCTCGGCCACGAGGTCGAGGAGGTGCGACCGCCGTGGCGGCGCCCCGGGCTGCTGGAGCTGTTCGCCAACGTCTTCGGCCCCGCGATCGGCACGTCGATCGCAACCGCCGGGGCGCTCGCCGGTCGTGCGCCGTGCGCGCGGGACATGGAGCCGCTGAGCTGGGCGCTGTGGGAGCGCTCGCAGGACATCGACGCGGTGCAGGCGGCGCTGGCCGGCTATGAGCTGCAGCGCTTCGCTCGCACGGTCACGACCTGGGCGGCGCCCTACGACGCCCTGCTGACGCCGGCGCTCGCGCAGCCGCCGCTGCCGATCGGCACGCTGGACGCCTGCGGGCCGGATCCGCTGGGGACGTTCGAGCGCTCCGGGCGCTTCACCCCCTACACGGCGATCAGCAACGTCACGGGCTCACCGGCGATCTCGCTGCCGCTGTTCGCAGACGACAGCGGACTGCCGCTCGCGGTGCAGCTGATCGGCCGCCCGGCCGGCGAGGGAGCGCTGCTGGCGCTCGCCGCCCAGCTCGAGCGAGCGGCGCCGTGGGCGCAGCGACATCCGGTCTGAGCGGCGCGACGGCACCGTCGCCGCTGCCTGGGAGAAGCTGCCACGAGGACGTCCCAACTGGCGAGGCGGCGGCGGAGCCTCAGGCGCCGAGCACGGCGGCCATCGTGCGCGGCGTCACGCCGAGCGCCTCGGCGTCGGCGGTCCCGCGCGGCGCGATCATCGAGACCTCCAGCAGCTCCGCCTCGTCCCAGGTCGCCGGGGCGCGCGACTGCATGATCGTCTCGACGAGGCGCAGGCCGCGGCTGACGAGCGGCGTCGGGACGCTGACCAGCCTGCGCGTGCGGCCCCCCGCGCGCACGACGAGATCGACGATCTCCCGGTGGGTCAGCGTCTGCGGACCGGCGAGCTCGTAGCGCTCGCCTCGCTCCGAGGGACGGCGCTCGTCGGCGACTCCGCCGGCGCGCGGCTCGGCGGCCGGCTGCGCCTCTGCACCGATCGCCGCGGCGATCGCGTCGGCGACGTCCTCTGCCCAGATCGGCTGGAAGACGGCCTGCCCGCGCCCGCTGACCGGCATCACCGGCAGCAGCAGCGCCATCCGCTCGAGCAGCGTCAGGAACATGTCGCCGGGCGCGTACACGAGCGACGGCGCGAACACCGTGTGGCGCACGTCGGAGGCGAGCACCGCGCGTTCGGCGAGCGCCTTGGCGCGCAGGTGGCGCGTGCGATCGTGGCTGAATGCGCCGAGCGAGCTCATGAAGACGAAGTGCTCGACGCCGGCGCGCTCGGCCGCCTGCACCATGCGCCAGGTAGCGATCCCGTTGAGCTCCTCGATCGAGCCCGCGGGCTGGTCGCGGATCGCGGCGGCGAGGTGCACGACGGTCCGCACGCCGCGCATCGCGTTGCGAAACGACGGCGGATCGGCGAGGTCGCCGAGCGCGATCTGCACCCGCACGCGATCTGACCCCAGCCGTCGCGGATCGCGCACCAGGCAGCGCACCGGTTCGCCGGCCGCGGCCAGGCGGCGCAGCAGCGAACGTCCGACGAGACCCGTGGCACCGGTCAGCAGAAGCACGCCTGGATACTATGTTCGGCCGGTCCGACCCAGACAACAGCGAAGGAAACGACTGACTTCATGGCCTACGTGATCGCGGAGCCCTGCATCGGCACGAAGGACAACTCGTGCGTCGAGGTCTGCCCCGTCGACTGCATCCATCCGACGACCGACGAACCCGACTACGACAAGGTCGAGATGCTCTACATCGATCCCGACGAGTGCATCGACTGCGATGCCTGCGTCGAGGCCTGCCCGGTCGACGCCTGCTTCGCCGAGGACCAGCTCCCGGAGGAGTGGCAGAACTTCACGCAGATCAACGCGGACTACTTCAAGTCCGGCGCGTAGACGGCCAGGGCTCGTCCGGGCCGGCTGCGAGCGTGCGTTCGAGGACGCGCAACGACCCCGGTCGGACGCCCATCGCGGCCGGCGAAGTCTAGGGTTCCGGGCATGGGTGTCATCGATGAGCTGCTGTCCAACAACCGGGCATTCGCTGCATCGGTGCCCCGCCAGCACCTGGATGTCCGACCCAGGCGCAGGTTGGCCATCGTCACGTGCATGGACTCGCGCCTGAACGTCTTCGCGGCGCTGGGACTGGGCGAAGGCGAGGCGCACGTGCTGCGCAACGCCGGTGGCGTGATCACCGACGACGTGATCCGCTCGCTCGCCGTGTCGCAGCGGCGCCTCGGGACGCGCGAGGTCATGCTCATCCACCACACGGACTGCGGCATGCAGACCCTTACCGACGACGGTTTTCGCGCCGAGTTGCAGCAGGCGACCGGCGTCGCCCCGGCGTTCGCGATCGAGTCCTTCACCGACCTCGACGCAGACGTGCGCCAATCGATCCGGCGCGTCCGCCGGTCGGCGTTCCTCCTGCATCGGGACCTGATCCGCGGGTTCGTCTACGACGTCGACACGCATCGCCTGCGGGAGATCCAGGTCGACCCGGAGCAGCGCGAGCCCGCGTCCGGATCGCTCGGCGCGGGCCTCGGCGGCGCCTCGGATGGCGCACGGCCGACACGCGACGATTAGGCTATTCTCGATCTGAATTAGCTACATAGCTGACTCGGCGTCCGTACCCCCAGATCGGAGGTCCTACGTTGTCCGTCCTAGATGAAGTGCTCGCTGCGAACGAGGCGTACGCAGCTGACTTCGGAGCACGAGGTGAGCTCGCACTGCCACCGGCTCGGCGCTTCGCGATCCTCACCTGCATGGATGCCCGCTTGGACCCGGCGAAGTACGCCGGCCTCAGCGAGGGAGACGCCCATGTGATCCGCAACGCAGGCGGGCGCGCGAGCGATGACGCGATCCGCTCGCTGGTCATCTCCTACAAGCTGCTCGGGACAGCCGAGTGGTTCGTCGTCCATCACACGAACTGCGGCATGGAGTTCTTCACCGACGACGTCATGCGCGGCCTGCTCGCCAGCAGCCTCGAGACCGCCGCGCTCGGCGACCAGGGCTTCTACGACGTCGGCGACGGGCCCGGCTCGACGGAGGCGTCGTACATCGACTGGTTGACGATCGCAGACCCGCAGGGCAGCGTCGTGGAGGACGTCACGAGGATCCGCAACCACGCGCTCGTCCCCGGCGGCATCCCGATCTACGGCTACATCTACGACGTCGCCACGGGGCGGCTCGTCGAGGTCACCGAGGCGACCGCGGCCGGTCGCGCGGCGTAGTCGGACGACCGGTGCTGGGGCCGTTGCCGGTCCCAGCGCCGGGTCAGCGCGCCATCGGCAGGCTGAAGCCCTTCGGGGCGGGCGCGGACGTCGGCTCGGGCGCCTGCAGCACCGGAAGCTCGATCGGCGACAGTGCGACGATGCCGCGCGCCGCGTGGCGAATCGCCTGCGCGGCGGGATCGTCGGGATCGGTGAAGACGAGCGGCGTGCCGTCGTCGGCCTGCTCGCGCAGCGGCATCGTGAGCGGCACCTTGCCGAGCAGCGGCACGTCGAGCTCGTCGGCGAGCGCCTGGCCGCCGCCCTCCCCGAAGATCTGGAAGCGCTCGCCCGCGGGCGTCGTGAAGCCGGCCATGTTCTCGACGATGCCGGCGATCTCCAGACTGACCTTTCCTGCCATCTGCGCGGCCCGCCGCGCGACCTTCTGCGCCGCCGGCTGCGGCGTCGTGACGATCAGGAACTGCGCTTGGGGCAAGAGCTGGGCGAGCGTCATCGAGACGTCGCCGGTGCCCGGCGGCAGGTCGACGAGCAGATAGTCCAGCTCGCCCCAGGCAACGTCCTCGAGGAACTGGGTCAGCGCCTTGTGCAGCATCGGGCCGCGCCAGACGACGGCCGCGTCCTCCTCGACGAAGAAGCCGATCGACATGACCTTCACGCCGTGGGCCTGCATCGGGATGATCTTGCGCTCCGGCGACACCGGCGGGCGCTCGCCGCCGAGCCCGAACATGCGCGGGATCGAGTAGCCCCACACGTCGGCGTCGAGGATGCCGACCGACTTGCCGTCCAGCGTCAGCGCGGCAGCGAGGTTCGACGTCAGCGTCGACTTGCCGACGCCACCCTTGCCCGAGCCGACGCAGAGGACGTTCGCGACCTGCGCGAGCGCGCCGGCGGGCATCGACCCGCGGCCGAGCGTCTTCTGCAACGCGGACTTCTCGCCGTCGGACAGGACGTCGAACGCGACGCTGACGCCGCTGACGCCGTCGACGGCGCCCGCCTCGCGGGTGACGGCCTCGGTGAAGGTACTGCGAATCGGGCAGGCGGCGGTCGTCAGCGACACGGTGACGGCGACGGCGCCGTCCTCGCTGATCTCGATGCTGCGAACCATCCCCAGCTCGACGATCGAGCGGCGCAGCTCGGGATCGATGACGCGCTCGAGGGCAGTCCGGATCTCGTCTTGGGTCGGCATGCCTCTCAGTCTAGAAAGGCCGTCGCGGCTCGGTCGCGGCACCGGGTTCAGGAGATGCGGCGCGTGATCCGCCCGCGGGCGTCGCCCATGAAGATCTCGCCGCCGGTGAAGTGGACGCTCCACCGCGCCGTGTCGAGGATCCGCGAGTAGACGAGGTAGCTCACGCGGCTTGGCGGCTGCTCGAGGCGTGCCGCGGCAGCGCGCGTCAACCGCGAGGGTGCGCCGGCGCTGATCTCGTTGAGCGCCATCGTCGGAAACGCGCGCGAGCCACCGCTCGTCGCGAGCACGCGCGCGTCGCCGCCGGGCGTGATCTGCACGAAGCGCAGATCCCCGTCCTTGAGCAGCGTCGCGTTGATGCGCTCCGGAGCCACGCGCAGGTTGACCAAGCGCCCGTGCCCACCGCTGCGAAGCCGCGTGATCGCCCGGCCGAACGCGTACGGGCGCAGGAGCGAGGCTCGGCCGAGGCCGCGCGGCGGCGGCGGCGCGGGCGATCCGCCGGCACCGGACCCGCGGTCTGTGCCCGACTCCCGGCCGGCGCCGGCCGGCAGCGGCACGGCGGGGACCGTCGGCACGGCGGGAATCGTCGGCGCCACGGGCGTCGTGAACGAGCGCACGAACCGGTCGACCTGGTCAGCGCCCGAGCGGGCGAGCGCGCCGAGCACGATCACCACGGCGACCAGCAGACCGATCGCCACAGGAGCGCGCCGCATCGCGCCGCGTCCCGACTCGCTCTGCGACCGGCCGGGCCGGCGCCCGGCCTGCTGTGGTGGTCGCTGCCGGGCCGTCCGCGACGCGGGCGGCCGCCTGGTGTCGGGCGACGGCGCGGACCAAGCGGACTGCGGCTCGGCGTCAGCGGAGGGTGGCGCCCACGTCGATCGCTCCTCCGGAGCGGACGG
This sequence comes from Solirubrobacteraceae bacterium, assembly GCA_030690545.1. GTDB lineage: Bacteria > Actinomycetota > Thermoleophilia > Solirubrobacterales > Solirubrobacteraceae > CADCVQ01. Next base: position 37,125 of record JAUYGN010000100.1, read on the forward strand.
CGGCGTCTCGGGTTCGGCCTCGGGCACGCTCGAGGCGGGCTCGGCATCCCAGCCGAAGGCCGCAAGCGGGTCCTCGTCCTTCTTGCGTCCGAACGCGTCGCGGTCGCCCATGGCGACAATCACACCGTGCCGCGGCGCTCAGGTCAATCGAGAAATCGGTAAACCACCGCCGCGTCCGGCGAACGAGCGCGGCGGCGGCGTTTGGGAGCGACCTGCGGTACTCGATCGTGGGAGAAGCTCTTCGCCCGAATCCACCGAGGATCGTGGATGCGCCGCGAGGATCGGTGGGCGCTCCGCCGAACCGAGGACCTACCGGTCATGCCAGACGCCACCGCCCGGCACGACGAGCTTGTCACTGAGATTCAGGCCTAGGCCAGCGAGGCGATGCGCTCCTGGACCGAGGCGGACGCCTTCGTGGCGGCGGTGCGGCCGCTCTCGTAGGCGTTCTCGATCCGCGCACCGACGAGCTCGACGTTCTTCTTGACCGGCTCGGTGACGCCCTTGAGCTCCTGGTCGACGCGCTTGAGCTCCTTCTCGAGGCGGCTGCGACGCTCGCGCAGCTCACGCTCGACCCGCGTGCGGGTCTTCTTGGCGTCGCGCTCGATGCCCTTGACGGCATTCGATCCACGGCGCTCGAAGCGGCGCAGCTCCTGCTTGGCCTTCGCGCGAGTGCCGTAGGACGCGCGCAGGTCCTCGAACGTCGAGACGACCTCGTCGCGCGCGATGAGCGCGGCGCCGACCGGCACGAGCACGGCGGTCTCGGCGATGTCGGCGGCGCGGGCGATCGGGGTCTTGAGCTCGTCCTTGGCGCCTGCCGCCGTCCGGGCGGTGCTTGCGCGGCCGCGCGCGGCCGACGCCTTCGCCTTGCTTGCAGTCGTGCTGCGCGCGGCAGTGCCACGCTTGGCGGCGCGCGTGCCGGCACCCTTCGTCGCTGCCGTGGAGCGCTTCGTCGCAGCCGTCTTGCGCGTCTTCGCGGCCTTGACCGCAGCGGTCTCGCGGGTCGTCTGGCTCGGTGTGGGGGACGTGTTCGTGGTCTCGGCCATCTCGTGCCTCCTATCGAGGGCATCGGCTATTAGTTCTAAGCTTGTGCTCCGGAACATACTACCCGAACATGTGTTTGTAAACCCCGCGTGCGCACTGGGAGCAACACGAACACCGGTTCCGTGGACCGCGGCGCGGCGCGCCGCGCCGCAGCAGCCGCGGGACGCCCGCTCCGGGCTGGGAACCCCAGCTCCGCCGTCGCCTGCGCTCCCGGCCGCTACAGGAACGGCATCGATGACGAGGGCGAGTCGGATCGCCGCCACGACTCCGAGCGTTCGGTCGACCACGCCCGTCGTTCGAGGAGGCTGGCAGGTTGAACTCGGATACCGAGCACAACCTGCCGGACAGGTCTGCGCACGCCGCCCGCGAGCCTCGAGGACCTACCTTCGCGTCAGCTACACAGCCGCCGGCGCGGCGCCCGTGCGACGCATCCAGGCCTCGGGGTCGTGCAGCTCGGCGACGCTCGGCAGCTGCTCGGGCGCGTCGAACACGCGGTGCAGCGCGACCGGCCCGGCGGTCGCGACGACGGCGTCGCAGAAGCGCTTGCCGTCCTCGTACTGGCGCATCTTGGCCTCGAGGCCGATCAGGCGCTCGAGCAGCGCCAGCAGCGGCGGGCGCTCGCGGCGGCGACGGTCGAGCGCCGTGCGCAGCTCATCGAGCGAGGGCAGCGCTGCCGCGCCGACGACGTCCATCACGTGCTCGGCGTGGCCCTCGACGACGCCCATCACGCCCTGCACGCGCTCGAGCAGCTCGCGCCGCTCGCCGCCGGCGAGCATGCCGACGAGCCCGTTCTGCTTGACCGCGTCGACGAGGCCGCGGGCGTCCTCGCGCGAGGGAACCTTCAGCAGCGCGCGCGGATCGAGCTTGACGTCGAGCGAGGCGAGCAGCTCGCGCAGCAGCCCGGCGAGATAGGGGCGCAGCCACGGGACTCCCGCGAACTGGACCGCGTGCGTGACCTCGTGGAACGCGATCCAGGTCAGCAGCTGCTCGGCGTCGGCGTCCAGGCGCCGCGCCGCCTCCGCGATGTTCGGCTCGACGAACAGCAGCCGCGCGGGCGCATCGGGATCGACGAGCGTGAACTCGTACTGGCCGAGCACGCGCTGCGACAGATAGCCGGTCAGGGCACCGGCCTCGGCCGACAGCAGCGTGCCGACCGCCGAGCGCGCGGCGCCTCCGAGCACGCCGCCGGCGGGAAGCTTGTCGCCGAGCGGGTCGAGCATCGCGCCCATCGAGGCGACGTTCGCCGCGATCCACGTCGAGCGGGGGACCGCCTCGGGCGGCGGCAGCGGCGCGGCCGGGAGCAGGCCGGTGTACTCCACGACGCGGGTCTCCGCGTCGGCGCAGATCGCCGACAGGTCGCCGGGGAGCGGCTCCGGCGCGGTGGCGGGTTGACCGCTCCGGGCGCCGGGAACCGTCCCGCGCGAGACGGCGTTGGCGATTCGCTGCGTGAGGGCGCGATCGATCACCCACCCATCATGGCGAACCGCGCAGGCGGGCTCGCCGCAAGGCACGGCGGTCATCGCGGACCCGGGCCGGCGAGCGGCGCCACAGAGGCCGCGAGTCCCGCTGGACGACGCGCCGCGTCGCGCGGCCCCGCGGCGCTCAGCCCAGCGCGTCGATCAGCTGCGCGAGCGACTGCGGCGTGCGGGCGGCGACGACGCGCGAATGCGGCTCGAGGTCCAGCGGCGCCCCGAGCGGGTCGGCGAACGACGGGAACGCGACGATCGCGCCGGCCTCGCGCACGATCAGCTGCGCCGCGGCGACGTCGACGGAGCGCGTCGGGCGCAGCGTGAACATGCCGTCGACGCGCGTCGGGGCGAGCTGGCACAGCGAGATCGCGATCGAGCCCATCGCCCGCAGCCGGTTGACGGCGCCGCTGAGCGCGTCGATCCGCGGCGCCAGCAGGCGCGGATCGGCGGACTCGAAGGTGATCATCTCCAGGCGCCCGTCGGGCATCCGGCGCTCGTCCGGCGGCGCGTCGATGCGCGCGCCGTTCAGCCAGGCGCCCGCGCCGCGCCGCGCGCACCACTCCTCGCCGGGCCCGAAGTCGTAGACGTAGGCGAACGCGACGTCGGCCATTGTGGGCCCGTCGGCGACGGCCAGCGACAGCGCGAAGCTGCGCATGCCGCGCTTGGCGTTCAGCGAGCCGTCGAGCGGGTCGATGACGACGCGGACGCCCTCGCCGTCGTAGTCGACGACGCCGCGCTCCTCACTGATCGCGGTGAAGCGCGCGCCGGCGGCGTGGAGCGCATCGAGCTGGGCGAAGACCGCGTCCTCGGCCTCGCTGTCGATGACGAGCGTCTGGTCGCCGCCCTCGCCGCGGGTGCCGGTCTCGACCACCCGCTCGCGGCTCGTGGGATGCTCGGCGAAGACCGCGCGCATCCCCTCGACGACCTTCCGGCAGGCCCCGAGCCAGTCGGGCGGCGGGGCGTCCGGAGTGCACGACATCGCGGGCATACTAGGCAGGTGCCGGAGCTCACCCCCGCCCAGGCCCGTGCGGTCGCGCATCGCGGCGGTCCGCTGCTCGTGCTCGGCGGCGCCGGCAGCGGCAAGTCGACGGTGCTCGCGCAGCGCTTCGCCTGGCTCGTCGCGCACGAGCACGAGCCGCCCGAGGCGATCATCGCGCTGACGCCGTCGGCCGCCGGCGCGACGGCGCTGCGGCGCGCGGTCGAGGACGCCCTCGACCGGCCCTACGAGGAGCTCGCGATCCACACCGTCGGCGAGCTCTGCACGCGCCTGCTGCGCGAGGAGACCGCCGAGGCCGGCGTCGATCCCTTCTTCGCACCGGTGACGCGCGCCGACCGGCTGGCGCTGCTGCTGGACCGGATCGACGACCTGCACCTGCACAGCCACGACATCGGCGGCCGGCCGGCGGTGCTGCTGGCCGACGTCGTCGACCGCATCGACCGCATGAAGGACGGGCTCGTGACGGCCGGCGACTACGCCGCGTGGGCGCAGTCGCTGCCGGCCGGCGACGACGCGCAGCGTGCCCGCGCGGCGCGCGAGGTCGAGTTCGCGCAGCTCTACCTCGACCACGACCGGCTGCTCGCCGCCGTCGGCGCGCTCGACGCCGGCGAGCTCGTGATGCGCGCCGTCGCGCTGCTGCGCGACCGCCCGCATGTGCGCGCCCGGACCGCCGAGCGCTACCGCCACGTGCTCGTCGACGAGTACGCCGACCTCGGCTTCGGCGCCGCGCTGCTCGTCGAGCTGCTCAGCGCCGAGCACCACGGGCTGACCGTCAGCGCCGACGACGACGGCGCCGCGCGGCGCATGCGCGGCGCGGCGACGAAGAACGTGCACGACTTCCAGCGCGCCCACCCGACGGCGACGGTCGTCCGACTGGAGGACTCGCTGCGCTGCCCGCAGCGCGTGCTCGACGCGGCGCAGGCCGTCGTCGCGCCGATCGCCGACCGGCTCGCGACGCCGCTGCGCGGCGCGCCCGGCGGGACGGTGCGCTTCTGGCGCGCCGCCGACGAGCGCGCCCAGGCGCAGGCGGTCGCGGCGGAGGTCGAGCGGCTCGTGCGAGGCGGCTGCGCGGCGGAGCGGATCGGCGTCATCGTGCGCTCGCCGCGCGACGAGGGGCGTCAGATCGCGCTCGCCTTCGAGGAGCGCGCGATCGCGCTGCGCACGGTCGGCGAGGCCGACTTCTTCGCCCAGGCCGAGGTTCGCGACGTGCTCGCCTGGCTGCGGCTGCTCGCCGATCCGACCGACGCCGGCGCCGTCGTCCGCGCGCTCGCGCGGCCGCCGGTCGCGCTGCGCGCGGTCGACATCGCGCGCTGCGTGCAGATCGCCCGCCGGCGCAAGCTCGACATGGTCTCCGCGCTGCGCGCGGCGATCGAGTCGCCCCAGCTTCCGCCCGAGGCGCGCGAGCACATCCACACGTTCCTGCGGCTCTACGCTGACGCCGCGGAGTCGCTCGACAGCGCGCGGCCGGACCTCTACGTGCACCGCCTCGTCGATCGCCTCGGGCTGCGCCGCCAGCAGGTCTTCTCCGCCCAGGCCGACGTCGTCGAGCGGCTCGTCAACCTCGCGCGGCTCGGTGAGCTGGCGAGCTCCTACGCGCAGCGCGCGCCGCACGCCAGCTCGCGCGACTTCGCCCGCTACGCGGCGGCGGTCGCCGACGCCGGCCTGCGCGACGAGGACGGCACCGGTCCGCCGGCGCCGGCCGGCGCCGTGCAGCTGATGGCGCTCGACGCCGCCGCCGGGCGCGAGCTGGACTGGGTCTTCGTGCTCGGCCTGACGTCGGCGCGGATGCCGGGCGCGCGCCTGCGCTCCGGCGAGTCGGTGCCGGACGCGCTGCTCAAGGAGGCGCTCGGACCCGACGACCGAGCCGCCCACGTGGCCGCGATGCGCCGGCTGACGCACGTCGCGATGACGCGCGCCGGGCGCGGGCTCGTGCTCGCCTACCCGGCGCTCTCGCCGGACGGGGTCGTGCAGCCGCCGTCGCCGTTCGCCGAGGAGGCGCGCGCCGCGCTGGGGGCCGAGTGGGAGGTGCTCGAGGAGGAGCTGTTCGGCCCGGAGGAGGCGCTGCACGCGACGTTCCAGGCGCTGCGCGACGAGCTGCTGTCCGATGTGGCGCGGGTCGGCAAGGGCCTCGGCGAGCTGCGGCTGGACACCGACCTCGACGTCACCCACGCCGTCGCGCGCTACCTCGAGCTCGTCAAGCTGGCGGCGCTGATCGAGCGCCCCGAAGGGCAGTCCGTCGCCGACGCGCTCGGTCCGGTCAACGAGCGCCTCGGGCAGGCGCTCTCGCCGCTGCAGCGCGAGGTGCTCGCGACGTCGTCGCTGGATGCGCTGCTGCTCGACGCCGAGCGCGACGACCGCGCGCGCGCCGCTGCCCGCGCGGCGCGCAGCGAGCCCTCGCTGGAGGCCTTCCTGCCGCGCCGCGGCGACGGGCTGGCGCTGTCGGCCTCCGACATCGAGACGTACCGCTCGTGCCCGCTGCGCTACAAGTTCGCGCGCGTGCTGCGCGTGCCGCAGGAGCCGACGCTCAACCAGCGCTTCGGCATCCTCGTCCACCAGGTCCTCGAGCGCTACCACCAGTCGGCGATCGCGTCGCTCGACGAGCTGCTCGAGCTGCTCGAGGTCGGCTGGCGACGCGGCGGCTTCAGCGACTCCGACCAGGAGCGCCAGCTGCGCGCCAAGGCGGGCGCGGCGCTGCGGCGCTACTACCAGCGCGTGACCGACGAGCCCGTCGAGCCGGTCTGGTTCGAGCGCGCGTTCAGCTTTCGCCTCGGCCGGCACACCCTGCGCGGCCGCGTCGACCGCGTCGACCGGCTCGCCGACGGCGGCTACGAGCTGATCGACTACAAGACCGGCCGGCCGCGCTCGGCGACCGCGCTGCGCGAGGACGTCCAGCTATCGCTGTACGCGGTCGGCGCGCGCGAGGCCTGGCAGCTGGATGCCACGCAGCAGGCCTACCTCTACGTGCTCGACGACGAGAAGGTCCGCGTGCCGAGCTCGGAGATCGACGCGGACTGGATCGCCGACACCGTCGACGAGGTCGGGGGCGGCATCCTCGCCCAGGACTTCGAGCCGACGCCCTCGTATACGGTCTGCTCGATGTGCGACTACCGGATCGCCTGCCCGGCGGCCGAGCGGTGAGCATCCGCCGGGCGATCCCGGTCGTCGTCACCGACGACCCGGCGGGCAGCCGCGCGTTCTACGAGCGCTTCCTCGGCTTCCGCGTCGCGATGGAGCAGGAGGGCTTCCTGATGCTCGTCTCGCCGAGCGTGCCGACGACGCAGGTCATCCTCGCCTGGGAGGCAGCGGCCGGCATGGACCCGCAGGTGCTGCGCCTCGACGTGTCGATCGAGGTGCACGACGTCGACGCCGCGCACGCCGACGCGCTGCAGCGCGGCCTGGAGATCGTCTACCCGCTGACCGACGAGCCGTGGGGCATCCGCCGCTTCTTCGTGCGCGAGCCGAGCGGGACGGTCGTCAACGTGACGACCCACATCGCCGATCTCGACGCCCGCGGCTGACCTGGCCTGGATCCACCGAGGCGGCGCGCCCCACAGGGCGGGCCCCGTTCGAAGTCGCCGATCGGCTGGTGCGCGATCCGCCGCGCGGATCGTCGATGGATTCAGGCTCAGACCTTGTGCAGCGGGCTATGCGGCGCGGCCGGCAGCTGCACGCCGATCGCATCGCCGGGCCGGACCACGCCGCCGGCGAGCACGACGCCCATGACGCCGGACTTCATCACGACGGCGCCGTCGGCGTCGCGCGCGAGCGTCGCCTTCATCAACCCCGGCTGGATGCCGTCGAGCTGCGCGCACGGGTTGCGCAGGCCGGTCACCTCGACGACCGCCTCGTCGCCGAGCAGCAGGCGCGTGCCGGCCGGCAGTCCGAGCAGGTCGATGCCGCGCGTCGTGACGTTCTCGCCCATCTGACCGGGCTGCAGGCCCGCGAAGCCCTGCGCGGCGAGTTCGTCGTGCAGCTCGCCGTGGATGAGGTGGACCTGGCGCAGATTGGGCTTCGTCGGGTCGCGGCGGGCGTGCGAGCGGTGCTTGACCGTCGTGCCGCTGTGCGCGTCGCCCTCGACGCCGAGCCCGGCGAGCAGCCGGATCGCGTCGCCGGTCGGCTTGGTCATCGTGTGCGTCGCGCTGCGGCTGACCGCCGTGACGACGCCGGCGGCGGCTCGCTGCGGGCCGGCCGCGGTCAACGCTCGGGCGGGCCCTGCTGACGCAGGAACCGCTGGAACTCGCTGGCGATCGTGTCGCCGGACGGCAGGTCGCCGGGGCCCAGCGGCGACGTGTCGCGCTCGGCGGCCTGCTCGAGACGCTCGACGAACGCCTGCACGTCGGGATCGGACTGGACCGCGAGGCCGACCTGGCGCTCGTACTCCTCGGTCGCCGTCTCGAGCTCGGTCCCGTCGACCGTGACGGCGACGAGGCTCTCGATCTTGCGCACGAGCGCGAGCGCCGCCTTCGGGTTCGGCGCGGCCGCGACGTAGTGCGGCACGGCCGCCCACAGGCTCGCCGACGGCAGCCCGGCCGCCATGCAGGCCGTGTGCAGCACGCCGACGATCCCGGTCGGCCCCTCGTACGTCGTCTCCTTCAGCGCGAGCTTCTCGACGAGCGTCTCGTCGGACGCCAGGCCGGTGATCGAGACCGGATGCGTGTGCGGCACGTCGGCCAGCAGCGCCCCCATCGTGACGACGAGCTGCGTGCCGAGCGCCTCGGCGAGGTCGATGATGTTCTGGCAGAAGGTCGCCCAGCGCATCGACGGCTCCGGTCCCTGGACGAGGATCAGGTCGCGCGGAGCGCGCGGCACGCGCGCGAAGAAGATCTCGATGCCCGGCCAGGTGATCTCGCGCTTGCGCTCGTCGGTGAAGCCGATCTGCGGGCGCGTCGACTGGAAGTCGTAGAACTCCTCGGGGTCCAGCCGGGCGAAGCGCTCGGCGCCGAGCGACTCGCCGATGAACGTCAGCGCCGCGGAGGCGGCGTCGCCGGCGTCGTTCCAGCCGCTGAACGCGGCGATCATCGCCGGGGCTCGCAGACCGTCGGGACGGCTCTCCCAGATCAGGGGCTGCATCCGATTCACGGTACATCATGGGCTGGTGAGCGCCCCCATGACGATTGCGACGCTCCGCGCCGGGCAGGAGGTCGAGGGCATCTTCGCGTGCACCCGCAAGGACCGGCTGATGTCGCGCTCGGGAACGCCCTACCTCGCCGTCGAGCTGCGCGACCGGACCGGTGCGGTGCAGGGGCGGGCGTTTCGCGACGCCGACGTGCTCGCGGGCCGCTTCGAGCGCGGCGATCTCGTGCGCGTCGCAGGGCGCGTCGAGCGCTTCCGCGACGAGCTGCAGGTCGAGCTGCGCGCGATCGCGCGCGCCCGCGAGGGGGAGGCCGACCCGGCCGCGTTCCTGCCGGTCGCCTACCGCGACCTCGACGAGCTCGACGGCTTCCTCGAGCACCTCGCCCGCGAGGTCCACGACCCGGGCCTGCGGGCACTGCTCGGAGCGCTGCTCGGCGACGCGGCGCTGCGCGCCGACTGGCGCCGCGCGCCATGCACGCGCAACGGCCATCACGCCTACCTCGGCGGCCTGCTCGAGCACACCGTCGCCGTCGGCACGCTCGTGCAGGAGACGTGCATCCTGCACCCGCGCCTGGACAGCGACCTGCTGATGACCGCCGCGCTCGTGCACGACCTCGGCCGCACGCGCGAGTTCACCTACGGCGCCGAGATCGGGCTGACGGAGGCGGGACGGCTGCTCGGGCACATCGAGCTCGGCCTCGCGCTGCTGCGCGAGCGCGCGGCGGGCGTGCCGGCGCTCGGCGCCGACCGCCGGCTCGCGCTCGAGCACTGCGTGCTCTGCCACCACGGCCCGGACCCGGCGCCGGGCCGGCGCTTCGGCTCGGCCGAGGCGCTCGCGCTGCACCGCCTCAACGCGCTCGACGCGGCCGTCAAGGGCGCGCTCGAGCACGGGTTGCCGTAGCGCTGGCGCCGGCGCCGGTGGTCGCCCCCATCGTCCGTGCGATCCGCCGCGCCCGGGCACGGCATCGATAGAGGGAGAAGCACCGAAGAGCGGTGAGTGAGATCGCCTACCGGCAGGGGTCTTCGCCTCAGCGTCCGCCATGTGGACGCTGAGGCGAACACCCCTTGCCAGGAGCCGCGATCGGACCGGCCACCGGCGCTCGCGATCCAGCCAGGGTTCGAGCCCCGTTTCCTCATCGATGCCGTTCACGAAACGCTGGCGCCACGACCAGCCGACGAGCGACGCCGGCCTACGCCTGCGCCCCGGCCTCCGGCGCTGGCGGTACCGACCACAGCTCGCGGCGCACGAGCTGGAACGCGACGAACAGGATGAAGATCGCGAAGCCGACCTCGAGCGCGCGCTGCGGCACCGCGTTGGCGAGCACCACCCCGCCGGCGGCGCCGCCGACCGCGACGAACCCCAGCAGCGCCCCGGTGCGCAGGTCGACGTTGCCGTGCGCGCGCTGACGCCAGGCGCCGACGAGCGCGACGGGGATGATCGCCAGCAGCGACGTCGCCTCCGCCTCGAGCTGGCTGAGCCCGAGGCCGATCGTCAGCGCCGGGACGAACAGGGCGCCGCCGCCGACGCCGAGCAGCCCGGCGACGACGCCCGCGGCGAGGCCGATCAGGATCGCCTCGATCATCCGACGAGCAGGTCGATCGCGACGACGATCAGCAGCGCCGCGAAGACGAGCGAGATCGCCTTCGTCGAGATGCGCTGCTGCAGCTCGGTGCCGATCAGCACGCCGGCGACGGCGGGAACGCCGACGAGCAGGCCCTCGCGCAGATGGACGTTGCCGTAGGCGCCGTGCAGCGCCGCCGCGACCGCCGCGATGATCACGATCGCGGCGAGCGACGTGCCGGTCGCCAAGCGGGTGCCGAAGCCGCACCACAGCACGAGCAGCGGCACGATCAGGATGCCGCCGCCGACGCCGAAGAGGCCGCTGAACAGCCCCGCCGCGGTCCCGATCGCCGCCAGCGTGAGCGTTCGGCGGCGTGGCATGCGCGCCATACTAGGCGTCATGTCCGCTGCCGCCACGCTCGCCGAGGCGCTCGAACCGTTGCGCGCCGATCCGGCCGGCGCGGCGATCCTGCTCGACATCGACGGCACGCTGGCGCCGATCGTCCGCCACGCCGACGACGCGGCCGTCCCCGAGCCGACCCGCACGCAGCTGATCGCCGTCGCCAAGCGCTACGCGGTCGTCGGCTGCGTCAGCGGCAGGCGGTCGACGACTGCCCGGCGGATGGTGTCGATCGGCTCGATCGCCTATGCCGGCAACCACGGCGCGGAGATGCTCTCGCCCGGTGGCCTGGAGGTGCAGATCGACCCCGAGATCGCTCCCCACGTGCGCGCCGTCCAGGACTTCGCGTCCGCGGCCTACACGACCGACCTGCAGCGCCTGCGCGTGCGCAGCGAGGACAAGCAGGCGATCGCAGCGTTCCACTGGCGCGGTGCTCCGGACGAGGACGCCGCCGAGCTCGCCCTGCACGACGTCGCCGAGCGCGCGCAGGCCGCCGGCCTGGCGATCCACTGGGGGCGCAAGGTGCTCGAGGTCCGCCCGCCGATCGAGATCAACAAGGGGCGCGGCGTGCGGCTGCTGCTCGACGGGCGCGGCCTCGCGACCGCGCTGTACGTCGGCGACGACATGACCGATCTCGACGCGTTCGCCGGTCTGCGCGACCTCGTCGAGGAGGGGCGGCTCGGCGCCTGCGTCTGCGTCGGCGTGCGCTCCGACGAGACGCCGCCGGCGCTCGAGCAGGAAGCCGACGTGCTCGTCGACGGACCGCCGGGCGTGCGCAGCATGCTCATGGCCCTGGCCGCGTAGCGACGGCGCATGCGGTTCGTCGACTTCCTGCGTGCGGCGGTCCTGCTCTGCGCCGGCGCGGCCACCGCACTGGCGACGATCACCGTGCTCGCGGCCGGCCGGCAGGACGACACCGTGCTCGTGCAGTTCATCATCGGCTGGTGGGTGATCGCGGCGATGATCGGGGCCTGGCTGGGCCGGCGCGCGCAGACCAACTCGCCGATCGCGCAGCTGCTGGCGTCGGCGAAGTCGACGAACTCGCTGCCCGAGCAGCGGCCCGGCAGCATGCTCGTCAACCGCTTGTGGCCGCTGCTGGCGTCGACCGTGCTGGCGCTCGGGATCGGACTCGTCGTGCCGCAGATCCCGGCGATCGCCTGCGGCTTCACGATCATCGGCGCGCTCGCCTGGCGCCGCCAGGAGGCGGCCGTGACGGCGATCGAGGAACGCGACGGCGTCGCGTTCTACGTCGAGCCGACGTCGCCGTTGAAGCCGATCAAGCTCGTCCGCGCACCCGGCCTGCGGCGCGACATCGTGTCCGTCAACGGGGCCGTGCGCTGAGCGCCGTCACGTCAACGAGGCCGACGATCCCTGCCGACGTCCTGATCGTCTCGCTCGGATCGACGGCCGGGCTGCGCGCCGCCGACGAGGAGCTCGCGGGCGCGCTGCGCCGCGCCGGAGCACATGTCGAGATCGTCGCGGCACGCCCGCCACGCGAGCTGCGCACGTTCGCGCTGACCGATCTCGCCTGGGCACGCGCCGCGCGTGCCGCCGCGCACGCCGGGATCGCCGCGCACGCGCCGCGCACGATCGTGTACTCAACGACGACGACGGCGCTCTTCTGGCCGCGGCCAGGCGCGATCCGCTTCGACGCACTGGCGGTCAAGAACCGTCCCGGCAGGCACGGCGTGTGGCAGCGCCCGCTCGAACGACGCCGGTTGCGCGAGGCGCCGCTGCTCCTGCCGTGGGACGCCGGCTCACTCGCCGGCGCGCCGCAGGAACGCGCCGAGGCGGTCGTCGTGCCGATCGCCGTCGAGCCGTCGCCGGACGCGGGCGCCCCGCGCGACGTCGCCGCGCTGACGTACGCCGCCAATCCGGAGAAGAAGGGCCTGGACCGCGTGCTCGCCGCCTGGGCGATCGCACGGCGCTCGGCCGAGGAGCTCGTCGTCGCCGGCGCCGACCTGCGGATTGACGCCGCCGGCGTGCGCGTCGTCGGCGTGCTCTCACCGGACGCCTACCGCCCGCTCCTGCGCCGCGCCCGCGTGTTCGTCACCGCGCCGAGGCGCGAGGACTACGGGATCGCGCAGCTCGAGGCGCTCGCCGACGGCTGCCGGCTCGTCACGACCGCCGCGCCCGGCCCGTACGCCGCCCTCCAGCTCGCACGCGCGCTCGATCCGCGGCTCGTCGTCGACGCGGCCGACGACGCCGAAGCACTCGCCGCCGCACTGCGCGCAGCCCTCGACGCCCCCGCCGACGACGGCTACGCGTCCCGCGCGCGAGACGCGCTCGCACCCTTCCGGCAGGACGGCGTCGACGCCGCGGTCCGCGACGCGCTCCTGCCGGCCCTGCTGCGCTGACGTCGCACCGCCGCAGTCGAGCGGCGATCAGCCGGGAGGCGGCTCACGCACACGGCGGGTGTCCTCGGCGCGCTACCGGCAGCGCCTGACGCCGAACGGCACGCGGGCGCGGATCGGCGGCCGGCCCGGCACGGTCACCTCGAGCGGGACGCACCCGGCCCGAGCGAGGACGAAGCCGCCGGGGAATCCCGTCATCGGCCCGACGGCGCCGTCATGGCTGAACGCGGGCTCGTCCGCGGCGCAGGCGGCGAAGCGCACGGCGGGCACGCCGCTCGCGGACCGCGATCGGTGCGGCGTGTACGTCAGCGCAGCCCAGCCCTCGGCACCCGAGCCGACGCGGAGCGTCGCCGCAACGCCAGCGGGCACGAGGACGCCGGCCTTGACGCGGTACAGGCGATGGTCCTCGTTCCCGCGGCGAGACGCGCGGTGCACCGGGCCGGTCCGACCGAGCTCGAGCTTGCGGGGATTCGCGAGCCGTGCGAGGCCGACGAACCGCAGCGGGCCGATCGTGACGTCGCCGGGCTGGGGCCGGAGCCGCTCGGGCGGCTCCGGCCGCCCGGCCTCCGCGCGGGTCGCGCAGTCGCGCAGCGGCGGTGGCGGCGGGGTGGCGCCGGCACGCCCGGCGCACGAGCGCCCGATCGCGATCGCGACGCGCCGTCGCGGCCGGCCGTCGACCCAGACGTCGAGCGGCACGCAGCTCGGGACCGTCGTCAGGACGAAGCCCGACCAGAAGGTCACCGGCCCGCCGGCGCTGCTCTGCGATCTGGCGGCCGGGCACGCCGTGAACGAGATCGTGTGCCGGCCCAGCGGCTGGAAGCCGTAGTTCAGGCCGGCGATCGCACGATGGCTCGCGGGCACCGACACGGTGACCGTGTGCCGGGCGCGCACGAGCAGCGGGAACTTGCCGCCTCCGTGCTCGAGCGTCGTCGCGGCGTCGGTGAACGCCGCGGCCCCGACGAGCGCCAGCGGCCCGACGACGAGGTTGCGACGGCTCGCGTAGGCGCCCGGGAAGCCCGCGCCCGACTGCCGCTCGCAGCCGACGCGCACGCCGCGCGGACGCTCGTCGCTGCCCTCGGGCGACACGGCAGGTGCCGCCGCGCCGCCGGAGAGCAGCACCAGCAGCGACGCGGCGACCGCCGCGCCGGCCGCGGTTGCCGCCACGATGCGAGCGCGAACGGTCATCACGGCTCCTACGCCTGTCGCCGCCCGCGCGTTCCACGACGTTCCGAACGGAACGCCGACGCCGCACGCGGTGTACTACCACGGTGGCGGGCCGACCACGCTCCGAGCACGACCTCGTCGCGCGCTCCATGCGCGGGGACGTGAACGCCTACGCCGAGCTCGTCCGCATGCATGAGCAGATCGCCTTCCGCACAGCCCACCTCATCACCCGCGACGCCGCCGACGCGCAGGAGGCGGCGCAGGACGGGTTCGTCAAGGCCTACGGCGCGCTCTGGCGCTTCCGTGCCGGCGCGCCGTTCCGCCCCTGGCTGCTGCGGATCGTCGGCAACGAGGCGCACAACCGCCGCCGCTCCGCGGGCCGCCGGGCCGGGCTCGCACGGCGCGCCGCGGACGACCGGATCTCGGGAGGCGCGGCCCCGTCTCCCGAGGCCGCCGTCCTCGCCGCCGAGCGCCGCGACGCACTGCTCGCCGCGCTCGACGGGCTGAGCGAGCCGCACCGCCTCGTCATCACCTGCCGCTATCTGCTCGAGCTCTCCGAGGAGGAGACCGCGGCGGCGCTGCGCTGCCGGCGCGGGACCGTCAAGTCGCGGCTCTCGCGCGCGCTCGATCAGCTGCGATCGGAGATCGCCGATGACTGACCTCGAACGTACGCTGACGCAGCTCGCGGGCGAGCTCGAGCACCCTGCGACGCCGGACCTCGCGCGCGCCGTCGGCGAGCGCCTG